>CAZEVX010000069.1:0-2640 GCA_964515705.1 uncultured Verrucomicrobiota bacterium | reverse complement strand
CAGCCGGGCCTTTTCCGCACCCAGCTGCGGGCGATTCTGCGGGCGAGCGTGGTCGGCAACGTGCGGTTGATGTACCCCATGATCAGCAACCTCGACGAGTTGGTGCGCGCCCATGCGATTCTCGACCAGGCCCGCCGGGAGTTGATGGAGCAGGGCTACCCGTTCAATCCGCACCTCGAGGTCGGGGCGATGATCGAGGTTCCGTCGGCGGCCCTGGTGGTGGACCGGCTGGCCCCCTATGTCGCGTTTTTCAGCCTCGGGACCAACGATCTCATCCAGTATACCCTCGCCATCGACCGCGGCAACGAGCGCGTCGCCTATCTCTACGAGCCGACGCATCTCGCGATCCTCCGCTTGATCAAGCAGACGATCGACACCGCCCACCGCTGCGGCCTGTGGACGGGCCTGTGCGGGGGCATGGCCAGCGACCCCTTGCTGGTGCCTTTGCTCGTGGGGCTGGGCATCGACGAACTCAGCGTGGCCGCCGCGCGGGTGCCGCTGATCAAGGATGCCATCCGCCGGATCACCTTCTCCGAGGCGCGCGACCTGGCCGAACGCGCCTTGACCTCCATGTCCGCCACCGACGTGCAGGAGTCTTCCCGGGAATCGGCGCAAAAAATCGCCCCGGAAATCCTTGAACTGGTCGATCCCTGAAGGTATAAATACACGTTCGTTCCATGCGCCTGGGTCCGCCCGGGCTTCAACAACGAGGACCGCCGACATGGCTGCACGACTGCACTGGTTTACCTCCGAGTCGGTCACCGAAGGACATCCGGACAAGATCGCCGACGCCATTTCCGACGCCGTGCTGGACGCCAACCTGCGACAGGATCCGCGGGCCCGCGTGGCCTGCGAAACCCTGGTGGCGACCGGCATGGCGGTGATCGCCGGCCAGATCACCAGCCGCGCCACGGTCAACTATGCCGACGTCGTGCGGGACACGATCCGGCGCATTGGGTACGTCGACGCCGCCGCCGGCTTCGACGCCAACTCCTGCGCCGTGCTGGTGTCGCTGGACCGGCAGTCGCCCGATATCTCGCAGGGCGTCACGGCCGGCCAGGGGCTCTTCAAGGAGCAGGGCGCCGGCGATCAGGGCATGATGTTCGGATACGCCTGCGACGAGACCCCGGAACTGATGCCGATGCCGATTACGTTCGCCCACCGGCTGACGCGCGCCCTGGCCGAAGCCCGCCGGCGCGGGACCCTGCCGTTCCTGCGGCCCGACGGCAAATCGCAGGTGACCGTCGCCTACGAGGACGGCCGGCCGGTGCGCGTGGACACGGTGGTCATCTCCACCCAGCACGATCCCGCCGTCTCCTACCGTGTCTTGCGCGAGGCCGTGATCGAGACGATCGTCCGCAAGGCGCTGCCGGCCGCGTTTCTGACCGGCCGGACGCGGTTCCTGATCAATCCCACCGGCCGGTTCGTGGTCGGAGGCCCCCAGGGCGACACCGGGCTGACCGGCCGCAAAATCATCGCCGACACCTACGGCGGCATGGGGCGCCATGGCGGCGGCGCGTTTTCCGGCAAAGACCCGTCCAAGGTGGACCGCAGCGCCGCCTACATGGCGCGCTACATCGCCAAGAACATCGTGGCCGCCAAGGTCGCCCGCCGCTGCGAAATCCAGTTGGCCTACGCCATCGGGTTTCCGGAGCCGGTCTCGGTCTTCGTGGACACGTTCGGCACCGGCAGCGTGCCGGAAGCCGCCATCGAGCGCGCCGTGCGGCGCGTCTTTGGGCTGAAGCCGGCCCAGATCATCCGGCATCTGGATCTGCTCCGCCCGATTTACGAGGCCACGGCGGCCTATGGCCACTTCGGGCGCACCCGCGACCTGGCGGCCTTCACCTGGGAACGAACGGATCGGGTTGCGGCTCTCAAGGATGCCCTGTGACATGAACGACCAGACCGCGTTGCGCTGCGCCGTGGCCGACCGCAAGCTGGCCGGCTGGGGACGCCGGGAAATCCTGCTGGCCGAAACCGAGATGCCCGGGCTGATGGCCCTGCGGCGCCAGTACGGACGGACGCGCCCGCTGCGGGGCGCCCGGATCACCGGCTCGCTCCATATGACCATCCAGACGGCCGTGCTGATCGAGACGCTCCAGACGCTCGGCGCCCGCGTGCGGTGGTCCAGCTGCAATATCTTCTCGACCCAGGATCATGCCGCGGCCGCCCTGGCCGTGCGCGGTCTCCCGGTGTTCGCGCGCAAGGGGGAAACCCTGGCGGAGTACTGGGATTACCTGGACCGCTCCCTGGACTGGGGACGCGGCCTCGGGCCCACCTCCCTGCTGGATGACGGCGGCGACGCGACGCTGTTCGTGCACCTCGGCTACCAGGCCGAGGAGCGGCCCGACCGCCTGCGCCGCAAGCCGGAAAGCCGCGACGAGGCCGCGCTCCTGGCCCAGTTGCGCCGTTCCCTGCGGCGCGATCCCCGGCGCTTTCACCGCCAGATGCCCGCGCTGCGCGGGATTTCCGAAGAAACCACCACGGGCGTCCACCGCCTCTACCAGATGCTGGCGCGCCGCGAACTCCGGGTCCCGGCTATCAATGTCAACGATTCGGTGACCAAGTCGAAGTTCGATAATCTCTACGGGTGCCGCCATTCGCTGGTCGACGGCATCATGCGCGCCACGGATGTCATGC
>CAZEVX010000068.1:0-13824 GCA_964515705.1 uncultured Verrucomicrobiota bacterium | reverse complement strand
GGAGGGCGAGGCTTTGCCGAGCCGCAGGCGCACGGTCTGGCGCCTGACTGGGCAACAGGGGAAGGTGCAACTCCCGCAAATCGGGGCGGAACACGCGGCCGCCCGTCCCGTCATGGCGGACGACCGGGAACCTTCGCGGCGGACTCCGGCGGGCCGGTCGGCCCTGGCGACGCCGGCCGTGCTGTTGAAAAAGACGTGCGCGACGGCACGGGCCCCGGTATAGTGATGGCATCAGACGGCCGTCGGCATTTCCGGCCACGGCCGCCGCGGGAGCCCCGAGACCATGCGCGACGACGACCTGCGTCTTCCGCCTCCGCCGTTCGACGACTGGATGGCGCGCCCGCGGGAGTTGCCGCGCCCGGCGGAACCGGGCGCGGCGTTGGGCGGCGCACCACCGGCCGCCCCGCGTTCGAGATCACACGGACGTTGGCCGACACGCCGGATGCGGAACTGTCGCGCTGGGCGGTCGAACGTCGGCCGCGGCCAAGCCCCACGCGCTCCCCTATCCCCCCCACCAGGAGACCCGCCATGCATCAAGTCGCGGTGATCGGAACCGGGTACATCGGCGTCGTGCACCTCGAGCAACTGCTGCGCCTGCCGAACATCAAGGTCATCGGCATCACGGACGCCAACCCGGCGCTGGCCGCGGACGTCGCCCGGCGCTTCGGCGTTCCGCGGGTCTATCCGGACGCCGGGGCGGTGCTGGCCGACCCGGCCGTGACGGTCATTCACACCTGCACGCCCAATCACCTGCACTTTGCGATCAACAAGCAGGCGCTGCTGGCCGGCAAACACGTGCTTTCGGAAAAACCGCTGGCCCTGACGGCCGCCGAATCGGGCGACCTCGTGCGCCTCGCGCGGCGCCAGGGACTGGTGACGGGCATTAACTTCTGCTACCGCTACTACCCGGTCGTCCAGGAGGCCGCCGCGCGCGTGGCGCGCGGCGACCTCGGCGCGATCTACCACGTCATGGGGTCTTTCCTCCAGGACTGGCTACTGTACCCGACCGATTACTCCTGGCGGCTCGACCCGGCCCAGGCCGGGGCTTCCAACATCATGGGCGATCTCGGCAGCCACTGGTGCGACCTGGCGCAGTTCGTCACGGGGCAGGCGATCCGCGAAGTCATGGCCGAACTGCGCACCCTGCTGCCGGTCCGGCGGCGGCCGCGGCACGGCGGCACGCTGACCTTCGCGGCGGCGGCGGACGTTCCGCTCGACGACGTGTCCGTGTCGCTCGACGAGTACGGCGCGCTCCTGCTGCGCTTCGCGGGCGGGGCGAGCGGCACCTTCACGACCTGCCAGCTGGCCGCCGGACGCAAGTGCGCGATCGACCTTCAGGTTTACGGGGCCAAGGGCGGCCTGGCCTGGAGCCATGACCGGCCGGCCGAGCTGTGGCTTGGCCACCGCCAGGAACCCAACCAGGTGTTGATCGAATCGCCGCTGCTGCAGGCCGAGTCCACCCGGCGCTACGCCCGGCTGCCCTCCGGACATCCGATGGGCTACATGGACGCGGTGCTCAACCTGTTCGGGGATTTTTACCAGGCGATCGCGGAGCGCCGCGCCGGTCGCTCGGCCGACCGTACGCCGCCCGACTTCGAGGCCGGCCACGCCGAAATGCGGGTGCTGGAAGCCGCCCTGGCCTCGCGCGCCAGCGGCGCCTGGGCGGCCGTCCAGCCGGCGTGAGGCCGTCAGCGGGCGGCCGCCATGCGGGTGCGGTGCTGGACGGCATCGAGCGCCAGCAACTCGCGCGCCTGCCGCCGGGTCAGAAAGCGCGGGCGGCCAACGACGCAGGCGGCCACCAGGGACTTGGCGGCGTCCTCGACCACGGCCACCCGGAAAAATGCCTGGCGCGGGGTCGCTCCGACCGCCAGCACCCCGTGGTTGACCATGAAGAGCGTGTCGCAGGCGGCGATGCGCCGCGCCACGGCGTCGGCCAGGCGCTCGGTCGTGGGCGTGACATACGGCACCGTGCCGGTGCGGCCGAGATCGTTGACGAACTCGGCGAACATCGGGCGCAGCGTCACGCCCGCGCTGATCACGCCCGCCGCCCAGGGCGAATGGGTGTGAAACACCGCGGCGACGTCCGGCCGCGCGCGGTAGACCGCCAGGTGCATGTTGAACTCGGAGGTTGGGCGCCGCCGCCCGCAGACTTGGCGCCCGCTGCGCAGGTCCAGGCCGCAGAGGTCGGCCGGGACCATCTCGTCCAGCGCCAGCCCGCTCGGTTTCATCCAGACCCGCGACCCGTCGCGGGCGCTGATGTTGCCGCCGGCTCCCGCCACCAAGCCGGCGGCGGCGATCTTGCGGCCATAGCGCACCAACTCCTTCTGCACGGACGTCATCGGAACTCCTTTCGCACGGGTTTGCGGCGGGAACGGACACCGCTCGATACTGTAGGCGCCGCCGCCGGGCCAGGCAATCTCATTCCCTCCGCGTTTTTTGGTTGACACGCATGCCGGGCGCGCTATGCTTTCTTGTTTTTTCAGGAAAGCAACCCATGAAAACGACGATTCCCAAGGACAGCGCCGTGACACGACGATGGTCGGTGATCGACGCCTCGAACCAGGTGCTTGGCCGGTTGGCCGTCGTCATTGCCAATCGCCTGCGGGGCAAGCACACGCCGCTCTACACGCCGCACGTGGACACCGGCGAGCACATTGTGGTGATCAACGCGCGCCAGGTGCGCTTGACAGGCTCCAAGGAGGAGCACAAGATTTATCATCGCTACTCGGGATACCGCGACGGGCTGCAGCGGATGACGGCCGCCGAGGTGCGCGCCCGGAACCCGGAGCGCCTGATTTACGAGGCCGTGCACGGCATGCTGCCGAAAAACCGGTTGATGCGCCAGACGATCAAACGCCTGAAGATTTACGCCGGCGCGGAGCACCCGCACGCCGCCCAGGCCCCCCAACCCCTCGCCTAAGGAGAGTGCCCGTGGCAACGACGACGTCCCCCGCGATTCAGGCCACCGGGCGGCGCAAGGAAGCTGTCGCCTCCGTGTGGCTCCAGGAAGGCAGCGGCGCCCTGACCGTGAACGGCCGGGACTTCAAGGCCTATTTTCCCTCGATCTCGATCCGCAACTACGCGCTGCAACCGCTGAAGCTGACGAACCTCGACGCCAAGTACGATGTTCGCGCCACGCTGCGCGGCGGCGGCCCGGTCGGCCAGGCCGGCGCTTTGCGCCACGGCATCGCGCGCGCGCTCGTGCGCGCCGACGGCGCCCTGCGCGAGGTCCTCAAGCACAGCGGGCTTCTCACCCGCGACGCCCGCATGAAGGAGCGCAAGAAATCCGGCCAGCCGGGTGCCCGCAAGCGCTTCCAGTTCTCGAAACGCTGACCGCTCGGCCCGCCGGGTCCCCGGCGCCGCAAATCCTGTCCGCCGGACGTCGAACGGCGGGCCTGTTCAGTCCAGGCATGGCATGAAGGCTCCCGATACCCTGACGGCGGGCGGCATCACCGCGCCGCGTGGATACCGGGCGGCCGGCATTGCCGCCGGCATCAAGGCCGCCGGGCGGGACCTGGCGCTGATCGTCTCCGACCGCCCCGCCACGGTGGCCGGCGTGTTCACCACCAACCGCGTCGTGGCAGCGCCGGTGCGCCTTGGCCGCGAGCGCCTCGCCGGCGGCGGCGGCGCCCGGGCGATCGTCGTCAACAGCGGCTGCGCCAACGCCTGCACGGGGCCCGAGGGGTTGGAGGACGCCCGGCGCACGGCGCGGCTCGCGGCCGCGCTGCTCCGCGTTGAGGAGCGCGAGGTCTTGGTCTGCTCGACCGGCACGATCGGCAAGCCGCTGCCGATGGCGGCGATCGAGGCCGGGCTGCCCCGCGCCATGGCCGCGCTTGACCCGACCGGCGGCGCGGACGCCGCCGCGGCCATCCTCACCACGGACACGCGGCCGAAACAAGCCGCGGTGGCGCTGCCCGTGGCGGGCCGCACGGTCACGGTCGGCGGCATGGCCAAGGGCGCCGGCATGATTCACCCGCGGATGGCCACCCTGCTGGTCTTTCTGACGACCGATGCCGCCGTCGCGGCCGGCGACCTGCAAGCCTGCCTGCGGGCGGCCGTGGACCGCAGTTTCAACCGGATGTCCGTGGACGGCGACCGCAGCACCAACGACACCGCCCTGTTTCTGGCCAACGGGGCCGCCGAGCTGCCGGCGCTCGGACCCGGCCACGCCGCCTGGCGCGGCTTCCGCGGCGCCGTCGGCGCTGTCTGCGCGAATCTCGCCCGGCAGATCGTGCAGGACGGCGAAGGCGCCACCAAGCTCGTCACCGTGGCCGTGCGCGGCGCGCCGGGTCGGCGCGCCGCCGAGCGCGTCGCGCGCGCCGTGGCCAACTCGCTGCTGGTCAAGACCTCCTGGTTCGGCGCGGACCCCAACTGGGGCCGCGTCCTGTGCGCCGCCGGCTACTCCGGGGCGGCCCTCGACCCCGACCGCGTCGAGATCGCCTACGACGGGATCGTGGCCGTGCGCGACGGCCGCCCGGCCAACGCGCCGCCGGACGCCCTGCGGGCCGTCCTGTCGCGCCCGGAATTCCGCCTCGAGATTGATTTGCACCTCGGCCGCTCGACCTATACCATGACGGCTTGCGATTGCAGCCCGGACTATGTGCGGATCAACGCCGCCTACATGACCTGACATGCACGCCCTCGTCGAAAAAGCCCAGGTCCTGCTGGAGGCCATGCCCTATATCCAGGCCTTCCGCGGCGAAACGATCGTCATCAAGTTCGGCGGCAGCGCCATGGAGGAACGGTCCTGCCACGACGCCATCCTGACCGATACCGCCTTCCTGGACTGCGTTGGTCTGCGCCCGGTGCTCGTGCACGGGGGCGGCCTGGCCATTTCCCGGCGCATGGCGGCGGCCGGCCTGCGGCCGACCTTCGTCGGCGGCTTGCGGGTCACGGACGCCGCGGCCATCCGGATCGTCGAAGAAGTCCTCAACCACGAGATCAATGTCGAGATCGTCGAGACGCTCGTCCAGCGCGGCGCGCGCGCCACCGGCCTGCACGGCCCGAGCCTGTTGCGGGCCGAGAAGCTGGCGGCGCGCGACCCGGCCACCGGGCAGCCGGCCGACCTGGGATTCGTCGGCCGGATCGTCGGCGTCACCCCCGAGCCGATCCGGGCCTGCCTGGCGGCCGGGATGGTGCCGGTGGTCACGCCGCTGGGTCGCGGTTCGGACGGCGCGGTCTACAACATCAATGCCGACGAATCGGCGGCCGCCATTGCCCGGGCGCTGCAGGCGCGCAAGCTGGTGTTCCTGTCGGACGTTCCCGGCCTGCTGCGCGACCCGGCGGACCCGGCCACGCGGCTGTCGACGCTGCGGCGGCGCGAGGTGGACACGCTCATTCGGGACGGCGTGATTGCCGGCGGGATGCTGCCGAAAATCCGCGGCGCCCTGGACGCCCTCGACGCCGGGGTGCGCAAGGTCCACATCGTGGACGGCCGCGCCCCGCACTCGCTCTTGCTCGAACTGTTCACAGACCAAGGCATCGGTACGGAGATCCTGCGCGATGAGTAACAGCCAAGACCTAATGCAGCAGTTTGATCGCGTCGTCATGCCCACGTATGCACGCCGCCCGCTGGCGCTCGTGCGCGGACGCGGCACGAAAGTCTGGGATGCCGACGGTAAAGTGTATCTGGACTTCGTCGCCGGGATCGCGGTGATCAACCTTGGGCACGGCCACCCGGCCGTGGTCGAGGCCGTCCGGCGACAGGCGGATATCCTGACCCACGTCTCCAACCTGTACTACACCGAGCCGCAGGGGCGCCTGGCCGAAACGCTCGCCGGCCTGGCCGGCGGCGGCAAGTGCTTCTTCTGCAATTCCGGCGCCGAGGCCAACGAAACGCTGATCAAAATGGCGCGGCGCTACGGCGCCGCGCGGCACCGTTTCGAGATCATTACCCTGCGCGGCGGTTTCCACGGCCGCACCCTGGCGACTCTGGCGGCCACCGGCCAGGCCCGTCTGCAACAGGGATTCGAGCCCATGCCGACGGGCTTCGTGCACGCGGACTACAACGATCTCGACGCCGTCAAGGCCGCGGTCACCCCGCGAACGACCGCCATCCTGGTCGAGGCCGTGCAGGGCGAAGGCGGCGTGATTCCGGCGACGCCGGCATTCCTCCAGGGCCTGCGGCAACTATGCGATGACCAGGACCTGCTCCTGCTGTGCGACGAGGTCCAGTGCGGCATGGGGCGTACCGGCAAGTGGTTTGCCTTCCAGCACGCGGACATCGCCCCGGATGCCTTCTCCCTGGCCAAGGCGCTCGGCAACGGCTTCCCGATCGGCGCGGTCGTGGCCGCCCCCAAGGTCGCCGACGTCCTGACGCCGGGCTCGCATGCCAGCACCTTTGGCGGCAGCCCGCTGGCCTGCGCCGCGGCGCAGTCGGTCCTCGACACCATCGCCCAGGAGAACTTGCTCCAGCACGCCTCGGACATGGGCGCCCGTCTGCGCAAGGGACTCGAGGCCCTGGCCGGGAAGTACAACCAGGCCGGCCAGGTGAAGGCCGTGCGCGGGCTCGGCCTGATGCTCGGGCTGGTGCTCGACCGACCCGCCCGGCCGCTGGAAGAGCGCCTGCTCGATGCCGGTCTGATCTCCCTCACGACGGCGGACCAGGTGCTGCGCTTCCTGCCGCCCCTGACGGTCAAGATTCAGGAAGTGGACGAGGCTCTCGACATCCTCGACGAGTGCTGTGCCGACATCTTCGGCGTCGCGCCCGCCGCCGAACCGGACCCGGAACCGACACCGGCCATGGATCCCCCCGCGCCCGCCGAGGCGGATCCGGCCGACGGCGCTGCGGCGCCGCCCTCGGCCTGAACCTGGTCGGCGGCGTCCGCGCCCTTCCCGCCATGTCCGCGCGCCCCAATCCTGACGTCGTGGTCCTGCCGACCGCCGCGATTCAACGCGCGGCGCGGCGCTTTCCGACCCCGTTCTTCCTGTACTCCGAACGGCGCATCCGCGCCAACTGCCGAGCCTTTCGCGGGACGTTCCGCCGGTATTTCCCGTCCTGCGCGCCGCTCTACGCGGTCAAGGCCAACGCCAACCCGCACCTGCTGCGGATCATCTTTTCGGAAGGCTTCGGCGCCGACGCCTCGAGCGAGGCGGAGGCCTGGATTGCCCGGCGGCTCGGCGCCGCGGGCATGTACACCGGCAACTACACCACGGCGGACGAGTTCCGGTTCGTGCGCCGCGCCGGCGGGTTCCTCCTGAACCTCGACGATCTCAGCATGCTGCCGACCGTGCGCCGGATCGGACTCCCCGACTTCCTGTCGTTCCGGGTCAACCCCGGGATCGCCCGCGGCGGGATGCGCAGCCTGGTGCTGGCCGGGCCGGACGCCAAGTACGGCGTGCCGGTCCGGGACATCGTCACGGCCTTCCGCCGCGCCCGGGATTGGGGTGTCCGCCGCTTCGGCCTGCACGCCATGACCGGCAGCAACGTCCTGGACGTCCGGTATTTCGAGGCCGTCGCCGACCGCCTGCTGGAGATTGCCGGCCGCGTCCACCGCGCCCTCGGGATCGCGTTCGAGCGCCTCAATATCGGCGGCGGGTTCGGCGTGCCTTATCGCCCGGATCAGCCCAGCCTGGACCTGGACGCCGTCGCCCGCGGCATTCGCCGCGCCTTCGACCGCCAGTGCGCCCGCTTCGACATGGCCGCGCCGATCCTGATGGCCGAACCGGGCCGCTGGCTCATGGCCGACACCGCCTGGCTGGTCGGCCGGGTGCACGTCATCAAGCGCAGCCATAAAACCTTTGTCGGCATCGACGCCGGAATGAACGACCTGCCGCGTCCGGCGATTTATGACGCCTATCACCACGTGACGGCGGTCGGCAAATCGCTGCGCGGACGCCGCGCCCCGGTCAACGTCGTCGGCCGGCTCTGCGAAAACAACGACCAGTTCGCCAAGGACCGCCGCCTGCCCGCCCTGCGAGTGGGCGACCTGCTGGCGATCCACAACGCCGGCGCCCATGCCTATGCCATGGGGCACAACTACAACAACCGCCTGCGCAGCGCCGAGATTTTGCTGACAACCTCCGGCGCCCTGCGGCCGATCCGCCGGGCGGAGACGATCGCCGACCTCTTTCGGACCGCCGCGGTGCGCTGACGACCGGACTGTGCCGCATGACGTATCAGCGCGTATCCTGGGCGCGAGTCGAGTCCTGCGTGGCGGCGCTGGCGCGCGCCATTCGCGCGGCGCGCTTCCGCCCGGACTGCATCGTCACCCTGCTGCGGGGCGGCATGGTTCCGGCGCGGCTACTGGCGGACGCGCTGGCGGTGTCCGACCTCTATGCCGTCCGCGCGCGCGCTTACGAGGGAACCCGGCCGCTCGGCCGCGTCGCGATCGAACCCATCCGCGTTCCGCTGGCCGGCCGGCGCGTGCTGCTGGTGGACGACATCGTTGATTCCGGCGCCACCCTGCGGGAAGCCGTCCGCCGGCTGCGCCGGCGCCGGCCGGCGGCGCTGGCCATGGCCACGCTCTACCGCAAGCTCGGCGCCGGCGCCCCGGAGTTTTCGGCCGCCGCGGTGCCCGCCGGCGTCTGGGTGGTGTTCCCCTGGGAGCGCCGCGAGTGCCGCATCCGACGCCACGCCATGCGACGGCGCGCCGTCTAACGCTACCGGTGGCGGATCGTCAAACCATTCGGCAGGCGGCGCGCCGGGACCTTTCAGGGGCGGGCGCTTCGGCCGCCAACACGCCCCGGGGCGCGCCGCGGCCGGCGGCCGCCGGGAGCGACCGGCCTGCCGGCGGGGGACGCGGTCCGGGCGGCATTCCGGCGCGGTGAGCCGCCCGGCGAGCGGACGGGCGCCGCCGCGCGTTTCAGTTCGGCGAGCTGGTCGCGCAGCGCGGCGGCGCGCTCGTATTCCAGGGCGGCGGCCGCCTCGAGCATTTCGCGCTCGATGTCCTGAATGGCGGCGTGCAGGTCGAGGTCCGCGCCGGCGGCCGCCAGCACGCGCCGGTCCACGTCGCCGGCGCCCGGCGCGCGCACGGCCAGGCCGTTCCGGATATCCTTGCGGATACCGCGCGGGGTGATGCCATGGGCGGCGTTATGGGCGGCCTGAATCTTGCGCCGCGTTTCCATGACCGCCAGCGCGCGCCGCATCGAGTCGGTGACCGTGTCGGCATACAGGATGACCTCCCCGTCCGCGTGGCGCGCGGCGCGGCCGGCGGTCTGGATCAAGGCGGTCTCCGAGCGCAGGAAGCCTTCCTTGTCGGCGTCGAGGATCGCCACCAGCGACACCTCCGGCAGGTCGAGACCCTCGCGCAGCAGGTTGATGCCGACCAGGCAGTCGAACTCGCCCTGGCGCAGGCCGCGCAGGACCTCGATACGTTCGAGGGCGCCGATGTCGGAGTGCAGGTAGGTCACCCGCAGGCCGGCGTCGCGCAGGTAATCGCTCAAATCCTCGGCGGTCTTCTTGGTGAGGGTCGTCACCAAGACGCGTTCGCGGCGCGCGGCGCGGCGGCGGATTTCGGCGATGACGTCGTCCACCTGGCCGCCCAGCGGCCGCAGCGCAACGCGCGGGTCGAGCAGGCCGGTCGGGCGCACGATCTGGGGCACGGGGTTGGCGTCCAGCTCGCGTTCGAAGGGGCCGGGCGTGGCCGACATGCAAATCACCGGGCCGACGCGCGCCAGGAACTCCTCGAAGTTCAGCGGGCGGTTGTCGCGCGCCGAGGGCAGGCGGAAGCCATGCTCGATGAGCACGCTTTTGCGGGACTGGTCGCCATGGAACATGCCCCGCAGTTGGGGCACGGTGACGTGCGATTCGTCCAGCACAGTCAGATACTCGCCTTGGAAATAGTCCAGCAGCGTGGCCGGCGGCTCGCCCGCCGCCCGCCCGCTGAGGTGGCGGGAATAGTTCTCGATCCCGGCGCAATAGCCCATTTCGCGGAGCATTTCGAGATCGTAGTCGGTGCGCTGACGCAGGCGCTGGGCTTCCAGCAGGCGGCGATGCGCCTCGAACCAGGCGACGCGTTCCTCGAGTTCGGCCGCGATGCGGCCAAGGGCGGCCGCGATGCGGTTGGACGGCATGACGAAATGCCGGGCGGGGGAAATCGTCTGCGCCGCCAGCCGCGCCTCGACCGTGCCCGTGACGGCATCGAAGCGCTCGACGCGCGCGACGGTCTCGCCGTCGAAAGTCACGCGCACGCCGTAGCGGGCATACGAGGGAAAGATATCGACCGTCTCGCCGCGCACGCGGAAGACGCCCGGCTGCGGCTCGAGATCGTTGCGGGCGTACTGGATCTCCACCAGGCGTTGCAGCAGCCGGTCGCGGTCGAGGGCATCGCCGGGCGCCACGCGGACGAGCATCTCGCGGTAATCCTCGGGCGATCCCAGGCCATAAATGCAGGACACCGAGGCCACGACGATCACGTCGCGGCGGTTCATCAAGGCATCGGTGGCCGAAAGCCGCAGGCGCTCGATTTCCTCGTTGATCGAGGCGTCCTTCTCGATATAGGTATCGGTCTGCGGAATGTAGGCTTCCGGCTGGTAGTAGTCGTAATAGCTGATGAAATACTCGACGGCCTGGCGCGGGAAACAGTCCTTGAGTTCCTGGTAGACCTGGGCGGCCAGCGTCTTGTTATGCGAGATGACCAGGGTCGGGCGCCCCCAGCGGGCGATGACGTTGGCGATGGTAACGGTCTTGCCCGAGCCCGTGACGCCCTCGAGCGTCTGGAAGCGGCGCCCGGCCGCGAGGCCCGCGCAGAGCGCCGCGATCGCCGCCGGCTGGTCGCCGGCCGGCGCGTACGGCGCCGCGATCGTAAATCCTTCGCTGGTCAATGAGGGTCAGACTTAAAGTTTAAAGTATCGAACGCCTGACAGATCGGCCAGGCGAGGACTGCGCGAATGGACGTCGCCCGCGCAGCGCTCGCGTTGGCGCGGACAATCAAATGGCGGCGCGGATCGTCATCGGCGACAGCGCCTGAGAGCCAGCCTCACGGCCCTGGAAGGCTTGTTCCTGATCTCGGCTGATTGTTTCGGCCTCCGCACGGCGTCCCGCGGACAGGGCATCGAGAATCCGCCGGCCGGCCTCGAACGACCGCCGCTCATCGCCCGGGATCACCGGCACGAAGACCAGCGGGACCTCGCGCGGCGCCGCCGCCGCGGCTGCGCGGCTGGCGCGCGCGTCCTCGACGCTGTCGCCGAACATCGCCACGGCCGCGTAGCCGCACCGGCTCAGCGCCATGAGGGCTTCCGCCTTACTGGCGGTCTCCTGACCAATATACCGCCGGATGAACATGATGCCTTCCTTTTCCAGGGAAGCCCGCAAGGGCGCCTCCGTGGCGGTCGAGACGACATAAAAGTCCGCCCGGGTCTCGAACGGCCCGAGGATGTGCTCGCGCAGGCCGGGCGTCAGTCCGATTTCCGAGAGCTGCGCCACCCGTTCGTTGACCTCGCGGCTCCAGGTCAGGGCACGGGCGACGTCCGGTTCCTGACCATACGCCAGCAAATTTTGCTCGTTGAGCTTGAGGCCTTTCGCCTGCAGCTCGGACACCGCGCGCTGCAGGCCGGGCAGCCGGCAGTCGTGCCCCTCGTCGGCCAGGCGTCGCGCCACCGCGGCCGCGCAGAGGAAACGCTCCTTGCCGGCGTAGTCGGCGGAGCGGAAGTTGATGTCAATGTAGGTCTTGCGATACTCGTCGAAGGGCACGCGCTGGAGCTCGCGCAGGTTCAGAAAGAGCCCCGTAAACATGATCTGGTGCTTATGGTCGGTAAAGAGCTTGCAGACCCCGTCAAAGTCCAGGGCCAGCGCCAGGCGGCGGGGTTCGCCACGCGCGGTCCGCAGGGCGGTCAATTCGCTGATGAGTTCATCGGTCATGGCGTGAGAGTCCTTGGCGCACAGGACGGCGGAACGGCCGTCACCGGGCGATGGGTTGGAACAAGAACCGGCTGACGGCATCGAGGACATCGCGCATGAGGCTCCAGCTCAGCACGACGGTATCGATAGCCTCCGGCACGGCCATGGGATATGGATTGGTGCTTACCAAGACAACCGGCTTGCCGAACCGCTTCAGGCCCACCAGGAAGGACTCGACGTTCTCGACATCGTTGCGGCTGTAGAGGCTGGTCGCCACGATCACGTCGGCCCCGGGCGCCACCTGGGCGATGACCTTATCCACGGCCGCGATGGTCTTGGGCTGATAATCCACGTAGCTCACCCCGGGCGCTTGCCGGAGCATGAATTCCCAGAACATGGCCGGGTGATTCCAGGAATCGTTGGCCATGAGCTGGGTGCTCTCGACGCGGTCCACCAGCAGAATCTTCTGGTCGCGCCGCAGCGGCAGCACGCCGGCACGGTCGCGCGCCACGCGGATCACGCGCGCGGCCGCCTCGGCGCTCGCGGCGTGCGGGGCGGGATCCAGCAGCCGCTCGTCCAACCCATCCGTGTCCACCAGGCCGCCGTTCTCGAACAGCCCGTAGTCCCACTTCAGCGACCAGATACGGCGCAGCGACTGGGCCACCCGCGCCTCCGACAAGCGCCCCGAGCGGATGGCATCGGTCAGCGCCGCGTGCGCCTCGTAGCGCAGGCAGTTGTCGTCCTTCAGCAGCAAGAGGTCCACCCCGGCCTCGACCGCCTTGACGACCGCCTCGCCGACGGTGTACTTGGCCATCAGCCCGCCCATGGTCATGGAATCGGTGGTGATGACGCCGTCGAACCCGAATTCCTCGCGCAGGATGCCCGTGAGGATGGGTTTGGAAACGGTGGCGATCTCGCCGGAGGAATCGAGCATCGGGTAGATCGAATGGGCGGGCATGACGGCCGGCACCGCCTGCTCCTTGCAGAGCACGCGGTACGGCAGCAGATGCTCCTGATAGAAGACGTCCCGGGGCATATCGATCCCCGACAGCCCGAAATGGCTGTCGGCCGAGGAGGCGCCGCGCCCGGGGTAATGCTTCAGCGTGGCGATCACGCCCGCCTCTTTCCAGCCCGCGAGCGCGGCGCGGGCGCAGTCGGTGACCACCTGGGGGTCCGGGCTGAACGAGCGCGGACCGATTTCCGGGCATCGCGGATTAGTGTTCACGTCCACCACCGGCCCGTGCACGTGGTCGAAGCCAATGGCCTTGAGTTGGCGTCCGACGGCCGCATAGACCCGCCGGATCAGATCGAGACTGCCCAGCGTTCCTAACCCCATGGGCGCCGGCAGGGTGACCAGACCGGGCGGCACGTAATTCGAGCCCGAGCCGCTCTCGTAGTCGATCGCCGTGTGCAGCGGGATGCCGTGCGGCCGGTCCAGGGCGCGCTGCCGCAAGCGGTTCAGCAGCGCCGCGTATTCCGAAGCCCGCAGGGACGGGGCAGGGATTGTTTCTTCCCACAGCTTCTCGCCGAAGCGGGGCGGACGCAGCACGTTCTGGATGCCCGGCGCCCCGCTGGGCAGGTAGCGCACAAACTTGCGGATATAGGGCGACGTGCGCAGGCCGCTGACGCAATACGCGTCGATGAACCGCTCGGTGTCCGGGTCCGAGATGGTCCCGTTCAACCCCAACACCATGAGTTGTCCGGCCTTTTCCTCCGGAGTCAGGGCGCCCAGGAGGGTATCGATCGTCCGTTGCTTGCCACTCATGCCGTTCCTTCCTGATCGTTAGGCCGTCTATGATGGACACCAAAATGCAAATTGTAGTTGGCCGGCGAGTCGCCGTCAAGTCCCACACGGCACCCATGATTGGCGGGAGTTGCGCTTGTTCGCGGTCACTCCCGGCGCGATCCGTGCAGGGGAACGGCTCAGCGCAGCTTCGCCCTCCAGGTGGATTCGTCAAGGAACGCATGCACGCTGACCGACGGGAGGACATGGAGGGCGAGGCGCCCGCCTACGCGGCGCGTCAAGCCGCCGCTACGGCGCGCAG
>CAZEVX010000067.1:0-13855 GCA_964515705.1 uncultured Verrucomicrobiota bacterium | reverse complement strand
ACCGATGAGCACGCCCGGTGAGGGCAGCCGGCCTACAACGTCCGTGGGGCGTTCCGGGGTTGGCATCCAGCGGTGAGCCGCCAGGCCTCACGCGGCGTTACCTGATGTGTTTGACACCCTGGCTTGGCCACCGCCAACAGCCAGAAAACACTTTTTGGCCTTGCCAACGGCGGCGCCGGCGCTAGACTGTCGGCTAGCAATCAGAAACGCGATGGCCCCTCTGATATCCATTACCCCGAGGGAACGGTCATGAAGCATCTTGGGATCTTGACAGCGGCGTTGCTGACGACGGGCTTGGTGTCGCTGGCCGAGACCCCGCCGGCATCCGCGCCGGCGCCGCAGCCCGCGCCGCCCTTCCTGGCGGGCAAAACGCCGCTGTTCCAGCCGATCACGGTGGACCCGGCGGTGGTCCGCCAAAGCATGCAGGCGCGTTCGGAACTCGACGACCTGAATCGCCGGATCCAGGCGCGCCAGTCCCGGCTCTACGAGGACGATGCATCCATCAAGGAACTCCAGGCGCAGATGCGCGAGTTGCAGAAGAAGATCGACGCCCTGCTGGCCCAGGACGCCGAACTGACGGCGCTCAAGAAGAAGTTCGAAGCCTTGGCGCCCGATATCCCGATGGGCATCCGGATGCCTTTTCCGACCAATGCCCCGACTCCCGCTCCCTAACGGCGCCGGCGGAGTCGGCACGGCCGGACACCCGGTCTTTCCGGGAGGGGAATAGCCGTGCCCTATCGCACGCTGACGCTCCAGGAAGTCGCCGCCTACCTGCACTTGGAGCCGGATGACGTGTCCACGCTCGTGCGGCGCGACGCGATACCCTGCGAGCGCGCCGGCAGCCGGCTGGTCTTTCGCCGCCGGGACGTGGACGCCTGGGCTTCGCAACGCATTCTCGGGTTCGGCGCCAAGCCGCTCGCCGCCTATTGCCGCGCCGCGTCGAAGCGCGCCCGGGAAAAGGCCGGCATGCCAGCCCTGCTGTTGCGCGGATTGTTCCGCCGCGAGGCCATCGAGCCGCGCCTGGCGTCCCGGACCAAGCCGTCCGTACTGCGCGACATGGTGGTCCTGGCCGACCGCACGGGACTGGTCAGTTCCCCGCGCGAGTTGCTGGCGAGCCTGCAGGAACGCGAGCGTCTGTGCTCGACCGGCCTGGCCGACGGCATCGCCCTGCTGCACCCCCGCAACCACGACCCCTACCTGTTCGTGGAATCGTTCCTCGGTCTCGGCCTGGCGCCCCACCCCATCCCGTTCGGCGCGCCCGACGGCCAGCCAAGCGACCTGTTTTTCCTGATCTGCTGCCAGGACGACCGTCTGCACCTGCACGTCCTGTCCCGGCTGTGCCTGCTGGCCAAGCAGCCGGATTTTCGGGATACCGTCCGCGCCGCCGAGGATGCCGGGGCATTGATGGACAAGCTCCACCGCGCGGAAGACGCCATGGTCCGGCGGATGGCATGAGGCGGCCGATGGGCCGCGGCACCGAACCCATGAGCACGAGCGGGCCTCCCATCATCTCCAGCCCCGCCAACCCGGCGTTCAAGCGCCTGATGGCGCTGCAGACCGCCCGCGGCATCCGCGCGCAGGGCGCCTGCCTGGCGGGCGGCGAACGCCTGACCGCCGACCTGCTGCGGCGGCACGCCGGGCGGCTCGCCGCCTGGGTGACCGACCCGGCCATGCCCGGCCCCTCGTTTGGAACGGCGCCGCTGCCATGGATTCGTCTGAGCGCCGACCGGTTCCGGGACGTCAACGTCTTCGGCGTTCCGGGCGCGCTGTTGGTCCTGCGCGCGCCGGAGCTGCCGGTCTTTGCGGCGGAGGCGCCCTGGCCCCCCGGCTGCACGCTGTTCCTGCCGTTCGGCGATCCGGAAAACGTGGGGGCAGCCATCCGCGCGGCGGCCGGGCTCGGGGCGGCGCGCGTGGTGCTGACGCGCGAAGCCGCCTGCCCCCTGCTGCCCAAAGCCGTGCGCGCCTCGGCCGGAGCGGTCTGGGCCATTCCGTTGCTGGCGGGGCCCGCGCTGGACGGATTGGTTGCCTGCGAGACGCCGCTCTACGCCCTTGACATGGGCGGGACGCCGCTGCCCGGCGGCCCGCGGCCGGCGGCGTACGGGTTGGTGGCCGGACAGGAAGGGCTCGGCCTGCCCGACTCCCTGCGGCGCCGATGCCGGCGCGTGGCAATTCCGCTGGCCCACGGGATCGAGTCGCTCAACGCCGCGGCAGCCGTGGCGGTGGCGTTGTGGGCCTGGCGCCCGGCCTAGGCATCCGCGCTGGCCCCGCCGGCACCCCGGGGGGTCTCAGCGCCGCGGCCGCGGCCCGCTCCGATACCGCCCGCCGGCCGGCGGCCGTCCGCGCCCGCTGCTGCCGCGCCCGCCGCCGCGCCCGGGCCGTTCGACCGGCGCGGACACCGGCCCCAGGTCCTCGCCGGCTGGCGGCCCGCCGGCCGGCCGCGGCGGCAGCACCAGCCAGTCCTCGGCGGCCTGTTCGTAGACCAGTTTGCGTCCGATGAAGGTCTCGATGGCCGGCATGCAGAACGCGCCTTCCTCGCAGGCAAAGGTAATGGCCGTGCCGGCCGCGCCGGCCCGGCCGGTGCGGCCGATGCGATGGACATAATCGTCCGGTTCGTAGGGCACGTCATAATTGACCACGTGGCTGATACCCTCGACGTGGATGCCGCGCCCGGCGACGTCCGTGGCGACCACCACCTGGATCCGCCCGGCGCGGAAGCCCTCGAGAATCCGCAGCCGCTTGTCCTGCGGCACATCGCCCGAGAGCGGGGCGCACGCCACGCCATGCGCGGCCAGGGCGCGTGTCAGACGGTCCACCCCGTCGCGCCGGTTGCGGAAGACCAGCATGCGCTCGACCGGCTCGCGGCGCAGCAGCGTCAGCAGCAGGGCAACCTTGTCGCGGGCGGCCACGGAAAAGACCTTCTGGACAGTCTGATCGACCGTCACGGACTCGTGGGCGACGGTCAGCATGACCGGCTCGACCATCCAGGCCGAGGCCAGGCGCAGGATATCCGGGGACAGCGTGGCGCTAAACAGCATCGTCTGGCGGCGGTGCTTGGGCGGCAGACTGTAGACGATTCGGCGGACATCGGGGATGAAGCCCATGTCCAGCATGCGGTCGGCCTCGTCCACGACCAGAATCTCGGCCCGCGACAGGTTCAGGACGCCCTTGGACTTGAAATCCAGTAGGCGGCCGGGCGTCGCCACGACCAAGTCCACCCGGTCGCGCTCGAGCGCCTGCTGCTGCTTGCGGTAATCCATGCCGCCGTAGACCACGGCCACCCGGAGATTCGCGTGCCGGCCGAGCTCCAGGGCATCCTTGTGAATCTGAATCGCCAGTTCGCGCGTCGGCGCCAGGACCAGGCCGCGGGGCGTGCCGGGCGGCGCCGGCCGCGCCAGCGGCTGGCGCAGGAAGCGCGTAAAAGCCGCGATCAAAAAGGCCGCGGTTTTACCCGTCCCCGTCTGGGCGCGCCCGGCGACGTCGCGGCCTTCCAGCGCCGGCGGCAGGGCCAGGGCCTGGATCGGCGTGCAATAGTCGAACTCGAGATCCGCCACCGCCCGCAGCAGCGATTCCGGCAAATCCAGGTCGTGGAACCGCGTCCGGCCGGCGACCGGCGGGGGTGCGGAACGACGCGCCGGCGGGCCCTTGGGGACCGCCGGGGTGATCGCCGCCGATCCGTCGCTCGCCGGGCGTTGCGCGGATGCCGGCGGCGCGGCGGCGCGCGCCGAGACGGCGTGCGGCGCCGCGCGGCGCCGCACCCGGCGCAGCAACACCCGCCCAAGGCGTTTCAAGATGCGTTTCACCGATCAGAACAATCCTTGCACACGGCCGGTCGCGACCTCGACGTCCAGGCGGCGGAACGACGGGTTCGAACCCGTCCCCGGCATCAGCTTGATATCGCCCGCCACCGGCACGATCAATCCCGCGCCGCGGTACACCAGCACGTCGCGGATCGGCAGGTCCCAGTCGCGTGGGCGGCCCGGCAACGCCGGATCGTGCGACAGGCTGAGATGCGTTTTCGCCATGCAGGTGCCGAACCCGGCGCTGGCGGGATCGGCTTCGAGTGCCTCGGCCTTGCGCCGCGCCGCGTCGGTATAGACCACGCCGCGCGCGCCGTAGACCTCGCGGGCGATCCGCTCGATCCGCGCCCGCAGCGGCACTTCGGGACCGTAGAGGAACTGGAAGTCCGACCGCTCGCGCGCGGCGGCCACCACGGCCTCGGCCAGTTCGCGGGCGCCGTCGCCGCCCTCGAGCCAGTGCCGGGAGTGCGCGACCAGCGCCCCCGCGTTCTCGGCCATCCGGCGCACCCGCGCCGTTTCGGCGGCGGTGTCGGTCGCAAAATGATTGAGGCACACGATCGGCCGCACGCCGCTGCGCCGGACAATCGCAATGTGGGCTGCCAGATTCTCGCCGCCGCGCTCGAGCAGGCCCAGATCCTCGCGCCGATAGGCCTCGTCGAGCGGCCGACCGGGACGCACCACCGGCCCGCCGCCGTGCATCTTCAAGGCGCGTACGGTGCATACCAGCACCACGGCGTCCGGACGGAGCCCCGACAGGCGGCACTTCAGATTCCAGAACTTTTCGTACCCGATATCGGCGCCGAACCCGCTTTCGGTGACGTGGTACTCCCCCAGCCGCACGCCCAGCCGGTCGGCGATGATCGAACTCTGGCCGATGGCAATGTTGGCGAACGGACCGGCATGCACGAATACCGGCTGCCCCTCGATCGTCTGCAGCAAGTTCGGATGGATGGCCTCCGTCAGCCAGGCAGTCATCGCGCCGTCCACCTCGAGGTCGCGCGTGGTGACCGGCCGGCCGGTCCGGTCGTGGGCGACGACGATCCGTCCCATGCGCGCCCGCAGGTCGGCCAGGTCGGTCGCCACCGCCAGGATCGCCATGACCTCGCTCGAGACCGCGATCTGAAACCCCGACCCCATCTCGACGCCGTCCATCGGTCCGCCCTGGCCGATGGTGATGCGGCGCAGCGCCTGAGCGCAAAAATCCATCGCCCAACGCCACTCCACCCGCGCCGGGTCGATGTCCAGGCGCCGCAGCCCGAGGCGCGCCAGGCGCGCGTCGTCGTAGTTGCGCTCGTGCTGCAGGCGGGCCGTCAGCGCCACCATGGCCAGGTTGTGGGCGTTGGTGACGGCGTCAATGTCGCCGGTCAGCCGGATCGAGAGCGGCGCCAGCGGGATGCACTGCGACCGGCCGCCGCCAGCGGCCGAGCCCTTGATGTTGAAGGTCGGTCCGCCACTCGGCTGCCGGATCGCCCCGACGACGCGGTGGCCAAGCCGTCCCAGCCCCTGGATCAGGCCAATGGTCGTCGTGGTCTTGCCTTCGCCGAGCGGGGTCGGAGTGATGGCCGTCACGTCCACATACCGGCCGCGGGGCGCGTTCGCCAAGCGACTCAGCACCCGCGGACTATCCACCTTGGCCACCATTCGGCCCATGGGGATCAGATCGTCGGGATCGAGTCCCAGCTCCGCCGCCAGGCGCGCCGGCGGCTTCATGCGCGCCTCAGCCGCCTCGGCGATTTGCCAATCCTTCAGCGTCAACGGGTCCAAGTTCATTGTGAAAAATTTGCATGGTACTCTTTTCCCATGCCGTGACAACAACAAACATCATCATTGTCATTTTTGCGAATCAGAGACGCCGGGATGAGCACTTTCAATGGGGATGAAAACAGAATACCCCACCATCAGTCGTGGTATGACGCCGCAATATTCCCACGCAATTAGGTGGAGCCGTAACTCCAAGCTATCTGTGAAGGGAAGCGCAGGCGGGTCTGCTTCACGAGCCAGGCAGGGTATTCCGTTGCGTTGCCGTTGTCAAAGAACCGAACCCTAGGCCAAAATCCATGGAGCATGATTCGGGCCAGTATGCGGATTAACCGGGATTTAAGAGTCCTGTTTCTGGTTGACTTTTAGGGACGGCTGCCGGATAAACGCCCCCTGTTTTGTGACCGGCAGACGCGAGGCCGTCATGGACACGCTCGAGTTGCAAGCGCCGGGCAAGGTCAACCTGGTGCTCGAGATCTTGCGGCGCCGGACGGACGGCTACCACGATCTTCGGAGCCTGCTGCTGCCACTGTCGCTGCATGACCGCCTGCAACTCGAACGCCGCGACGACGGCATCGAGTTGGAGGCCCCCGCCGATCTAACGTTGCCGGGGATACCCTGGGCGCAGACCTGGTGCCGGCCGGACACCAATCTCGCGGTGCGCGCCGCGCGCCTACTGAAGAAAACCGCCGGGTACCCCGGCGGCGTCCACATCCGCCTGGAGAAGAACATCCCGGTCGGCGCCGGACTGGGCGGCGGCAGTTCCGACGCCGCGGCCGTGTTGAAGGGGCTCAACCACCTCTGGAACCTCGGCCTGTCGGCCGCCGACCTGATGTCAATGGGCGTGCTGCTGGGCTGCGACATTCCGGCTTTCATCCATGGCGGAACGCTCTGCATGGAGGGCGTCGGGGAGCAAATCACTCCCGTGGAGCGCGGCGACGCCCCGCCGCTCTGGATACTGTTGGTCTATCCCGGTTTCGGCGTCTCGACGGCCGACGTCTACCGGCGCTATGCGTGCGGCTTGACGGACGCCGACGCCGGGAATAGAATTGCCCAGGTGGTGACGGGATTGCAGCGGGGCGACCCGGAGCGGGTGGCCGCCGGCCTGTTCAACGCCCTGGCCCCGACCGTCTTCGCAAAATACCCCCTGCTGGAAGACATAAAAAAAGTGCTTGAGCGGCAGGGTGCACTTGGAGTACAGTTGACGGGTTCTGGCTCCACCCTGTTCGCCGTGGTCCGCGACGCGGATCACGGCTGCCGCCTCGGGGACGCCGCGCGGGCGGCGCTGGAGTGCCCGATTTGGACCGCGGTGGTTCGCGGCGTGTGAGCGGCGCGCCCGACGACGCGTCCCGGACGGGGGCGGGGCGCGGTCGGCGGTTTTTTATTTATGGCCCGTCTGCCCGATGGTGTAATGGCAGCACACGGCCCTTTGGAGGCCAGAGTCTAGGTTCGAATCCTGGTCGGGCAAGCAGTGCGGCAACGGGCACGGCACAGGGTAAAGGAGCGGTCTTGAAACTGTTTTCCGGCAGCGCCAACCCGGCCTTGGCCGAGGGTATCGCAAGGCATCTGGGCATGTCGCTCGGCAACATGCGGATTTCCCGGTTTCCGGACGGCGAGTTCTCGGTGCAGATCGAGGACAACATCCGGGGCAAGGACGTGTTTGTCGTCCAGCCCACCTGCCACCCGCCGAACGACAATGTCATGGAACTGCTGATCGTGATGGACGCCATGCGGCGGGCCTCGGCGGCGCGCATCACGGCGGTGATGCCGTTCTTCGGCTATGCCCGCCAGGACCGCAAGGACCGCCCGCGCGTGCCGATCACCGCCAAGCTGGTGGCCAACCTGCTGGTGGCCGCCGGCACCTCGCGCCTGCTGGCCATGGAATTCCACGCCCAGCAGATCCAGGGATTTTTCGACATCCCCGTGGACCACCTCTACGCCACGCCCGTGATGGTCAAGCACCTGCGGGACAAGGCCTACCCCAACCTGGTGGTGGTCTCTCCCGACCCCGGCGGCATGAAGATGGCCTACCAGTATTCGCGCCTGCTGCACGCCGGCCTGGCAATCGTCGCCAAGCAGCGCACCAGCCCGACGGAAGTCGAATCCTACACCCTGGTGGGCGACGTGCGCGGCAAGACCTGCCTGATGGTCGACGACTTGATCAGCACCGGCGGAACCCTCTGCGCCGCCGCGCGCCTGCTGCAGGAGGCCGGCGCCCGCTCCATCATCGCGGCGGTCACGCACGCCGTCTTCATCCCCGAGGCCTTCGAGCGCCTCAAGCAGGCGCCGATCGACGCCTTTGTCGTGACCGACAGCGTGCCGCTGCGGATGCCGGCCGGCGCCCTGCCCGTCGAGGTCCTGTCCGTGGCCGACCTCTTCGGAGAAGCCATCCGCCGGATTCACAGCAACCAATCGGTGTCGTCCCTGTTCCACATTTAGCCAGCGGGAGAGTCCGTCATGGTCCAGGCAATGCCCGTCGCCAGTCTTCATGCTGTTCCGCGGTCTCTGACCGGGTCGCGCCGCGTCCGGCGCCTGCGCCAGGACGGCTGGCTGCCCGCGGTGGTCTACGACGCCCAGGGCCAGTCCCAGCCAATCCAGTTCCAGCGCCACGCCTTCGAGATGTTCCTGCGTCGGCGGGCGGGCGAAAACGTGATCCTGGACCTCGAGATCGATGGCCGGCCGGCGCGCAAAGTGCTCCTCAAGGCCGTCCAGCGCGACCCCGTGCGCGACCACCTCACCCACGTGGACCTGTTCGAGATTTCCATGACCCGCAAGCTGCGCGTCCCGGTGGCCGTGCGCCTGGTGGGCGACCCGGTCGGGGTCACCCAGCAGGGCGGCGTCCTCGAACACTTGCTGCGCGCCGTCGAGGTCGAATGCCTGCCGGCCGACCTCATCAAAGAACTGGTGCTGGACGTCGCGGGGTTGTCGATCGGCGACAGCCTTTTCGTCCGCGACCTGCACGTCGACACCGCCAAGATGGCGGTTCTGACCGCGCCGGACATCGCCGTGGCCGCGGTCCTGGCGCCACACGTCGAGGAAGAAGCCAAGCCCGCCGAGGAAGCGGCTGCCGAGGCGGCCGCGCAGCCCGAAGCGGCCGGAGAGGCCAAGGCCGGAGAGGCCGCCGGGGAAGCGGCCGCCGGCAAGGACAAGGGCGCCGCCAAGGGCAAGGACGCCGCGCCCAAGAGCAAGGAGGCCGAAGCCAAGCCCGAGAAATCCAAGGACGCCAAAGGCAAGGGACGCGAATAAGCGCGCGGCCGCACCCGACCATCGCAGGAGGCCGCCGTGGTCAAACTGATCGTCGGGCTGGGAAATCCCGGCAAGGCCTACGCGGCGACCCCCCACAACGTCGGGGGAGCGGTCGTGGAGGCGTTGGCCGACCGTCACGGGGCCACGCTGCGCCGCCGGCTGCGGGTGGCGGCCCGCACCGCGCGGGCCGAGATCGGAGGACGACAGGTGGTGCTGGCGCGACCGTCGTGTTTCATGAACGAGAGCGGTCCGCCGGTCGCGGCGCTGGCGCGGTCGATGGGGCTGGCGCCCGACGACGTGGCGGTGATCCTGGACGACGCCGATCTGCCGCTGGGACGGGTGCGCCTGCGGGCGCGCGGCGGCGCGGGCGGGCACCGCGGGATGGCGTCCGTGCTGGCGGCGCTGGGCGCGGACACCTGTGTGCGCCTGCGGCTCGGCATCGGACGGCCGGCCGACGGCGCGAGCGACTTGATGGCCTATGTGCTCGCGCCGTTTCCGGCGGCGGCGCGCGAACCCGTGGCGGCCATGATCGCCCGGGCGGTGGACGCCGCCGAGCACCTGCTGGCGCACGGGATCGAGAGCGCCATGACGCAGTTTAACGCGCAAGCATGAGGAGGCACACTTGAAGCACTACGAAGGGTTGTTTATCTTGGCCGCGCCGATCGACGAGCAGACGCTGGACGATCGCCTCGACAAGATCCGCGCCGAGATCGTCAAGTTGGGCGGCACGGCCGATCGGATCACCCGGCTCGGCCGCCAAGGATTCGCCCGGCGCCTGAAAAAGAAGGATTCCGGGTTTTACGTGCTGGTGACGTTCGCGCTGGACCCGAGCCGTCTGGCGGCGCTCCAGGAGCGCATCCGCTTCCTCGAGGAAATCGTGCGCGCCCAAATCACCGTCGCCCCGCGGCGCGAGCCGCCGGCCGCCGGCGCCGCCCCCGAGAGCCCCAAGGGCGCCACGCCCGCCTGACCGCCGCCGACCGCAAGGAGGACCATCCATGGCCAGCATGAACCGCGTGTTTTTGATCGGCAACTTGACGCGCGACCCCGAGGTGCGCTACATCCCCTCCGGCAAGGCGGTCGCCGATTTGGGCCTGGCCGTCAGCCGCAATTACCGGACGGCGGGCGGCGAGATGAAAGAGGATACCTGTTTCGTCGACATCACCGTTTGGGAAAAACAGGCCGAAACGGCGGGGAAATACCTCAAGAAAGGGTCCGCGGTGCTGGTGGAGGGTTCCCTGCGCCTCGACCAGTGGGAAGACAGCAACGGGGAAAAGCGCAGCCGCCTGCGCGTCACCGCCGACCGCCTGCAGTTCCTGGACCGCGCGAAGCGCCCGGTGGACGGCAGCGAACGCCCGGCGGAGCCGGAGGCGCCGCGGCCGCCAGAGGCTGGCGACGCCAAGGCCGGCGCCGCGGACACCGGCACGACGGACCACGGCACTAAAAAGGACGAGGACAACCTGCCGTTCTAGGCCCGGCCGCGCCGGACCGGCGGAACCAGAGCATCGGGAGGAACACGTGAAGCGCACCAAGAAGACCAGCCGTAAACGGAAATCCCGCGACCAATACGGGTTTTTTTCGGAGGAAAAACGCTGCCGCTACCTGCAGGGCATCCGCCGAATCGACTATAAGGATGCGGAACTGCTCAAGAAGTTCATGACCGAGCACGGCAAGATCATGCCCAGCCGCATCACGGGCACCACCATGCAGCAACAGCGCCAGTTGACGTGCGCCATTCGTCGGGCGCGCATCATGGGCCTGGTGCGTTAGAAAGGCGGCATCCCATGGCGTTAGAATTGATCCTGATGACCGATATCGAGGGACTGGGACTGGAAGGCCAGATCGTCAAGGTCAGCCCCGGCTATGCCCGCAACTATCTCCTGCCCCGCCACCTGGCGGTGGCGGTCAGCCAGGCGGCCCTGAAGCGCCTGGAAAAGCACCGGCTGGAACGCGAGGCCCGCCAGCAAAAGGACCGCGCCTCGGCCCAGGCGCTCGCTCAAACCATCGAACAGCTCTCCTGCACGATTCCCGTCAAGGTCGGCGAGAACGACCATCTCTTCGGCGCGGTCCACTCCCACACGATCGCCGAGGCCCTCAAGGCCCAGGGACTCGACCTCGACCGCCGCCGGATTTTGCTGCCGGAGCCGATCCGCGAGCTCGGCATCTTCACGGTCAAAATCCGGTTGCATCCCGAGGTGGAGGCCTCCCTGAAGGTCTGGGTCGTGGGAGAATAGGATCATGGACGCCCAGGGTCGTTCCGCCGGCGCGCCGGCCTTGCCGGAGCGCAGGCCGCTCTTCAACGAGGCCGCGGAACGGGGCGTCCTGGGCGCGATCCTGCTGGATGCCCCCAAGGTGCTGGACTTCTGCTTCGAAAAGCAGCTGGTCCCCGAGTCCTTTTACCTGCGCGCCCACACCCTGATCTTCGAGGCCATGCGCGAGATGGCCAACGCCTCGCGCCCGGTGGATGTCCTGACCCTCGCCGAGCGCCTCGCGGCCCGCGGCCAGCTCGAGGAGATCGGCGGCGCGGCCTACCTCAACGGCCTGCTGGACGCCATCCCGACCCCGGCTCACGCCGAGTATTACATCGACCTCGTCCGCCAGCAGCATCTCCTGCGGCGGATCGTGACCAGCGCCCGCAACGCCGAAAGCGAATGCTACACCGCGGTCGAGGACGCCGATCACGTCCTGGCCAAGGTCGAACAGGACTTCTTCTCGATCACGGAGGCCCAGCATGGCCTGCTCACCCCCTGGCCGCAGGCCGTCAGGGACACCCTGGCGACGCTGGAGCACATCTACGAAACGAAAAAGGGACACAGCGGCATCCCCACCGGGTACGCCGACCTCGACGCCATGCTGCTCGGCCTGCACGACGAGGAATTGATCGTCATCGCGGCCCGGCCCTCGATGGGCAAGACGTCGCTGGCGCTCAATATTCTCGAACACGTCGTTCTCGGCAGCGCCGACGGCCAGCCGCGCCCCGTGGGCATGTTCAGCCTGGAAATGTCGCGGGAACAGCTGGTGCTGCGCCTGCTGTGCAGCCACGCCCGGGTGCCGCTCCACCGCATCGCCGCCGGCACGATCTCCAAGGCCAACCATGGGCTGCTGATCCAGGCGGCCGACCTGTTCAGCAAGGCCCCGATCGCGCTCGACGACACCGGCGGCCTTGACATCCTCGAACTGCGGGCGCGCGCCCGCCGCATGAAAAAGAAACACGGCATCGCGCTGTTGATCGTCGACTACCTCCAGATGCTGCACGCCAAGGACCGCAGCCGCGAGGGGCGCCAGCAGGAGATCGCCCACATTTCCGGGTCGCTCAAGACCATGGCCAAGGAACTGCACCTCCCCGTGCTGGCCCTCAGCCAGCTCAACCGCGCTCCGGAGGCCCGCGACCGCGAAGGCAAGCCGCGCCTGGCCGACCTGCGCGATTCCGGGGCCATCGAGCAGGACGCCGATGTCGTCTGCCTGCTGTACCGCCCCGACAAGTACAAGGACGAGGGCGCCGACGCCGGCGGCTATCCGGCCGCGCCGGAGGCCGGAGACGGCCCCAACGTCGCCCGCGTGCTCATCGCCAAGCAGCGCAACGGCCCAACCGGCGAAGTCAAGCTGGTCTTCCGCGACGACTTGATGCGTTTCGAAACCCTGGCCGCCACCGGCGTCGGCGCGCCGCCGCCCGCCGAAGGGCCGTCATGATCCGCGCCCGCCGCGTGCTGCTGCTGGCCCTGGCCGCCGCGCCGCTGGCGCTCGGCGCCGCGCCGGTCCGCCGCGTGACCGTCGTCTCCCGCGGCATCGCCCTGCCGGACCCGGACTACGTCCTGGCCTACGTCGGCCTGCGCCCCGGGGACGAGGCCGACCAGCGCCGCATCGCCCGCGACATCAAGACGCTGCTGGACACCGGGCGCTTCTCGTTCGTGGACGCCGCGCTGACCCCCGTGCCCGGGGTTGCGGCCTTCGACCTCGCCTTCGTGGTCGCGCCGCGCCCGCGGCTCGACGGCCAGGTGCGGGTCGTGGGCGCCGAGATCGTCGGCGCCTCCAAGGTCCGCCAGTGGCTCGACCTGCAGCCGGGCGACCCGGTCGACGACGCCCTCCTGAGCGTGCGCACCCGGACGGTGCTCCAGGAATACCGGCAGCGGTTTTTCCACGAGGCCGCCGTCTCCTGGACCGTCGACGTCAACCCCAGCAATGGGTTCGCCGCCGTGGCCCTGACGGTGAACGAAGGGCCGCGGGCCAGCCTGCGGCGCGTGCGCTTCCCCGGCAACCAGTACGTCCCGCCCGGCGCCTGGGCGCGCGTGCTGGGGGCCCTGCGCCACCGGCCGGCCGTCTCCGAGCAGTCGGTCCCGCCGCAGGCCCTGCAGGACGCCATGAAGCCGCGGCTCTGGCACCTGTTCTCGGTCTTCACCAAACGCGGCGCCTACGATCCCGATGCCTTGCGGGCCGACCGCGACCTGCTGCGCGCCCTGTACCAGAACCGCGGTTATCTCGATGTCGTCGTCGGCGAGCCCGAGGTGACCGCCTACGCCCCCGGCAAGCTGGAAGCCGCCTTCCCGATCACGGAGGGCCCCCAGTACCGCCTCGGCGCCTGCACCCTGCGCGGCGCCGCGCGCTTCCCCGAGGCCGAACTGCGGCGCTCGATCCCCTTCGCGGGCGGCGAGCTCGCCGCCCTCGACCGCCTGCAGCAGGCCGCCGCCGACCTGCGCGACGTCTACCAGAGCCGCGGCTACCTGCGCACGACCGTACGCCCGCTGCTGAACGCCCGCCGCGACGCGCCGATCGTCGACGTCGTGTTCGAGGTCGTCGAGGGCAGCCTCGTCCACGTGCGCTACGTCGACATCCGCGGGAACACCCGCACCCGCGACAAGGTCATCCGGCGCGAACTGCTGATCCTGCCCGGCGACGTCTACAACCAGGTCGGCATCCGGCGCAGCGAGAACATCCTGCGCAACCTGGGCTTTTTCGAGACCGTCGCCAGTTCCCCCCGCGAGACCCTCGACCCGGCGCGCGACGACGTCGTCGTCGAGGTCGCCGAGAAGCGCACCGGCCAGTTCATGGTCGGCGCCGGC
>CAZEVX010000066.1:0-13862 GCA_964515705.1 uncultured Verrucomicrobiota bacterium | reverse complement strand
TATTTCACAGCTTCTCAGTGACGCGGGGGTGGATACCAGGACAGTTCGCGGGGACCCAGCCTGCGCTCGTTGAGCTACGGCGGGCACACGCTCGCCCTTCACGGGTGCCGATGAGGCGCGATCACCTGGAGGGCGAGGCTCCCGCCTACGCGGCGCGTCAAGCCGCCGCTACGGCGCGCAGGGTGCCGAGCCGCACCCCCGCGTCACTGAGGCAGGCCCGGTGCCCGCCGATTTCGCTTGCGCGGCGCTCCGCCACGGCGATACTGATCCCGTCCGGCACCCGCTCCAGCCGGCGCGGTCGTCCGTATGGTCCCGTTTCTGCTCCATATGCCGCAGGCGCTGACGGCCTGGCTACCGTACGCCCTGGGCGCGTTTGCGGCGTTCTGGGCGCTGACCGCGGCGCTGTCGCGCGCCGGGCGCCTGGCGCGCGACACGGCCCACACCCTGCAACTCGCGGCGCTCGTCCTGCTCTACGAAGGTCTCCGCCGCGGCCTGCGCCTCCCGGCCTGCCTGGCCCCCTGGTTGCTGACCCTCGAACTGGCGCTACTGGCCTGCCTGACGGTCCAGGCGGTGGTCAAGCTGTTCATGGGCCGCTACCTCGAGCAGCACCGGCATCGCGAAACGGCCCGCATCCTGCGCGACCTGGCCGCGCTGCTGATCGTGGCGCTCTTCGCGCTGGTCTTCCTGCGCCTCGTGCTGCACGTCAACCTGGCGGCCATCCTGACGCCCTCGGCGATCCTGACGGCGATCGTCGGCCTGTCGCTCCAGGACACGATCGGCAACTTCTTTGCCGGCCTGGTCCTGCAGTTCGAACAACCCTTCGCGGTCAACGACTGGGTCGAGGTCGACGGCCGCCGCGGGCAAGTCCGCGAAATGACCTGGCGCTACACCAAGATCGAAACCGCCGAGAAGATCTACCTGGTCATCCCCAACAGCCGGATCGCCGCCGAGACCATCGTCAACCTCAGCAAGCCGGCCCCGGTGGTCCGCGAGTTTTTGACGATCGGCGTCAGTTACGGGACGCCGCCGCTCAAGGTCAAGCAGGCGATCGCGGCGGTGCTGCAGTCGGCGACGCGCGTGATCCGCAAGGAGGCCGCCGAGATTCTGCTGCACGCCTACGAGGAGTCCAGCATCCAATACCGGATCGGGTACTTCATCGCCGATCCCGGCGAGCACCGCCAGGCGCGCGACGAGGTCTACAGCGGCATCTGGTACCAGTTCCGCAAGCAAGGCATCGACATCCCCTTCCCGATCCGCACGCTGGTGATGAAAACGCCGGACCCCGAACCCGACGTTGCCGGGCCGGCGCGGCAACTGGCCGCCCTGCCGCTCTTCGCGGGCCTGCAGGCCGAAAGCCTGGCGGCGCTGGTGCGCTTCGGCCTGGTGCAGACGGTCGCGCCGGGCCGCGAGATCGTGCGCGACGGCGAGCCGGGCGAGACCATGTTCTTCATCCTGGAGGGCGACTTCGAGGTCCGCAAAGACGGCCGACCCCTGGCCACCCTGCGGCCCGGCGACCTGTTTGGCGAGATGTCGCTGCTGACCGGCGCCCCGCGCAGCGCCACGATCGCGGCGGCCGCGCCGGGCCGCCTGCTGGAAATCGACCGCAGCGCCTTCAAGGTACTGCTCGATACCGAACCGCGCTTGCTGGCGGCGATCGAACGGGTCTGCGGCGAGCGGACGCGCGCGGCGGCCGGCGCCGTCGCCGGCCGCCCCGCGGCCGCCGATGCCCGCGCCAGCCTGTTCCAGCGGTTCAAACAGCGCTTCGGCCTGGCTTGACCGGGACCGGCGGTTCCGACACCCGGGCTACCCGCCGCGCGCGGCGCGCGCCTCGAGGTCCGCGGCGGATGCCGGACCGCGGCTGCCCCCGGGATACGGGTCCGGGACGACCCGCCGTCGTTCGAGGTCCTGCAGGGCGGGGGTCACGATATCCCAGGCCGCCGCCAGTTCCCCGGCGCCGACAAACAGACTGCGGTCGCCCTGGATGACGTCCAGCAGCAGGCGTTCGTAGGCGTCGGGGATCGGCCCCCGGAAGGCCGTGGCGTACCGCAAGTCGAGGTCGCCTTCCGCCAGGCGCAGGCCGATGCCCGGCAACTTGTTGACCACGCGCATGACGATGGCTTCGTCCGGCTGCACCCGGATGACCAGCCGGTTGGGCGGCAGGCAATCGACGTCCCGGCAGAACAAATTGCCCGGCACGGGCCGAAACCGAATCTCGATGTCGCTCACCCGCCGGTCGAGCGCTTTGCCGGCCCGCACCAGGAACGGCACCCCGTCCCAGCGGCGGTTCCGCACCCGCAGCCGAGCGGCCATGAAGGTCGGCGTGCGGGACCCGGGCGCGACGTGCGGTTCTTCGCGGTAGGCGGGCCAACGCCGGCCGTCGCGCTCGCCGGCGGTGTATTGGCCCACCACCAAGTCGCCGGGCGCCAGCGGCTCGACGCTGGACAGGAGCTTGATCTTCTCCGCCCGCACGGCGTCGGCCGAAAACACGCCCGGGGGTTCCATGGCCGCCAGCGCCAGCATCTGCAGCAGGTGATTCTGGAACACGTCGCGCAGGATGCCGGCTTGGTCAAAATACCCGCCGCGGCCCCCCACCCCGGCCTCCTCCTGCCACGTGATCCGCACGGACGCGATGGCATCCCGGTTCCAGAGCGGCTCGAACACCAGATTGGCGAACCGCAGGACCAGCAGGTTCTGAATGACCTCCTTGCCAAGATAGTGATCCATGCGGAAGAGGCGCGGCTCGTCAAAGACCTCGGCCATGGCCTGCGCCAGGGCGTCCGAACTGGCGCGGTCCACACCAAACGGTTTTTCGACCACCAGCCGCGGCGGCGGCGCGCCGGGCACGGCCGCGGCCAGCCCGCTGCGGCCCAGCGCGGCGACCGCCTCCGCAAACACGGCGGGCGGCGTGGCCAGGTAAAATATCCGCTGCGCCGGGGCCCCTCCCTCGATGGCCGCCAGACGGCGGCCCAGGTCCCCGAAGGCCGCGGGATCGCCATAGGCGCCCTGGCAATACGCGCATCGCTCCAGAAACCGGGCCGCGCGTTCGGCCCCGGCGTCCGCCGGCTGGGACCGGCAGGTCAGGTCGCCGCCCAGCCGGGCGCGAAAGGCGGCGTCGTCGAGCGGCGTTCGCGCCAGGCCGACGATCCGGAAGGACCGCGGCAAGAGCCCCTGGCAATCCAGCGCGAACAGCGCCGGCACAATCTTCGTCCGGACGAGGTCCCCGGTCGCCCCGAGCAGCACGACGGTCAGCGGCATGGATGTTGGCGGTTGATTCCACATGGCCTGGCGCGTCGGATTATCCACGACGACTCCCTGACTCCCGCCCGCCCTCGCCCACCGGACGGCACCGATCCCGGCCCCTGGGGCATCCGTCGGCCCGGACAGAACGGCCAGCCGGCGACGGCGCCGCCGCCGCGCGCACCCAGCCCCGGCACAGGGCGCACCGGCTCGCCGCGCACCACTGGCAGCGCCGGCAACCCGGGCACGGATGCTGTTTTGCGGCCGTCCGCCGCACCGCGCGAACTGGCCGGCGCGCCGGCATCATGGGCGCTCCCCGGGGATCGCCCCGGCATCCGCCGGCGCCGCCGGCCGCCCAAGAATCACGTAGGTCGGCAGCCCGATCACCCCCAAGGCTTCGAGCCAGTCGCGATCCGGCGGACGCCCCGGCTGTTCGGCCTGCAACTTCACCTTGATGAATCCCGCGAGCGCCCGCCGGACCGGCGCCTGGCGCAGGGTGGTAGCCTCCATCACCTGGCAGTTTTTGCACCAGGAGGCCCAGATGTCCACAAATACCGGCTGGCCGCTCCGCTCGGCCGCTCCCAGCGCTTCCGGCAGGTTGGTGAACCAGCCGGGGTCCGCCGCCGCCGGCGTCTTGGGCAGCGCCAGGCGCACCCCGACAACTCCATAATAGCCCGCCGCCAGCAGGATCAGGAGACCCAAGACCGTTTTGATTCCCCGCATCCACCGGCCGGGCTTGGGCAACATCGCCAGGCCGGCGCCGGCCAGCGGCCAGGGCAAGGCCATCCCGAGCCCCAGCAGAAACGGCAATACCAGTCCGGCAGTCCGCCCCTGCCCGTAGAGCGTCGCCGCCAGCAACAACACGGACACCACCACCGGCGCCACGCAGGCCCCCGCCAGCACCGCCGACAGCGCCCCCAGCCCGAGAATCGCCGCCGCCCCGCCGGAACGGCCCGCCGAGCCCAGCCGGGACTGAAAGCGCGAGAAGTCGAGCGTCCAGACGTCAAACATCGCCAGCGCCAGCACGCCAAACAGAACGGCCACGGCCAGGTTGAACCACGGCGTGGCATTGACCGCCCCGAACGTCGCGCCGGTCAGCACGACGATCAGTCCGAGCGCGCCATACGCCGCGGCGATGCCCGCCCCGTACAGCGCGCCCAGCCGAAACCCGCGACCGCGCCCGCCCCCGCCCCCGGCGCCCAGAATCGCCAGGTTGACCGGGATCATCGGCAACACGCAGGGCGTCAGGTTCAGCGCCAACCCGCCGGCCAAAATCGCCAGCAGCACGCCCCAGAGCGAACCCCGCGGACGGCCGTCGGCAACGGCATTGGCCGTTGCGCCGCGTACGGCGGCGGCGCGCCCGACGTCGAGGAACCTGACAAACTCCTCGGCGCGCGCCATCCCGGAATGACGGGCAGCCACGACAAACCGGCCCAGGAGCGCGCCTGGCGCCGCGCGCCTTTCCGCCGCCGCGGTCGGCGCGGCCGTCGCGGTTGCATCCAGCACGACGGTGCTGGCGGTCGGGAGGAAACAGACGTCCGCGCTGCACCCCTGGCGCCGCACCACGACTTCCAGACGGCCGGTCGCACCATCGGCCACGGCATAGACCGCCGTGAAACTGCCGGTATAGACGGCCTTGTGCCCGCCGGAAAAGGGGTCGGGCAACCGGATGGGCTCCGGAACGTTGAGCGGCACGAGGCGAACGGGCGGCACGGCGTCAACCGCAAAAGCCTCGGCATACAGACGGTGCTGCCCGGGAACCGTCACCCGCACGGATACCCGCAGGCCGGAGACCGCATCGCCATCCAAGGCGACCGCCACCGGAAACGGATCCGCGGGAGCCGCGTATTCCCCTGCCCCGGCGCCCAGCAGGAGCGCGCCCATCAGCGAACCGACGGCCGCCCGCAACCGCCAGCGCACCCCGCCACGGTCTCCATGAACGGCCTGCGTCATGGCTTCGCTGGCGCGGTACGCCGCCCGGGATGGCGCTACAGACCGCCGTTGCGGCGCCGCCTTCCGGAGAGCGCGCGAAGGGCGCGGCCGCCGACGCGAACTCAACCGGCCTTGCGCTGGCCGAGCTGGCGGTCGATCATGAACAGCGCGCCGCCCTTCTCGCCGGCCATGCGGAGGCCGGCCAGGATCGCGTTGTCGTTGCTCTCTTCCTCGACCTGCTCGTTGACGAACCACTGCAGCATGATCGCCGTGGCGTGATCCTTTTCGGCCTGCGCCAGCGTCATCAGCTTGTGAATGCAGGCCGTGATGTGCTGTTCGTGCTTGAGGGTCTGCTCGAACATTGCCGTGATCGTCCCGAACGCCGCCGGCGGCTCCTGGATGGCCATCAGCTTGACGGTTTCGCCCTGGGCATGGACGTAATCGAACAGCTTCATGAAATGGGCGATCTCTTCCTGGTACTGCACCCGGAACCAGTGCGCCGCGCCCGGCAGGTTCGCATCCGTGGCGGCGGCCGACATCGCCAGGTAGAGGTAGGCGGAATAGTATTCCTCGTTCATCTGCTGGTTGAGCGCGGCCACCATCTTCGGAGTCAGCATGGCAAGATCCTTTCAACGAACGGTTGCGGACAAACACTCCGGTGGAACCCGGGGCCAACGGTTACCAGTTTTCGGCCAGCAGTTCGAAATGCGCCTGGGGATGCGCGCAGGCGGGACAGGCGGCCGGCGCCTCCTTGCCGCGGTGCAGGTAGCCGCAGTTGCGACAGCGCCAAACCACCTCGCGGTCCTTCTTGAAGACCGTGCCAGCCTCAACGTTGGCGGCCAGACCAAGATAGCGCTTCTCGTGCTGGCGCTCGGCGACGACCAGGGCATCGAAAATCTTGGCGATGGGCTCCAGGCCCTCCGCGCGCGCCACCCGGGCGAAGCCGGGATACATCTCCGACCACTCGTCGCGCTCGCCAGCCGCGGCGGCCTTCAGGTTCTGCAGCGTCGTGCCCACCACGCCCGCCGGAAAGGTCCCCTCGATCCGCACCTGGCCGCCTTGCAGCAGCTTGAACAGCCGGTGGGCATGCTCGCGCTCCTGGTTGGCGGTCTCCTCGAATATGTCCGCGATCTGCATCAGCCCGTCGCGGCGCGCCTGCCCGGCGAAATACGTGTACCGATTGCGCGCCTGGGATTCCCCGGCAAAGGCCGTCAATACGTTCCGCTCGGTCTGGCTGCCCTTGAACTCCATATGATGCTCCCGCTGTTGGCTGCCCGCGGCCGTCCACCCCGGGCCGCCCGTTCACTCGGCCGTGAATTGATCCTTGCCGACGCCGCATTCCGGGCACACCCAGGTGTCCGGCAGGGCCTCGAACGGTGTTCCCGGCTTGACGCCGTGATCCGGGTCTCCGAGCTGGGGATCATAGACATAGCCGCATACGTCGCAGATGTAGCGCTTCATCGTTCCCTCCCGGCAGATCCGCACGCCCGGCCCCCGCCGTCCCGGCTGTTCCTTGGCCTGTATTCCTGAACGCAACGCCGCCCAGAGTATAGGGAAACGCGCGCGGAAGTCAATCTGGAATCGCCGGCGCCGCGGCCTCCGGAGTTTCGGCTCCCATGCGCGCGTCGCGCTCGACGTAGGGTTCGAGGTTTTCGTACCGGGCCAGCCGCTGGCCGACGAGATCGAGCTGGTCGTCCGCGCCGGCGGCGCCAAGCAGCGCCACGGCGCGCTGGGCGGCGCGGCGCGCCTCGTCAAACCGGCCGGCGCCGGCATAGGCCACGCCGAGCGCGTCCAGAAATGCCGGGTCGCGGCTGCGGGCGGGATCGCCCAGCTGTTCCGCCAGCCGGATCAACTCGGCGCGCTCCGCCGCCCCCAGGTCGGCGCGCGTCGCCAACAGCCACAGGCTGCCGGTAAAAGCCGGCGGCCAGGCGCGATACAGGCGCGCGGCGGCGCGCAGGGCAATCATGGCCTTGCCGTATTCCTTGCAGCGCACCAGCGCCTGGATCAGGTTGGTGTAGGCGTCCAGCATGTCCGGCCGGATTTCGAGCGCCGCCACGAAATGGCTGACGGCCTCCGCCAGCAGGCCCTTCTGCGCCAGGACAATCCCGAGATTGTAGTGGGCGTTCGCCAGGTAGGGATTGAGGCGCACCGCCTCTAAAAACAGACCGATGGCCTCGTCGTAGCGCTGCTGCCCGTACAGGACCGTGCCCAGGTTGACGTAGGTCTCGGCGCAGTCCGGCCGCAACCGGAGGGCCTGGCGGTAATGGAAGATGGCTTCCTCGAGGTTCCCGCGCCGCGCCAGCGCCACCCCGATGTTGTTGTGGGCCTCGGCATAGTCCGGCCGGATGCGCAGGGCCATGGCATAATGCCGGATGGCATCGTCCAGACGGCCGTGCCCGGGCAGGACGTTGGCCAGGTTGTTGTGGGCCAGGAAATTCCGCTCCGTGACGGCGAGGGCATGCTCGAAGACCGTGATCGTATCCTTCCAGGTGCGCGCCTGGAGCCAAGTGCGCCAGCCGAGCAGCGCCAGGAGAACAACCGCGGCCGCCGCCAGCGCGGCGAACGCCCGCCGTCGCGCGGCCTGGCCCGCGAACAACCATCGCGCCGCGGCCGCGATGCCCCAGGTCGCTCCCAAAAATATGCCGATCAGCGGGATATAGGTGTAACGATCCGCCATGGCCTGGTTGCCCACCTGCACCAGGCCGATCACCGGCACGAGGCTGATCAGATACCAGGCCCAGCCGATCGCCAAGTACGGCGCGCGCCGCCAAGCCCAGGCCGCCAGCGCCGTGACGGCGCCCAGCAATACGGCCGCGGCCGCTACCGTCCCGACGGGCAGTGCCAGCCGGTACGGGTACATGCAGGCCAGCCGCAGCGGCCAGACCATCTGCCAGAGATAGTCGCGATAGGCCACCAGGGCGTTGGCCACGCGGATCGGCAGCGGGTACTGCTCGAACGTGCCGACGGCCCCGGTGGTGCTCTGCACATGGTAGGTCACCACGCAGGACGCCGCCGCCAGCGCCGCCAGCGGCGCCTTTTCCAGCAGCACTCGCCAGGCGGGTGGCGCGCCCGGCCGGCGCCAGGACACCGGGCCAAGCCGCCGGAGCGGCCAGCCGTCGAGCAGCAGCAGGAGCAGCGGCAGGCTCACCAGCATCGGCTTGGCCATCAGCCCGACCGCGTACGCGCCGACCACCGCCAAGTAGCGCCATGGCCCGGGGCGCCGCGCGTACCCCGCATGGAGCCAGAGGGTCAGCAGGAAAAAGGCCGTGCTAAGCACGTCCTTGCGCTCGCTGATCCAGGCCACCGACTCGACATGCAGCGGGTGCAGCGCGAACAGCGCGGCCACCATGGCGCTCGCCCAGCGCCGGCGCGTCAGCCGCCACAGGACGGCGAAGAGCATCGCCGCGTTGAAGGCGTGCAGGAGGATGTTGGTCGCGTGATACCCGGCTGGACGCAGCCGGTACAACTCGAAATCCAGCAGCAGCGACAGCCACGTCACCGGGTGCCAGTTGTAGGCATGCTTACTGGTAACCATCCAGCGCAGGGTGTCGAGCGTCACCCCGCGCTGCAGCATGGCGTTCTCGGTGACGTAGAGCGGGTCATCGAAATCCACGAACCCGGCCTGCAGTGCCGGCAGATAGGCCGCCGCGGCGGCCGCCGCCAAGGCCAGGGCCAGGCCAATGACCACCCTCCTCCGCCGGCATCCGGTTCCGCGCATGCGCGTGCCTCCCTGTGTCGGGTATTCCGGTTACGATACGCCCCCCCCCGTCGTCGCGCAATTCCAATATTGGGGTCAGCCCTGTATATAGTATTTAGCGTTGAGCGACGAGGGGCTCTTTGCCCAATTCAGATTCCAGCTGTCGGACCAACCCTTGTAAACGCTGATCCTCCCGGATTGCCACGCAAAGCCGCTGAACTTGGGCACTCACCGCCTTGCCCGTCCCCACGCCCAATCGCGCCGCCACCTCGCGTTGTGTCAAGCCGCCGAACCGGATCAGCATCTGCGCCAAGATCGGACGCGTCCAACTTCCTCGCCGCCGTTCCCGTTCCGCACCACGCACCACTCCGAGATAACGGCAGGTTACCTCAACTACCTTCTCCGTCTGGACGCGCCGACCTGCCTGTCGCATGATCACGTCTTCCGCTCGTGTCCGCTTTCGTGCGGTTTCTTTATAGCGGGAAGCAAGCGTCGCTAAAAACTCCGCATCGCCGATACCCAAGCCCGACCCCCGGCAGATTGCCTGGAATTCATCGTCCGTTGCAGGCAACGCCGACTCCACGTATCTCCGGAATTCGGCTCGGCGCCGCTCCGCGCTCCCCTTGCCCATCATTGCCAATACTGGTCCGGTCTCTACCCAGAGCCATTCCATCCTTCCCAAGTAGCTCCGGTAACTGCTCCATCCGTACGTGCGCAGCCGTTGCCGCCGTTCCGTCAGCGACCATCCCTCCATGCCTTCCCCGCGCACCGGATTCAAATGCACATACCGCAATACCGCCAGGAGATAGGAATCCGCCGCTACGACTTTGGCGCCATACCGGCCTTGCGTGAGGTGTCCGCTCTCCTGGTGCCGGTGGTTGAAGTACACGGCATACCCGGTTTCTAGCTTGTGCATGAACCGTCCGAGGTTTGCGATGGGCGTCTCCACCACCAGATGAACATGGTTGTCCATCAAACAAAACGCATACACGCGAACCCCGCAATCCTTCGCGCTGACTTCCAACCGCTCCATAAATTGCTGGCGGTCCGGATCGTCGCCAAACAGCGTTCGGCGGTTGTTCCCCCGCACGGTCACGTGATAGATCGCACCCTCGTAATTCATTCGCGCTAACCGCGCCATACGCACCTCCACCTTGTGGGGCTACTGTCCCTGGCTGCGCTATGTTCTAAATACAGGGCTGACCCTTATTAGAGTATTGAGGAGCGAGAGTCAAGCGCGCTTGACACCGACGCGCGTCCCGGGCATCATCGGGCATCGTCGGAGACCGGCATGATCACCGTGGCGACCTATACGCACCTGGCTCAGGCCGACCTTGCCCGGACGCGACTGGCCGACCACGGCATCAAGGCCCTGATCGCCGACGAGTCCACCTTCACGATCGGCTATGGCCAGGTGACGGGCGGGGTCCGGCTGCAGGTCGCCGAGGCGGACGGACCGCGCGCCCTTGGGATTTTGGCGTCGTCCGGACGCGTCGTCCTGCCGGAGGATGCCGAGTTCCAGCCCGACGGAACCCGATCGGAATGCGCGGGGCCGATGACGCCGGAGGAGGTTCGGGCCATCTACCGCCGGCTGTTCCGCGCGATCTTGGCGTTCCTCAAACGCCTGCGCCCGGGAACCCCGGACTACACATAGATCATCTTGCGGGTCATGCCGCCGTCGGCGACGATATGCGTTCCGGTAACGAACGCGGCCTCCTCGGACACCAGGAACGCCACGAGGGCGGCGATGTCGTCCGGCCGGCCGACGCGTCCAGCCGGGTGTTGGCGGTGATCGGCTTCGGAGAGGACCGGCGTCGTGCGGGCGCTGGTTTTCTTCCAGGACAGCGTTTCGATCCAGCCGGGGCTGACACAGTTCACGCGCACCTCCGGGGCCAGGCTCATGGCCAGGGCATGGGTCAGCGCCACGACGCCGCCCTTGGATGCCGAGTAGGACTCCGTGTTGGGTTCGGACATCAGGGCGCGCGTCGAGGCAATATTCACAATCGCGCCACGCTGTCGCCGCAGGTGCGGGGCCGCGTGCCGCGCGCAGAGGAACGGCCCGGTGAGATTGACCGCCAGCACCCGGTTCCAGGCGTCGAGCGGGAGCTCGGTCGGCGGCCGGTTGTCGATGGCATAGGCGTTGTTGACGAGCACATCCAGCCGGCCGAAGGTCCGCGCGGTGTCCGCCACCAGGGCGCGCACCTGTTCCTCGACTGCCACGTCCGTCTCCCGGAAGCGCAGGACGCCCAGCGGGCGGTACTCGGCCTCCGTTTCGCGGCCCGCCTCCGCGTCGCAGTCGGCCATGACCACCGCCATCCCCCGCTCGAGAAACCGCCGGGTAATCGCCTTGCCGATGCCCTGGGCACCGCCCGTCACGATGGCCGTCCGAACATTCATGGGGTCATCTCCTGCGTAGCCGCCGCGTGGGACCACGGCAAAGCTGGCTGGACAATGCCGGCTGCGGGTCGGCGTTCCCACGCCGCATGTTACGCCGCCGCGCCGGCGGCCATCAAGGCGATTTCGCGTGCGGGCGCCGCCGGCCGCTGCTATCCTTTGTTTCAAGGACTGTCCATGCCGCCATCCAACGCAACCTTGACGATCAACGACCGCCCGCCGGCCGTTATCCCGACCGGCACACCCCTGCTGGCGGCCCTGAACACACTAGGGGTCTTCGTGCCATCGGCGTGCGGCGGGCATGGCGTCTGCGGCTTGTGCCGCGTCACCATTCAGGACGATGCCGGCCCGTTTTCGCCGCGGGAACTCGCGCTGCTGTCCGAGGCCGCCCGCGCCGCCGGCGTGCGCCTGGCCTGCCAGGTGCCCGTGACGCGCGACTTGCGCCTGGTCCTGCCACCCTCCTGTTTCGAGGTGCGGGACTACACGGCCGAGGTCATCGGGTTGCGGGCCCTGACCCCGGACATCCGCGAAGTCCGTCTGCGGCTCCGGGAGCCCGCCGAGATCGCGTTCCGGGCCGGACAGTTCGTCCAACTCCGCATCCCGGCCGTCGCCCCCGGGCAACGGCCGGATTACCGCTGCTACTCGATCGCCTCGCCGCCCTCCGACCACGGGCAGGTGGAACTGGAGGTCAAACGCGTATTGCACGGCGCCGGTTCGGCCTATGTCTTTGAACGCCTGAAGGTCGGCGCCGCGGTCCGCTTCCACGGGCCGCACGGCGACTTCACCCTGCGTCCGGCCGCGCGCGACCTGTTGTTCGTCGCCGGCGGGTCGGGCATGGCCCCGATCAAGTCCATGCTTCTCGACCTGCTCGAGCGCCCCGTTCCCCGGCGCGTCCGCTATGTCTTCGGCGCGCGCACGGTTGCCGACCTCTTCCTGATGGACACCCTGGCGACGATCGAGGCGCGCCTGCCGGATTTCCGGTTCTTGCCGACCGTCCTCCGCCCGGAACCCGGGGACGGATGGCAGGGCGCCGTTGGCCTGGTGACCGACACCCTCGCGCGCCTCCTGTCGCCCGACGCCGGAAAGCACACCGACGCCTATCTCTGCGGCAGCCCGGCCATGATCAGCGCCTGCATCCAGCTCCTGCATGCCCGATGTTTTTCAGACGCCCACATCTTTTACGACAAGTTCGCCTGACCCGGCATCCGCCGGAAGGAGTTCCCATGCTCTCGCGCCCCCCAACTCGGCATTCCGCGGAATCTTCCCTGCGCGCGGGCGGTTTCCTGGGCACGGACCCGCGGCCGCTGGACACCGTGCTGCGGGAGGACGCGCGGCGCCTGGCGGCGCGCGGCATTACGGCCGCCGGTCTTGCGGCCCGCCTCCGGGCCCTGCGGGACGCCGGTGTCGCGGGCCAGGGCGGGCCCGTGCGCGTGCCGCCGCATTTCACCGTGCAAGCCGAGGCCGAGCGCGGCCGCATCCCCTGCCCCTTTGGCGACGCTCCGCTGCTGCGCAAGACCAACGTCACGGTCACGCATGCGGGCAGCGGCCGGCACCTGCTCTTCACGGACCTGCACCTGCACCTGATCGAGGCCCACGGGTTTTTCGAGGGGCGCGGGGCGCCCTTTCGGCTCGATCCGGACGCGGTCGCCGACCTGCTGGGTTTGCCGACCGGATCGACCGTGGCGCCCTGACAGGCCGCCGCGGTTCCCGGCGGTCACGCGCGCATGCGGCGCACGGCCTGGTCCACCGAGGCATCCTCGTGGACCAGCGCGCAGATGGCGCGCATCATGCGGACGGGCGCGGCATGGCCGAAGGCGTTGCGGCCGACGGCCACCCCCGCGGCCCCGACGTCCAGCGCTTCGCGGATCATGCGGAAGACCTGGCGCTCCTCGTCCAGGCGTTCCCCGCCGGCGATGACCACCGGGATCGGGCACCCCGCCACCACCGGCTTGAACGTCCGCGGCGAGCCCGTGTAATTGACCTTGACGATGTCGGCGCCCAGTTCGGCGGCGATGCGCGCCGCGTGCCGGATGCCGGCGGGGTCGAGCTCAGATTTGAACTTCGCGCCCCGCGTGTACATCATCGCCAGCAGCGGCATGCCCCACTCCAGGCAGGTCACGGCCACGTCGCCGAAATCCTTGAGCATCTCGGCTTCGTTCGACGCCCCCAGGTTGACGTGCACGCTGACGGCGTCGGCCCCGAACTTGATGGCGTTCTCGACCGTGTTGACCAGGACCTTGGCGTTGGGGTCCGGGCTCCAGACCGTGCTGCCCGAGAGGTGCAGGATCAGGCCGATATCCTTGCCGCGCCGGCGGTGCCCGTGCAGGGGGAGGCCCAGGTGCCCGAGCACCGCGTTCGCGCCGCCGTCCGCGACGGCATTGACCATATCGCGCATGTTCTCGATGCCGCGGATCGGGCCGACGGTCAGGCCGTGATCCATGGGCACGATCACCGTGCGCAGCGTGTCGCGGTTGATGATGCGTTCCAGGCGAATGAATTTACCCATCATGGCCAGCACCACCCGAAATCAGTTGGCCGGTTGCGATGCCGCCTCGGCGCTGGGCTTCATGCCGCAGGCGCTGGGCTTCATGCCGCAGGCCTT
>CAZEVX010000065.1:0-13899 GCA_964515705.1 uncultured Verrucomicrobiota bacterium | reverse complement strand
GGCTCAGCGCAGCTTCGCCCTCCAGGTGGAGTCGTCAAGGAACGCATGCACGATGGGACTTTGAGGGCGAGGCGCCCGCCTGCGCGGCGCGTCAAGCCGCCGCTACGGCGCGCAGGGTGCCGAGCCGCAGGCGCACGGTCTGGCGCCTGACTGGGCAACAGGGGCAGGCGCAACTCCCGCAGTTTTAGGTGGACGCTTTGCGCTTGACGCACGCCCGGCGCAGCGTGTAAGGAATCCGGGCTTCACGCGCCGGGCACGCTCATGAGTTTCCCCCTGTCCCGCAAGCTGCTGACCGACTGGGCCGGTCCCCAGGTGTTCCTGGCCGGGCTGGCGCTGTTCAAGAAAGGGCAGGTGCTGTCGACGGAATACGCACCGCCGGAGATGCGGGGAACGGTGCAGGTCACCACCGGCACGGTCAGTTGCCGGTTCCGGCTGCAGCCCCGCGGCCGCGTCGAGAACCTGTGCCGGTGCTACGACGCCCGCGAGCGCGGGTTGATCTGCATGCACCTCGTGGCCGTGGGCCTCGACCTGATCGAGCGCTGGAACGATCCCGAACGCCGGGCGCGCCTCGAGGCCGAACAGCGCCGGGCGGAGCGTCTCGCGGCGCTCGACGACCACGCCTTCCTCCCGCGCGTCCCGGCCGGCACGCCCGGCGCCGCGCCGGCCGCCCTGCGCCTGGCCCTCGGCCGGGACTGGGAGGCCGGCTGCCGCGCCGGCCGCCTGGCCCTGCGCTGCGCCGTCGAGGTTGGCGGCCGGCGCCGCGATCCCGCAAGCGTGCCGCGCGGCGCGCCCCTATCCTTCTCCGCCCGCGACGAGTCGCTGCTGTTCGTGCTCGAGGATATCGCCGGCGGGCCGCTCCCCGCGGCCCTCGACCTGCGCCTCCCGGACCTGGTCAGCCTCTTGCCGCTGCTGGCCGGCCGCGAACTCGAGGTCGCGGGCGGCGCCGCCGCGGTTCCGGTCAACACCGTGCCGCTGGCCTCGATCCTGAAACTGGACCTCGACCCGGAGACGGGCAACCTCGTGCTAGCCGTGCACAACGAACTGCCCGTCAGCGGCCCGGCCGCCGCGGCGCCGCCCTTCTATCTCGTCGCCGGCAACCACGGCTGGATTGGCGGCGCCGGCCAGGTCTGGCCGCTGGAAAAGGTCCTGCCGCTGCCGTTCCAGCCGCTCTACGAGCATCCGGTGGTCATCCCGCGCACGGCCGTGCTGCGCTTCATGAATCAGGAACTGCCAGCGCTGGCCGCGCGGCTGCCCGTGGCCACCGATCTGCGCGCCGACCTCTTCAGCGGCGACCCGGCCGAGCCGCGTTTCCGCCTCGACCTGCGCGGCAGCCCGGCCTCGCTGGCCGCCACGCTGACGGTTCTCTACGGCGAGACCGCCGTCGTCGCCGGCAAGCCCGACCCGGCCGATCCGATCGCCGTGCCCGACCCCGGCGATTTCTATCACTTCTGGACCCGGAACCCGGCGCGCGAGCAGCAGGCGCTTGAACGGCTCCACGCGCTGGGGTTCGCCGGGCCGCGCGGGGACCAGTTCGAGCCGGTGGTCGGCGAGCGCGAGGTGCTCAACGTGCTCGGCCGCGGTGTCCCCGCCCTGCGCCGCGCCGGCTGGCGCGTCGAGATCGCCGGGACGGTCGGCGCCTACCGCGACACGCTCGACACCGTCATGCCCGTGGTGCATGTCCGCGGAGAGCCTGGCGAAGGCTGGTTCGAGGTCGGGTTCGCGTTCGAGGACGGGAAGGGCCAAAGTCTGTCCGAGGCCGAGATTCAGCGCGCCCTGCTGCGCGGCGAGGGCTTTGTCCGCCGCGGCGGGCGGCCCGTGCTGGTGGACGCCGAGGCCGTCGAAAGCCTGCGCGGGATGTTTGCCGACTGCGACGGCCGCGACGGCACGCGCCCCGGCACGTTCCGGCTCGACGCCGTCCACGCCGCTTACGTCAAGGCCTCGCTCGAGGCTCTCGACGGGATTGACCTCGAGGCGCCGCCGGCCTGGCTCGAGGCCGTGCGCTGCCAGGACCCCGCCCGCCGCGTGCTCGAACCGGCGGCGCTCCCGCCGGACCTCGACCGCATCCTGCGCCCCTACCAGAAGGACGGCGTGGCCTGGCTGCGCTTCCTGGAGGAGAACCGCTTCGGCGGGATCCTGGCCGACGACATGGGCCTTGGAAAAACTCTTCAGGCGCTGGCCTGGCTGGACCTGCGCCGCGGCCGGCCGCCCGCGGCCGGCCGCAAACCGGCCCTGGTGGTTTGCCCTTCGAGCCTGGTCGAGAACTGGGCCGAGGAATCCGCGCGCTTCACCCCCGGCCTGCGCGTGCTGGTCTTCAGCGGCGGCGAGCGCCACGCGAAATGGGATGACCTCGAGACGGCCGACCTGGCCGTGACCTCCTATGCCCTGCTGCGGCGCGACATCGAACAGTGGGCGGCGCTCGAGTTCGGCGCCGTGATCCTCGACGAGGCCCAGCACATCAAGAACCGCTCGACCCAGAACGCCCAGGCCGTCAAGCGCCTGCGCGCCGACCACCGCCTTGTGCTCACCGGCACCCCGATCGAGAACAGCGTTGCCGACCTGTGGTCGATCATGGACTTTTTGATGCCCGGGTACCTTGGCCCCTACGAGCGTTTTCGGGCGGGCTACGAGGCGCCGATCGCCCGCGGCGGCGACGAGGGCGAGGCCGCCCAGGCGCGCCTGCGGCGCAAGCTGCGGCCGTTCCTGCTGCGGCGCCTGAAGCAGGAGGTGGCCCGCGACCTGCCGCCGCGGATTGAGAAACTGGCCGCCTGCAGCATGACCCGCGACCAGCAGATGGTCTACAAGAACCTGCTCGAAGCCTCGCAGCGCAAGGTCAGCGACCTTGTCGCCCGCCAGGGATTCCAGCGCGCGCGCATGGAAATCCTGACCACGCTGCTGCGCCTGCGCCAGGCCTGCTGCCACCTCGAGCTGCTGCGGCTCAAGGACCTCGACAGCCGGTTCCCCTCCGGCAAGCTGGAGCTTTTTTTCGAACTGCTGGACGAGGCCATCGACGGCGGACACCGCGCCCTGGTCTTCAGCCAGTTCACCAGCATGCTGGCGATCTTGCGCCGCGAACTCGAGAGCCGCGGGATCGCCTACTGCTACCTCGACGGCGCCACCCGCGACCGGATGGCCGTCGTGCGCGAGTTCAACACCAACCGCGCCATCCCGGTCTTCCTGATCAGCCTCAAGGCCGGCGGCACGGGGCTGAACCTGACCGGCGCCGACCTGGTGATCCACTTCGACCCCTGGTGGAACCCGGCCGTCGAGGCCCAGGCCACCGACCGCGCCCACCGCATTGGCCAGCACCGCACGGTCTACAGTCTCAAGCTGATCACCCGCGACAGCGTCGAGGAAAAAGTCCTGGCCCTCCAGCGCCGCAAGCAGCAGGTCATCCAGGCCGCCCTGGCCGACGACGCCCACGTCATGCAGACCCTCACCTGGGAGGACGTCCGCGGCCTGCTGAGCCTGGCCTGACCGATGCCGTTCGGGCTTGCCGGACCGGAGGGCATCGTATACTCTGCCAGCCAGTGTGTGTCGGGAATTTGGAAAGGGCGTTCCATGTCCACGGGCAAGCGCAAGCCGCGGGTGGTCCTGGCGGACGACGAGTTTCACATGCGCGCCTTCATCGGGGCGCTGCTCGGCACGATGGGCGTCGACGTGGTCGGCCAGGCCGCCAACGGGCAGGATGCCGTGCGCCTCTTCCGCGAACACCGGCCGGACCTGATCCTGCTCGACATCAACATGCCGATCGCCACAGGCCTGGAGGCGCTGGCCGAGATCCGCAAGGCGTATCCGTCCGCGGTGGCGGTGATGCTGACCTCGGTGGCCGATGCCGACAGTGTCCGGGCCTGCCTGGAACTGGGGGCGGCGAACTACCTGCGCAAGGACAGCCCGATCGCGGAAATCAAGCGCGTGATTGGCGATGTCCTGGGGATCACGGAGGGCCGCCATGAAGGAAAAGTTTGACTGGGAACGCCTGACGCGCGAAGTCCGAGACGACGAGCGCGCCGCGTCCGAGCGCTCACGGTCCTTGACCCAGGCGGACATCCGAAAACTGGTCGAACGGCAGACCCAGCCGGCCGGCGGCTCCGCGGCGCCGGCGCCCGCGGCCAGCGGGTAGGGGCGCCGTTGCCGCCCGGTGACGGGAGACGTCATGAACGAGCATCCGGCCGGCGGGCGCGGCGCCACCGGGCTGACCCTGGTCGAGGTGCTGGTCGCGGCGGCCATCGTGGCCCTGGGGACGCTGGCGGTCTATTCCAGCATCGTGCTGGCCGACGCGGCCATCCGGGCCAACCAGCAGCGCCTGGAGGCCGAGGGTCTGGCGATGGACGCCATGCTGACGGTCTTGCACACCTGGGATTTCCCCGCCATCAGCCTGGCGACCACCCTGACGTTCCGGGCGCCGGCCGCTGCCAGTCTGCTGCCCACGAACACCGAAATCCGGGTCCTAGTGGCCCCGGAAATCGGGGTCACGCCCCCCTGCCGCTGGGATCTCGAGGCGCGCGTCAAGCGCGACCGGATCGGCCTGGGCGGCCGGCTCGTCTCGCTGACCAACGACGTTGTCTTCCGGGCCGCCCGCTACGCGATTGGACGGCTGCCATGAGCCGGCGTCCAACGCCAGTACGGGGATATACCCTGGTGGAGGTTCTGACGGCCTCCGCCGTGATGCTCCTGGTAGTCGCCGCCGCCCTCTCGGCCCTGCTCGCCAGCCAGCGGTTCTGGCGCCACGGCGTCGAGCGGGGGCGCCTCAGCCAGCAGACCCGCCTCGTCCGCGAGCGCCTGCTGGGCGGGATCGACGGGCGCTACGGTCTGCGGTTCGCCCGGCGCGGCAGCGTGCAGTGGACGTCCAACATCCTCTATGTCCTCGACGGCGACCAGGCGCTGGCGGTCGGGCTGGTGTCCAACGAACCGGTGTGGGCGGACACGGGCGGCGCGCGGCGTCCGGTGCTGGCGGACGGCCCTGTCGTGGAACGCGCGGCGGTTGTCCTCGACGGCAACCAGCTGCGGATCGAACTCACCCTGGCGTTCACCAACGGCGCGGCGCGGCTGGCGCAGCCCCAGGTGCTGACCGCGGTGCTGCTGAATGAATAGCGCATCCCATCCCGCGGACGGAACGGCGCGCGCCGGATTCGTGCTCTACACGGCGGTCCTGGTGTTGTTGCTGGTCGGGGCGGCGGCGGGTGTGTTTCTGCAGGCCGCCGTCCAGCACGGGCATGCCGTCCGGCGCTGGCATGCCTCGGACCAGTGCCTGCTGGACGCCCAGTCAGCCCTCGAACGGGTCTCGTACGACCTGGCCCGCCATGTCGAGACCAATCGCCCCCTGCCAGCGTCCTGGTTCGCCGTCTGGAGTTCCAACAGCCTGGGCAGCGCGCCGGCCTTCCGCATCCCGGCGCTGCCGCCGCCCGCCGGCGGCGGCGCGGCGGAGGTCGTGATCACCAACGTCAACGTGGCGTCGAACGGCTTGCGCGTCGACATCACCCTGGTCGCCCGCGCCCGCCGCGCGGCGCCCCCGGAGGTCGCCCGCTGCCTCCGGCACGTGCTGCGGCTGGCCTTCGGCGACCCGGCGGCCGCCCCGGTGCCGGTGTTCGACTACGGCTATTTCGTCCATCAGAACGGGCAGGTGGCCGGTGCGGCCACGATCGTCAATGGCGATGTGCGCGTCAACGAAAACCTGCGGCTGAGCGGCGGGCCGATCGTCAACGGCAACGTCTACGCGGCCGGCGTCATCAACGGCTCCCGCCGGACGACCGCCCTGGCCGACTACTGGGCGGCGGCTCCGTCCGCTGCCCGGCCCAGCACCCCGACCGGGACCAATGCCATTGCCTGGCCGATGGGCTATGATCCCGGCGTCTCCCGCACGGTCAAGGCGCCGCTGGTGGCCATGCCGATGATCGGGGCCATTAGCGGCGTGGCGGCCGCGGCGCGCGGACGGTTGAGCCAGGGAACCATGGCGGTCGAGGGGATCTATGACGGGCCGGGCCCGGACGGCGTCCCCGGCACGGCCGACGACGGATGCCTGATTTTGGACGGGACCGCGGCGCCGATCACGATTCGCGGCCCGGTGGTTGTCCGGGGCGACGTGATCATCCGCGGGCGGGTGAGCGGGCAGGGGACCCTCTACGCCGGCCGCAATATCCACATCGTCGGCGATCTCGGGTACCAAGATCCCCCGTCCTGGCCCAAGCCGGATGCGGCGCCGGAGACCACGGCCGCGGCGAATGCCGCCCGCGACCTGCTGGTGCTGGCGGCCAAGGGCAATATCGTGGTCGGCAACTACGCGTCCACCGCCTGGTCGAACCGGGTTTGGGGCTTGCTCGTTGATCCGAACAATGTCCGGGCCTACGACGTCGACGCCTCGGACGCCGCCCTGGGCTACGACAGCGACGCCAACCCGACCAACGGCTTCCGATTCGACGGGCGCTTCTTCGCCCCCGAGGCGCATGGCGGGCGGCGATTGAGCGGCACCGGCACCAATACCGTGCCGCGCCGCTATTACGAGTCCTCGCTGTCCGACGCCGCGCTGGCGGCGGTCAGCGACCCGGCCAACGTGCCGCGAGTCGAAGCGGCGCTGTTCAGCAACCACGCCATTCTCGGCAACTGGGGATCGAGCGCGCCGGGCGGCAACAGCCTGTTGAATGGCGCCTTGGCCGCCCGCGTCGAACTGGGCGCCTATTACGGCGCCCGTACCCTCAACTGGGATATCCGTCTCGGGACCGCGGCGCGCGACCGCGTCAGCGCCCACCTCGTCGCCACCGAAACCAGCAACGCGCCGCCGGTGATCGTCGGCTGGAGGGAACTTCACGAGTGAACCCGCGCCTTTGCCCTCGCCGATGCATGCCGGCGCTGGCCGCCGGCCTGCTGTTCGCCGCCGCCGTAGATCGCGCCGCCGGCCAGCCGGGCCCCGCGGACGCGGCCGTGACTCGCCAGCAGCGCATCGCCGAGGAGGCCGCGCGCCGCGCGTTGGACCGTCCCCTGGCCGACGCCGCCCGGCGCGCCGCTCCGGCGCCGCCCAGCGCCGGCGGGAACGGACCCTGGGCGGTCGGATTGACCCTGGGGGCGCTGGCGCTGCTCGTCGCCGGAGTGGCCTGGACCCTACGTCGCGAGCGGCCCCGGCGCGCGCCGGCGGCCGGCTCCCATATTCGCGAGGCGTTCTCGGCTCATGGCCCGGCTGCCCGCGCGGACGCGCTGGCGCTGTCCAACCCGCGCTTCCTGGACCTGGCCGTCGCCCAGCGCCTTTTGACCCCCGCCGAGCGCGCCGACCTGGAGGCCCGGTTTCCCGGCAACGAACTGGCGGCCCTGCTGTTCCTGGCCGAGCAGCGTCCGGCGCAGAAGGCGATCCTCGGCAAACTGTGGGGCGACGCGCTCGAGATCGCCTACGTGGACCCGACCAAGACCATCATCCAGTACGAGCTGCTCAACAAGCTGCCCGCCGGCCTGGCCGAACAGGACATGGTCCTGCCGTTGTATGCCGTTGGCGAGGCCGTGACCGTCGCCATGGCCAATCCCCGTAACCCGGTGACGATCTCCCGCCTCGAGAACGCCCTCGGAACCTTCGTCAGCCCCGTGTTCGCCTTTCCCGATCAGCTCCGGTCGACGCTCGAAATCGCCCGCGTCTCGGCGCGCGTCCTGGCCGACCTGGTGCCCGCCGGCGCCGCCACCGACGCGGCCGCCGATCTCAACAGGCTGGCCCAGGAAGAATCCATGGCGGAATTCGCGCGCACCCTCTTCCTGCTGGCGCTCAAGCAACGCGCCAGCGATATCCACATCGAGCCCGGCGACGCCCACGTCGCCATTCGCATGCGGATCGACGGCGCCCTCCAGCCGCTCACCCAGCTGCCATCGGCGCTCTTCCCCGCGCTGTCGAACGTCATCAAGATCCTGGCGGGGGCCGACATCGGCGACCGGCGGCGGCCGCAGGACGGTCGCATCACGTTCCGCCTGCCGGACCATGACCTGGAGTGCCGCTTCTCGAGCATTCCGACGATCTACGGCGAGAAGATGGTGCTGCGCCTGCTCGGCCAGAACCAGTTCGCCGCCGTCCCGGGCCTCGACGACCTGCAGTTCGCCCATTCTGTGCTCCGGGGCGTCCGCCAGATCATCGAGTCGCCCAGCGGCGTGTTCTTCGTCACCGGCCCGACCGGGTCGGGCAAGACCACGACGCTCTATGCCGCCCTCAAGAGCCTTGACCGCAAGAGCCTCAACATCGTGACGATCGAGGACCCCGTCGAGTACCGGCTCGCGGGCGTCAACCAGGTCCAGGTCAACCCGCAGGCCGGCGTGACGTTCGCCTCGGCCCTGCGCGCCTTTTTGCGCCAGGATCCCGACGTCATCCTGGTCGGTGAAATTCGGGACGCGGAGACCGCCAAGATCGCCGCCCAGGCCGCCCTGACCGGCCACCTGGTGCTGACGACGATGCACACCAACAACGCCTTGCAGGCCATCACCCGCCTGATCCAGATCGGCGTCGAGCCCTTCCTGGTGGCGCCCTCGATCATCGGGGTCATGGCCCAGCGTCTGGTGCGGCGGCTCTGCGACCATTGCAAGCAGGCCTACACGCTGACGCCCGCCGAGGTCGCCGACCTCTTCGACCGCTGGGATGGCCGGACGCCGGTTGTCTTCCACCGCCCCCAGGGCTGCGAGCACTGCGACTTCATCGGCTACCGCGGCCGGGTGGCGATCCACGAGCTGTTCGTGATCGACGACGCGGTGCGCGATCACATCGCGCGCAATGCCACGATTCTCGACATCCGCGCCTATGCCCGCAGCCAGGGGTTCACTCCCATGAGTTATGACGGCATCAAGAAGGTCATGCGCGGCCTGACCTCGCTGGAGGAAATCCGGCAGGCCACGGGCCTCAACGACTGAGCCGGAGGATGTTGCCGATGAGCCGTCAGTCCGATGTCCCGTTGACCGCCCATGCCCCGGCGGAGCGGCTGCCGCTCCGCGACCTGCGCCGGCAGCAGGCCGCCCTCGCGCGCGCCGGCCGCTGGGCGGCGCTGCTGGATGCCGTCCCGCATCCCGTGGTCCTGCTCAACCGCCAGCGGCAGATTCTCTACGCCAATGACGCCATGGCGACGCTGGCCGGCGTCCGCGACGGCGCGGCGCTGCTCGGGCGGCGGCCGGGGGATGTGGTCGGCTGTGTCCACGCCGCCGAAACGGCCGGCGGCTGCGGCACAACGCTCTTCTGCACGACCTGCCAGGCCGTCAACGCCATCCTCGCCAGCCAGGCCGGGCGCCGCGCCACCGAGGAGTGCCGTATCACGCGGAACGACGGCGCGCTCGACCTGCGGGTCGACGCCGTGCCGCTGCGCCTAAACGGGGTGCCGTTGACGATCTACACGATCCAGGACGTCAGCCACGAGAAGCGGCGGCGCAAACTCGAGCGGTTGTTCTTCCATGACATCCTCAACCTGGCCGTCGGATTGCGGGGATTCGCCGAACTGCAGGCGCAGGCGGCGGCCGCGGGCGACAGCGCCAACCCGGCCCTGATGGCCCGCATGGCCGCATACCTGATCGAGGAAATCAACGCCCAGAAGGACCTGGCCGGCGCCGAAACCCACGAGCTGGTCGTGCGCCCGGAACCCCTGGCGGTGCCCGCGCTCCTGGAAGAGGTGGCCGACATCTACCGCCGCCACCCGGTGGCCGGCGACCGCCGGGTCGAGGTGCGCGTCGCCGACGCCGGACTCGCGCTGGTCAGCGACCGCATCCTGCTGGGCCGCACGCTGGGCAACCTGGCAAAAAACGCTCTCGAGGCCACGTCGCCCGCCGCGATGGTGACCCTGGGCGCCGACGGGGATGACCGCGGGGTCCGGTTCTGGGTCCGCAACCCGGGGGTCATGCCGCCGGACGTCCAACGGCAGGTCTTTCAGCGCTCGTTCTCGACGAAAGGGCCCGATCGCGGCCTGGGCACCTACAGCATCAAGCTCTTCGTCGAGCAGTACCTGCATGGCCGGGCAACCTTTACCTCCGCCGCCCCGGACGGCACGACCTTCATGGTCTATTTGCCGCGCGCGTGGCCGGCCGACTCCCCGCCGGGCGCCGCCGGCGCCCGGCGGACATAACTCGATCGTGGGTCCGGCCATTGGCCCCCTCCGGGGCGGGGCGCGACAACCCCGGACCCACGCGACACCCCGGAATTCCGGCGGAGCGGCCGGTCGCCGGAACGCCCGGGTGTCGTGCGCCAGCGCGTGTCCCGCCGGACCGTCAGGCCAGCCTGCGCCGCGGGCCGCCGCGCATCGGACGGCGCGTTCCCAAAAATACCTCTTGACCGGCGCGCTTATTGTGGTATTCGTATACCAGTTTAACTCATTCGCGGAACCATGGCCTCGCTCCTCAAACTTTCGGACGCCGGCGCGCTGGCCCTGCACGCCGGCATCTACCTGGCGGCGCACGGCGGCGGCGTCTGCCGCGCGGCCGCCGTGGCGGACGGCCTGCGAGTCTCCGAGGCGCACCTCGTCAAGGTGCTGCAGCGCCTCGAGCGCGCCGGGCTGGTCCGCGCGGCGCGCGGGCCGCGCGGCGGCTACGCCCTCGCCCGCCCGCCGGCGCGCATCCGCCTGCGGGACCTGTTCGAGGCGACCGAGGGCCCCCTGGCTCCCGTGCGCTGCCTGCTGAAGCAGACCGTCTGCGCCGGGCGTCCCTGCATCCTCGGCGGGCTCGTGCGGCAGGTCAACCGCCAGGTCATCGCGACGCTCTCGGGCACCACCCTCGAACACCTGCTGGACCGCGGCTGGCGGGAACGCCGCCCGCGCCGGATCTCGAACCCAACCCACCCCAACCACCAAGGAGACTGACATGTTCTGTTACCAGTGCGAACAGGCCGCCCAGGGCACCGGCTGCGCGGCGGCCATGGGCGTGTGCGGCAAGGATCCCGAGACGGCGGCCCTGCAGGACCTGCTGGTCGAGCAGGCCAGGCGGATCGGGCGGCTGGCGCACCGGGCGCGCGCGCTCGGCGTGCGCGACGCGGCGGTTGACCGCTTCCTGATCGAGGCGCTGTTCTCGACGATCACCAACGTCAACTTCGACCCCGCGCGGCTCGACGCCCTGCTGGACGCCGGCGAAGGGCACCGCGCCCGGCTGCGGGCGGCGACGATCGCCGCCGCCCGCGCCCAGGGTCGTCCGGACGAGGCGCCGGCGGACGATGGCGCGCCGCTGGCCGCCGACCGGGCCGGGCGGCGGCGCCAGGCGGACACGGCCGGAATCCTGCCGCGCCGGGCGCGCCTGGGGGCCGATCGCGCTGGCCTGCAGGACCTGCTGCTGGCCGGGCTGAAGGGCATGGCCGCCTATGCCGACCATGCCGCGATCCTGGGGTCGGAGGACGCCTCGGTCTACGCCTTTGTCGCCGAGGCGCTGGCCTTCCTGGCGGAGCCGGACCCGTCGCTGGAGGCCTTGCTGGCGATGACCCTGAAGTGCGGGGCCGTGAATCTCAAGGTGATGGAAATGCTGGATGCCGCCCACACGGCGACCTTCGGCCATCCCCGGCCGACGCCGGTGCGTATTCACCCGCGGAAGGGCAAGGCCATCCTGGTCTCCGGTCATGACCTCAAGGATCTCGAAGCGCTCCTGCAGCAAACCGCCGGCCGCGGGATCAACGTCTATACCCACGGGGAAATGCTGCCGGCACACGGCTATCCCGGCTTGAGCAAGCACCCGCACCTGGCCGGCCATTACGGCGGCGCCTGGCAGGACCAGCGCGCCGAGTTCGACGCCTTTCCGGGCGCGATCCTCATGACCACCAACTGCATTCAGCGGCCCAAGGACAGCTACCGGGCGCGGCTCTTCACCTGCGGTCTGGTGGCCTGGCCGGGGGTGGCGCATGTGCGGGACCGCGATTTCGAGCCCGTCATCCGGGCGGCGCTGGCGGCCGACGGCTTCGACGCCGACGGCCCGGACCGCACGATCCTCGTGGGATTCGGTCACCACGCCGTGCTGGGGGTGGCCGACAAGGTGGTGGCGGCCGTCAAGGCCAAGGCCATCCGGCACTTCTTCCTGGTCGGCGGCTGCGACGGCGCCAAGAGCGGCCGCAACTACTACACCGATTTTGCCCGGCTCGTGCCGCGCGACGCGGTGATCCTGACGCTGGCCTGCGGTAAGTTCCGCTTCAACAAGCTGGAGTTCGGCGAGATTGGCGGCATCCCGCGCCTGCTCGACTGCGGCCAGTGCAACGACGCCTACTCGGCAATCCGCATTGCCGGGGCGCTGGCGCAAGCCTTCGGCTGCGGCCTCAACGACCTGCCGCTCTCGCTGGTCCTGTCCTGGTACGAGCAGAAGGCGGTCTGCATCCTGCTGACCCTGCTGCACCTCGGCGTCCGCAACATCCGGCTCGGGCCCAGCCTGCCGGCCTGCGTCACGCCCGCGGTCCTGGCCGTCCTGGCGGACAAGTTTGGGCTGAAGCCGATCACGACGCCCGCCGCCGATCTCCAGGCCATCCTGGGGGGGGCATGAAACGCAAGATCATCCAGATTGACGAGGCGCGCTGCAACGGCTGCGGCCAATGCGCCGCCGCCTGCGACGAGGGCGCCCTCCAGATCGTCAACGGCAAGGCGCGCCTGGTCAAGGAGCTCTATTGCGACGGTTTTGGCGACTGCCTCGGCGAGTGCCCGACCGGCGCGCTGACGATCGTCGAGCGCGAGGCCCCGGCCTTCGATGGCGAACGCACTCGGGCGCACGTGCAGGCGATGCGCGGCGCGGCGGGTGTCCGGCAACTCGATCAGGCCGCCCGCCGGCACGAGCAGACGGGGGAGCGCCCCGCGAAACCGCCCGGCCCCCCGGCCGGCGGGTGCCCGGGGACGCGGATGCGCATGGCCGCGCGGCCGGCCGGCGCCGCGTCGGCGACGCCCGCCGCGGCCGGTGGCGCCGCCGGTCCGGCCATCCGGTCCGACCTGGAGCAATGGCCGGTGCAACTCCACCTGGTCCAGCCCGGGGCGCCGTTCTTCCGCGGCCGCGAACTGCTGGTGCTGAGCACCTGCGCGCCGGTGGCCTCGGCCGACGTGCACTGGCGCTTTATCCGCGGGCGCGGCGTGGCCGTCGCCTGTCCCAAGCTGGACCGCACGGAAGGATATGCCGGCAAGCTGGCCGACATCCTGCGCGATCCGACGATCCCGGGTGTGGTTGTCGTGCGGATGGCAGTGCCCTGCTGCGGCGGGCTGACGGCGATCGTGCGCGATGCGGTCCGGCTGAGCGGGCGCGCCGACCTGCGCGTCGAGGAGGTCACCCTCGGCCTGGACGGCGTTGTCAAGACGCCCCCTGAACCCTGAGAAGCTGTGAAATAATCGCCCGGTGTGGGCACCGGGCCTACAACAAGGGGCGAAACGTCCAGGAAAACTGTAGGCCGCGTGCCCCACCCGAGGAGATCCGTGATGAACACCTCCGAGACCCTCAAAGGCCGGGCCATCAGCCTGCGGGACGCGATCCAGTACGCGCCCGGCGCGGTGGTCAGCAAGACGCTCGTGGACAAGCAGGCCGGGACGCTGACCCTGTTCGCCTTCGACGCCGGGCAGGGACTCAGCGAGCACACGGCGCCCTACGATGCCGTCGTGCAGATCCTGGACGGCGAGGCCAACCTGGCGATCGGCGGCGCCGCGGTCCGGGCGCGGGCGGGCGAGCTGGTGATCATGCCGGCGGGCATCCCGCACGCCGTGCGCGCCGAGCAGCGCTTCAAGATGCTGCTGATCATGATTCGCGAGCAGGCCGCGGGTTGAGCCCGTCGTGCAAGCCGGCGTAGCCGGTGGGATCTTGGCGAGCACCCCGTTGCCGCTGCCGATGGCAGAGGCATCCCGGGCGCGTGGCAGCCGGTCCCCTGACCGGCGATCATCGGGTGTTGCCGGGTGTGCGAGGCGCGGTTGGTCCCCCGATTTGCGGGAGTTGCGCTTGTCCGCGGTCACTCCCGGCGCGATCCGTGCA
>CAZEVX010000064.1:0-14146 GCA_964515705.1 uncultured Verrucomicrobiota bacterium | reverse complement strand
CGTCTTTCGGAGTTGGTGGACCTGGGTGTCAAGTTTGAAATTGTTGAAAAAAGCGGAGCCTGGTACTCCTATCAGGGCGAACGCATTGGTCAGGGTAAGGATAATGCCCGCCAATATCTCAAGGAGCACCAGGAATTGGCCACGAGAATCGAGCAACAGGTCCGTGCTGCTGCGGCCGGTAATCCGCTGGCCTTTACGGATGATGTGGTGGAGCCTGCGGCAGTCGAATAATTGGCCGGTCGTTCTCCTGTCGATCCCATGACCGTTGCCCTGCGCCTGCTGGCGCGCCGCCAGGCGGTCTACGGCCTGCGCTTCGATGGCGTGCGCTACGACATCGGCAACAAGCTCGATTTCATCCGCACCAACGTGATCTTCGGCCTGAAACGCGCCGACATGCGCGCCGAGCTGCAGGCCTTCCTGCGCGACCTGCTGGCCGGGGCCGCTCCATGAAGCGCCGCGAGTTCCAGATCGTCTTCGAACCCGCGGGGCGACGCGTGTTCGCCTTGCCGGGAACCCCGCTGTTCGAGGCGGCCGCCCGCGCCGGCCTGCTCCTCCAGAGCCCCTGCGGCGGCGGCGGCCGCTGCGGTAAGTGCCGCGTGCGCGTGGTCGCGGGCGCCTGCCCGCCCACGCCGGCCTGCCGGGCGGCGCTGGGCCCCGCGGCCATCGGCGCAGGCTGGCGCCTGGCCTGCCAGGCGCGACTGCACGGCGACCTGGTCGTGGACGTTCCGGCCGCGGCGCTCTACGAAACCGCGCAACAGATTCTCGTCCGCGCCGACGACGCTCCCGCCGCCCTGCGGCCGGCGGTCGCCAAGCGCTGCGCCGACTTCGGGACGCCGACGGCCGCGGATGCCCGCGCCGACCTGGAACGCGTCCGGCACGCCCTCCGCCCGCTGGACTGCCCCGAGATCGGTCTCGACCTCCTGCGCCGGTTGCCGGGCCTGTTGCGGCAGTCCGCGTTCCGCGCGACCGCGACCGTCGCCGACGGCGAGCTGATCGATCTCGAGCCCGGCGACACGTCCGGCGCCTGCTTCGGAGTGGCCGTCGATCTCGGCACCACCACCGTGGTCGGCGTGCTCGTCAACCTGGCGACCGGCGCCGAGGCCGCGGTCGAGGCCATGCTCAATCCCCAAGCCGCCTTCGGCGATGACGTCATCTCCCGCATCCGCCTCTGTCGCGACGATCCCGGCGGCCTGGCCCAGGTGCAGGGCGTCATCCTGGGCGCCCTCAACACCCTCGTCGAGGCGCTCGTGCGGAGCGCCGGGGTGGACCGCCGGCAGCTCTACGAAATCGTCCTGGCCGGCAATACCGCCATGCAGCAGATCGCCTGCGGCCTGTCCCCGGCGGCGCTCGGCGAAGTCCCGTTCGTGCCGGTCTTCCGGGACGCGCTCTTCCTGCGGGCCGCCGACCTCGGCCTGGCCATCCATCCCGGCGGCCGGATCTATGTCTTTCCGCAGATCGGCGGCTTCGTCGGCGGCGACACCGTGGCGGGCATCCTCGCCAGCCGCCTGGACCGCGAATCCGGCAGCGCGCTGCTGGTGGACATCGGCACCAACGGCGAACTGGTGCTGGCGCACGACGGGGTCCTGACGGCCGCCTCGGTGGCGGCCGGGCCGGCCTTCGAGGGCGCCCGCATGTCCTGCGGCATGCGGGCGACCGCCGGCGCCATCGAGAAGCTCGTCATCGCGCGCGACCTGCGGATGAATGTCATCGGTAACGCCCGCCCCGCCGGCCTCTGCGGATCCGGCCTGATCGACGCCGTCGCCGAACTGCTGCGCGCCGGCCTGCTCGACCCGTCCGGACGCCTGCGCGCGCCCGACGAGTTGCCGGCCGGCCTGCCGGCGCCCCTGCGCCATCGCGTCCTGGCGCGCGGCGGCCGGGTGGAGTTCCTCCTGGCCCCCGCCGCCGAAACGGCCTCTGGCCAGCCGCTGGTGCTGACCCAGCGCGACATCCGCGAACTGCAACTGGCCAACGCCGCCATGCGCGCCGGCATCCGCATCCTGCTGGCCCGGCGGGGCCTGCAGGCCGGCGACCTCGACCGCGTCCTGCTGGCCGGCGCGTTTGGCAACTTCATCCGGCGCAACCAGGCGCGGCGGATCGGTCTGCTGCCGCCGGTCGCCACGGACCGCATCCGCTGCATCGGCAACGCCTCCCTGATGGGCGCCAAGCAGGCCTTGCGCTCGGTGGACGAAAAGGCCGCGGCGGCCGCCGCCGCGATCGCCGCGCACCACGTGGACCTGTCGCTGGCCCCGGAGTTCCAGGAGGCTTTCAGCGAGGCCATGCTCTTCCCGGATGCCGATCCGGACCCGGCGGCCGAATCGGCCGGGCGCTGGAGCGACCCGCGACAGGCGAGGGCCGAGTGATGGCATCCGCTCGCATCCTGATTGTCGAGGACGAGGCCGTGGTGGCCAAGGACATCGCCGCCAGCCTGGCGGGCCTGGGATACGCGGTCCTCGGCGCCCTGGCCACCGGCGAGGACGCCGTGGCGGCGGCCGCGGCGCAGCGCCCGGACCTGATCCTCATGGACATCATGCTCAAGGGGACGATCGACGGGATCGAGGCCGCCGCCCGCGTGCGGCGCAGCCTGGACATCCCGATCGTCTTTCTGACCGCCTACACCGACGAAGACACCCTCTTCCGCGCCAAGGCCACGGACGCCTTCGGGTACCTGCTCAAGCCCTTCGAGGACCGCGAACTGCGCACGACGATCGAAATGGCGCTTTACAAGCACACCATGGAGCGCCGGTTGCGCGAGAGCCGGGAATGGCTCGAAACCACCTTGCGCTGCATCGGCGACGCCGTGATCGCGACCGACGCCGACGGCCGCATCCAGTTCATGAACCCGATGGCCGAAACGCTTACCGGCTGGCCGCGCGCCGAGGCGGCCGGGCGCCGCCTCGCGGACGTGTTCTGCCTGACCCGCGGCAATGCCGCCGTCCTGGCCGAGCCGGAGGTGGCCGACATCCTGCAGCACGGCAAGGCGCCGGCGGCCAACGGCCGGGCGCTGCTGGTCTCGCGGGAAGGACGCCAGGTGCCGGTGGCCCACAGCACCGCCCCGATCCGCGATGCCCAGGGGCGCATCCTGGGGGTCGTCGTCAGCGTCCGCGACGTCGCGGCGCAGCAGGCGGCCGAAACCCGCGAGCGCCGGCTCCAGGAGCGCCTGGCGCGCTCCCAGCGCGCCGACTCGCTCGGGCGCCTCGCCGGCGGCGTGGCCAACCGGCTCAACAATATCCTCGGCCCGCTGGCGGATTACCCGGACCTGGTCGCTCGCCGGCTGCCCGCCGACAGCGCCGCCCGCCAGGACTTGCGGATCATTCGCAACTCGGCCTGTAAGGCCCTTGAACTGGTCCGCGACCTGCTCACGCTCGGCCGCATCGGCCACGGTCCACTGGAACCCCTGGCGCTCAACCCGCTGGTGCGCCGGACACTCGCGTCGCCCGCCGTGCAGACGCTGCTGCGCCAGGCGCCGCTCGTGGCCCTCCACCAGAACCTGGCCGAACCGCTGCCGCCGGTGCGCGGCTCGGAGCGCCTGCTCCTGGAACTCGTGCGCAACCTGCTGATCCATGCCGTCGACCGCATGCCCGCCGGTGGACCGCTGACCGTGACGACGGCCGCGGAACGCGTCGCGGTCCCGCGCGAGGGCCACGAGATCGTGCCGCCGGGCGCCTACGTCGTCCTCGGCGTGCGCGACGGCGGGCCGCCCATGGCGGAGGCGGACCTCTCGCGCCTCTTCGACCCCTTCACCGCCCCGCCGGCGGACCAGCCCAAGGGCAGCGGCCTGGAACTGGCGGTGGTCTATGCCATCGCCAAGGAACACCAGGGATTCGTGGATGCGCGCACGCGCGCCGACGCCGGCGTCGAGGTGGACATCTGGCTGCCGCTGGCCGAACCGCTGCCGGGGAGCGGCGCCGCGCCGGCCGACCTGGTCGAGGTCCGCGGCCACGAAACGGTGCTGGTGGTGGACGACGACGACGAGCAGCGGCAGACCGCCGCGCGCTGGCTGCGCACCCTGGGCTACCACGTGCTGTCGGCCGCCGGCAGCAGCGAAGCCCTGGCGCTGGTCGAGACGCGCCGGCGCAACCAGGAGGCCGAGGCGGACCTGGCGCTGATCGACCTCATCCTGGGCGATGCGGCCCAGGACGGGCTGGACCTCTTCCGCGACCTCCTGGCCGGCAACCCCCGCCAGAAGGCGATCCTCACCAGCGGGTTCGCCGTCACCGACCGCGTGCGCGAGGCCCTGCGGGCGGGCGTCGGTCAGCATCTCCAAAAGCCCTATGGCTTCGAGGACCTGGGCCGCGCCGTCCGCCGCGAGTTGGACAAGACCTGACCGCCGGCGGGTCAGCCGGCCGGCGGCTGCTCGGCCGTGACCGTGATGGGGATGCCGCCGCGCGGGGTGAACCGCCCGGTGACCCGGAGGCGGCGCGGCCGGCAGGCGGCCGCGACGTCGTCGAGAATGCGATTGACCACGGCCTCGTGAAAGGTCCCGACCTGGCGGTAGGCAAACAGGTAGAGCTTGAGGGATTTGCTTTCCACGCAGCGCCGGCCGGGCACGTACTCGATCTCCAGCCGGCCGAAGTCCGGCTGCCCCGTGATCGGGCACAGCGCGGTGAACTCCGGGCACTCGAACCGAACCCAGTAGTCCCGGCCGGGACTGGGGTTGGCAAACGTCTCCAGGATGGCGGCCGCCGGGCGCCGGGGTGCGGGCGTGCGGCTGCGGCGCAACAGGGTCAGGCCGGCCGCCCCGCGCCGCGACTGCTTTCGGGTGGGCGCCATGCCGTGCTCCGCGTCGGGATTGAATCTGCTGGACGGCAGCCTACCTTGCCGGCGACAGCCTGTCAACCGCGCGCTCGCCAAATCGCAAATATCCCTTGAGTTCGACCCCCGCGCCGCTATACTGGCAGACGTCGAACGGGAGGGGCAAAGGCGATCCCGTCGGACTCAAAGGAGACGCGATGTCCACCAGTCGGCCTGTCCGGATACTGCTGTGCGTTCTGTGCGGCCTGGCCCTGCGTGCCGCTGATGCCGGAACCAACTTTCTGGTGGTTCCCCCCGATACGCCGGATGTCAATCCGACGTTTCCCTACACGGACTGGTCGACCGCGGCGACCGACCTGGTCGCGGTTGTCGCGCTTGCCAGCGTGCCGGGCGCCGGCAACACCGTGACGGTCTCGAACGGCACCTACGGGCTGACCGGCGAAGTCGCCGCCGCCCATATCACGCTTGTGGGACTGCATGGCGCCGCCAACACCATCCTCCAACGCGACCCCGCTTTTCCGGCGTTCCGCGTCGCCTCCATGAGTACTGGACGGATCGAAGGCCTGACCCTGACCGGCGGCGATGCCACCAACTGTGCCATCCCCAACGGCGGCGGCCTCTATCTCAAGGATGCCGCCGCGGTCGGCTGCGTCGTCATCGGCAACGCGGCCACCAACGGCGGCGGCGTCTTCCTGGACAACGCGGACTTAGTCAACAGCCTGGTCCTGAACAATTTGGCGGCTGCCAATCCCGACGGCGGCGGCGGCGGCGTGGCCTTCGGCGCCCAGCCTGGCCGGGTGCTGAACTGCACGATCGTGGACAATTACGCCATCCGCTACGGCGGCGGCGTCTATGCCAGCGTGGCGTCCGTGGCCAACACGGTCTCCAACAGCATCCTCTACCATAACGCGGCCTCCGGAGACATGTCCTCCAATGCCTGGCCTAACGACATCACCTATGATTATTGCGCCGTGGCCGCGTATGTCGTCCTGGCCGGCGTCTCCAACCTGACCGGCGATCCCGGGTTCGTTAACCCGACGATCGGCGATTTCCGGCTGGCGCCCGGGTCGCCCTGCATTGACAGCGGCGCCAGCCAGGCCTGGATGAGCGCGGCGACCGACCTCCAGGGCTATCCCCGCATTCTCGGCGCCGACGTGGACCGCGGCGCCCTCGAATACGCCCCGGTCTACCCGTTCCTCAACCTCACGCCCGGGGCGACCAACCTGACCCTCTTGCGCGGCCAGGCGACCAACGCCGTGATGGTGATCTCCAACAGCGATTCGGCCGCCGGCCTGATCTGGACCGCCTGGGCGGAGGCCCCCTGGCTGACCCTGACGGCCACCTCGGGGTTGCTGGGCGCGGCCGAGTCCCGGTCCCTCGACTGGACCAACAGCGCCGTCGGTCTGGCCGTCGGCACCTACACGGGCACAATTGCCGTGGTGGCATCGAACGCCTTTCCCTATTACACGCCGGCGACCGGCCGCGTGACGGTGGTCATGGAAGTCCAGGAAATCGCGCATCCCGATGCCTGGCTCGATGTTCAGCCCATCAACGTGGCCGTGTCGGCCCTGCGCAACGGCGGCGGCGCGGCGACGGTCGAGGTCGCAAACGCCTCGAGCAACAGCCCGCTGTTCTGGTCGCTGACGGCCACGGATGCCTGGCTGTCCGTCTCCAGCACCAACGGACGCCTCGACCCGCTGGCGGGGGCGCCGCTGGCGATCACCGCGGCGCCGAACGGCATCGTCGGCGGGGTCTACACCGGCCTGATCACCGTCGTGGCCACCAACGAGGATCCGCTATACTATCCGGCGACCGCCGTGGTCGCATGCGTGCTGACCGTCATGGACTTGCAGCGCGATCCGGATCGCCTCGACGCGGTCCTGATGCAGGGCGCGTACGCCGACCGCACCGTGTGCGTCTGGAACGCCGGGCCGGGAATCCTGGATTACACGGTCGCCTCCGATGTCCCCTGGATGATCGTCGACCGCGCGGGCGGCAGCCTGACCGGCCAGACGGCCGACGCCACCAACACCCTCGCCGTGACCTTCACCAATACCGCCGCGCTGCCGCCCGGCCTGCACAACGGCACCCTGACCATCACGGCCGCCGCCGGTGGCACGGTCACGGTCGCCGCCGAACTGACGGTGAAGCCGCCCCCGATGCTGGCCGCGGCGCCGCTGCTGCTGAATCGCGTGGTGATGGAGGGCCAGGAGGCCGCGGCCCAGACGGTCCAGGTCTCGAATGCCAGCGCCGATTACGGCATCGGCTATACGGTCTCGACCAGCGTGCCCTGGATCGAGGTCAGCAGCGCCGGCGGCTGGCTCGATCCGCTTGCGACCCACGCCCTGACGGTCGCCTGTCATGTGGCTTCGTTCCCGTCGGGCGGGACGGTCCCCGCCAATTACCCGGGCGCCATCACGCTGACAGCGACCAACCCGGCGCTCGGGTCGCCGGCCACCCTGGCGGTCAACGTCCGGGTCAACCCGAAACCGCGCCTGGCGTTGAGCCCCGCGAAGTTGTCCGCGGCGATCCTGGTCGGCCAGGCCGCCCCGGCCCAGCGTTTGGACGTCTGGAACGGCAGCGGCTATTTCACCTTGTCGTATGCCATCTCCAACAACGCGCCGTGGTTGCTCCCCGCGCCGACCGCCGGCACCAGCACCGGCGAACACGATATCGTCACCGTGCAGTTCAGTTCCCAGAACCTCAAGCCCGGCGTCTCGAACGCCATCCTGACGGTCGTCGGCCAGGCCACCGACGGCCCGCACTGGACCTCCGCCGTGCAGCCCACCCAGCAGGTCCAGGTCGCCCTGACGATCTATACCGTGCCCGTCCTGCGGACGGATGCGCGGCCAGCCTATGCCTATACCGTGCGCAAGGGAATTGCGCCGCCGCCGACGGTCGTGCATCTCTGGAACGGGGCGCTGTCGCCCCGGGCTCCGATGCGGTTCACGGTGACGCGCTCCCAACCCTGGCTGCGGATTGTCCCGGCCACGGGTAGCATCACCGGACAACAGGCCGCCCTGCGGGTGGACTGCGATACGGCGGGGTTTATGCCGGGATCGCGCCACCGGGGCGTGGTGCGCGTCGCGGCCGATTATGCCGCCACGGGCGCGCCGGCCTTCGGGTCGCCGATCGAGTTTGCCATCGAGGTCCAGGTGCGGGAGTTCAAGGGGTTCGATTTCCAGGGATCCGGATCGGGCGCCTCGGACCTCGCGGTCTACCGCGATCTCGGCGGCGAGTGGGCGCTGGCCAACCTGCTGACGGGATTCCGCACCAACCTGGTCTTTGGCGGCCTCGGCTTCCTCCCGGTGCCCGGCAATTACGCCGGCGACGGCACGACCCAGCTGGGCCTGTTGCATGCGGCCAGCGGCCAGTGGTATGCGCGGCGCGTCAACGATGACGATGTCCTGGTTCTCGCCATGGCGGCGCTGCCGGGCGCGGCCGGCGCGGCCGGGGATTACGACGGCGACGGGCGCACCGATCCCGGCATCTACCAGCAGTCCGCCGGGCTCTGGATGGTCCGCATGAGCGCCAGCGGATACCGCTTGGTCTCCGGCATCCTGGGCGGGCCCGGGTATACCGTGCTGCCCGCCGGGGATTACGACGGCGACGGCAAGACCGATCCGGGGGTCTACCACCGCGCATCCGCCGGCTGGATCGTTGTCTTCAGCGCCAGCCACACGATTGGGACGGGAATCTTCGGGGGACCCGGGCATCTGGCCGTGCCGGCGGATTACGACGGCGACGGCATCACTGACCCGGCGGTCTACGAGCGCGCCACGGGACGCTGGCTGGTCCTGCCATCCAGCACCCTGACCAGCCAGGGGTACGGACTGCGAATCTATCCGTTCTCGGGATTGTCCGTCACCGAGGCGATGGTGCCCGCGCCGGCCGATTACGACGGCGACGGCCGGTCCGACCTGGCGCTCTACGACACCTTCGCGGGGACCTGGTACATCATCAGTACCAGCGGCATCCCCATCCAATGGAACTACCGCCTCGGCGCCAACGGCTTCGCGCCGGTCTGGTGGTAAGCGCCGCGGCGCCGGCCGCGGGGGATGCGTCGACGATCTTACCGCACGCTGCCCGGGCGGCGTGCTCCCGTTAGGCCGGCCAACGGCCGGACGCTTCGGCGCGCTGGTAGACCTGGCCGCCGAACCGCGGCAAATCCGCCAGCAGGAAGACCATGCCGCCGGCGCGCCAGCGCTGCCCGGTTTCGAGAAACGCCAAGATCGCCCGCTGCAAGCTCGTCTCGCGCGGCGCGGTCTTGGGGTCCACGTCCGGCCGGTCGAAAATGAAGACCAAGCCGTCCTGGCCGGAAGAGGGGATCGGGTGCAGGTAGACCTCGCGCTGGAACCGCACCAGGTTGGCGTCGGGGGCCAGGATGCCGTCCAGTTGCGGATTGAAAATCCATGAGGTGCAGACGATCGCGGCCGCCGGCTGCTCGGGAAAATACCGCGGGTAAAACTCGGCCGCCTGCCGCATCGAGGCGCCGCAGGCTTCGAGAGTCATGCCGCCGCCCGGCGGGATGTGCAGGTCAAGCACCCAGTCGTCCTTGGCGAGGACTGGCGTCCAGGCGGCGCGCGGCAGCACCCGTTCGCCGCGCAGGGCCATCCCGCGCGGCGAGAGCAGGCAGCCGCGAATGGCGTCCGGCTCGATCCGCAGCGACGCGGTCCACCCCTCGGGATCGTCCGGCAACGGCGGGGCGGTCATGTACCCGTCCTGCGTAAAGCGCGCGCCGTCCGGCGCCAGCGCCGCCACGGCGCCGGTCGCAACGTGCCGGAACGCCCGCAGGCGGTCACGGAAGCGCGTCAGGATATATTCCATGCGGCCAAGCCGGAATAGCCGGCCGGCGGCATGATGCCGCACCCAGTGCAGGCTGCGGCGATCGGCGCCCCAGCGGCCCTGGTGGGTGACCCGGAACCGCGCGGCGGGATCGCGCCGGCCGCAGGTGGCGCGGGTGACATCCTCCGGGATTCCCAGGCGGGCGTGCGTCTGACGAATGCGCGGCGCCGCCGCCACCAGCAGCAGCAGGTAAAACACGGCGCCCAGATCGCCAAGGAGCGGCTCGAAGGACGGCCAGCCGCCGAAGGCGTTGTAGTCCTCGTGCTCGAACAGCAGGCGCTCGGCGTGCCGCGCCAGCAGCCGCAGCGCCGGGTCGGCCGCCACCCGCCGCGCCGTCTCCTGCAGCGGCGCCTCGGCCTCGTCCGGCAGATCGCTCTCCCGGCGGTTGCGGGTCACGCTGGCCGGAACGAGGCAGTCGGGCAGGCTGCCGTCGTCGGCGGCCAGGGTCTCCGCCCAGTGGGGCTCGAAGGTTTTGGGGAGGACCGGCTCGCCAAGGCGCGCGATCACGTCGGGGATGTGCATGGGGTACAACCTTTGTCTAGACATACTTCTGAATACGTCGACGGACTGGCCCGGCCGTTCCGGCAATCCGTGGCATGGCGGGTAGGGTCCAGCGTCCCGCTGGACGGCGGCGATTCCAACGATCTGCTCTCCCCAAGCGCCCGGCGGGCTTGCCCTGCGAACCCTTGGCAACCCATGGCCGTGGCAACGCGACGGGTGTACCGGACTTGCCCGCATTCGGGGTTCAGGCTTGGGAACGCGCCCCGCGGCTTCCGCGCTTGATTTCCGCCCCCATTAGGTCGATCGCCTTGAGATGCTGGTCGCGGTAGGCCTCGAGGGTCGGCATCCAGGTGGTCTGCAGAAACCCGAACAGCCGCCGGGGAGCGATGTGCCGGCGGGCGAAGGCCACCGTGTTGCGGAGATTCCCCGGCCGCGCGTGGGTGCCGCCGGTCGGCACCTGGTCATATCCGTGCCGTTCGAGTTCCAGGTACGCCTTGACCGGCTTGAGGCGCAACGGGTCCGTGATGTTGCCTTTACCGTTGTCCATGACCTGCGGGTTGCTGCGGATCAGGATCGTTTCCGGGCGCAAGCCGGAGTACCACCAGTTGCTCTGCAGCACGGTCCGCGGCATGTGCTTGAAAAAGTCGTCCGGGTGGTACCACTGGTAGTCCGACCAGACCCAGGGACGCGCGCCGCCCTTGCGCACGGCGGCGAACAGCAAATCGAGGTCATGCCAGAAGAGGTCAAACTGGCGGATCACCGCGAGGCGGTTATACACCTGGTTGACCGCCGTTTCCTCGTCCATACCCAGGTGAAAGAACCGCGGCCCGTCGAACAGATCGCAGACCTCGGCGATCAGGTCGCGGCAGACCCGGTAGTAGGGTTCGGTCGAGACCATCCGGGCGTAGGGCCCCAGCCAGTTGTCGTGCGAAGTCGCGAAATTGAGTTTCGGGATGACCTCGATCCCGAGCGCGCGCGCGCGCGCCAGTTCCTGCCGCAGGCGCGCCGGCGTCCAGGCGTTGCGCACGGCGATTTCGGGGTGGCTGCGATAGCGCACGGCGTCGCCCAGGTCGAGGACCACCATGGTCATGCCGACCGCCGCCATGCGGTCGAGGAGATCATGCCAAAGTTGGTCGTCAAAGCGCAGGACGGGATTGACCAGGCCCGGCGACGGCGTCTTGAAGGCCGAGGCCGGACAGTCGAACCACATGTTGTAGCTGAGGTGGATCAGGTTGGCCCAGATCGGGCGGCGGGGCGCGTGGGGCATGGGCGTGTCCTTTCAGTGTTGGCGGCACCAGACGGGCAGCCGCCCGCCGGGCAGGGGCAGTTGGGTGTAATACTCCTTGAGCCCCGCCGCCGTGGCGGCCGTGAACCCGCGCGGAAACGGAAAAGTTAAAGCATCGCCCAGGCGCCGGACGATGTCAAGCGCCAGCGCGCCCGTCGGCGCCAGCCCGGCCGCGCCGCACCACTCGAACCCGTCGTGCGCGGTATGCCCCAGCAGGTTGAAGTCGGCGCCGCCCGTCAGGTTGATGGACGGAATGGCGTGCCAGGAGAACGGGATCCCGTCCGAGCCGTAGGCGCCTTCGGTGACCGGGTAATCCAGCCCGTGCTCCCGGGCCAGGACGTCCACGAACGCCCGCAGCCCGTCCGGGCCGGTCACGACGGCGTTCTGGGTATCCACGAGCCGGCCGATGCCGTCAAGGTTGACGACCATCCGGACCGTGTCCAGCGCCCGCGCGTGGCGCTGCACGTAGGCCCGGCTGCCGAGCAGCCCCTGTTCCTCCGCGCCAAACCACGCGAACCGCAGCGTCCGGCGCGCGGGGTGCGCGGCAAAGTGCGCGAGCAGCGCCAGCACGACCGCCGACCCGCCTCCGTTGTCCTGGGCGCCCGGACTGTCCGGGACGCTGTCGTAGTGGGCGCAGACCAGGATGACCTCGTCGGACGCCGTGCCCGGGACCTCGGCCGTCACGTTGACGCTGCGCGCCGCGCGCTCGCCCTGCTCGAGGACGATCCGCGCGCGGGCCGCCCGGCGCCGCGCCATCTCGACGCCCGCCTCGTAGGGCAGGCTCAGCATCGGCAGGCGCCCGACGCGCCGGCGGACCAGTTCCGGGATGCAGCGGGTGCGCAGCGGCCGGCCGTAATGGAAAACGTCGAGCAGGGCCGCCACACCCGTGCCACGGAAGCGCTCGAGCTGTTTTTTGGGGAACAGATTGTAGCCGTACACCGCCTTGCCGCGCAGCCCGCCCACGGCGGCCGGGTGGCGCACGCCCAGGAATTCCAGGTCGGCGACCAGCCCGCCGGCGGGCAGCCGACCGCTCATGCGCACGGGCCGGACCGGGTAGCGCGCGCGATACGGCGCGAGGATTTCCAGGCCCGCCGCGCCGCCGGTGAACGTGCGAATGCGGAACGGCTCCGTCCGGCAGGCGGCGCCGGCGCGCCGCGCGGCCGCCACGAGGAGCCGCGCGGCCCGGGTTTCCGCCGGCGTGCCCGCGACGCGCTCGAAACTCAGCCGCCGCAGGACATCCACTGCCAACGACACGTCAAAGGCCATGGGGTAGGCTCCTGGTTCGCGGGGCGCGCGGCGCGGCGCGTCAGACGGGGATCTCCAGCAGCGCTTCCAGTTCCGGCAGGTGCTCGGACGCCGCCGCCACCTCGCCCAAGCGCACCATCCGCATATAGGTGCGGAACACCTCGGCGCTGCTTTCCTGGGTCAGCGTGTTCTGAAAATGCCCGACGCGCCGGATCGCGGCCTCGTTGTCGAAGGACGCCGGCCAGGGATCGAGCGCCTCGTGGAACATGGGCATCAGCTTGCGGTAGCGGCGGATGCACCAGGCGCGGTAATGCCGGCGGAACCGCTCCGGGTCGTGCAGCATCGCGGAGAGGCGTCCGAGGTAGGCCAGGAACGCGCGCCGGCGCGACTCGGGCAGCGGCCGGATTTCGCGCTCCTGGAGGAACTCGGTCGGACTGACGGTCAGGGTGTGAACGCCGCGGGGGTCGAGGTCGAGCCCGACGAGGAACCCGACGAACCAGCTTGCCGTGGGGCGGTAGTCGCCCGCCTCCCGCAGCGGAAAATAAAAGTTGCCGGGACAATACACGATCGGCTTGCCCTGCCACAGTTCGAGGCTCTGGGGGCAATGGGTGTGGATGTTCACCACCGCCGCGGCGCCGGCCTCGATGTAGGAGCGGCAGGCTTCCACCATCATCGGGCTGGGGACCGGGTTGTACTCGTTGCCGCCGTGCTGCACGAGCACCACGGCATGCACGGCGCCGGCCTCCGCGCGGATCAGGCGGCGCAGGGCGTAGTCGTTCAGGCCGTGGCCGCCGGGATATCCAGCGCCCGCCATGCCGAACTCGTTTTCGGCCACGTTGACCAGGCTGAGCGTCAGCCCGCCGTGCGCCAGGCGCAGCGGGCGCGCCGCCTCGATGTCGTCCCGGCCCGCGCCCACGTGGGCAATCCCGGCGTCGTCCAGGTGGCGCAGGGTTTCCAGCACGCCGTCCGGCCCGAAGTCGCTGATGTGGTTGTTGGCCTGCAGCACGACGTTCGCGCCCAGCGTCCGCAGGAAGGCCAGCCCCGTGTCCGGAGCGCAGCGCATGAACCGGCTGCAGATGGCGCGCGTCTCGAAGTCCGGCGGCACGAGCGGGGTCTCGAACTGGACGGCGCGCCAGTCGGCCTGCTCGAAGATCGGCTGGACGGCCCCGACAATCTCGGCGGCGCGGCCCGCGCGGATCAACGGCTCGGCGGTGTCCCGGGGCGTGCAATCCCCGGCGACCAGCAGGCGCGCCCGGGCGCCGTCCGGCGCCCGCAGCCGGATCGCGCCGGTCTGGAACAAGTCATCGAGGGACGGCATGGGCAAGGCTCGCGTCAGGGGTTGAACGCCGCGGCGGTGCGGCCGGTCTCGGTTGTCAGGGCGTCCAGCCAGACCCGCTGCCGGGATTCCCCGCGGCCGCTTGCGCCGGGGCAGCGCCGGCGGCGCGCCCCCGCCAGGCCCGTCAGCAGACTCCGTCGTTCATGCATGTTTACGGGTCCCCAAAACCGCGGGAGTTGCGC
>CAZEVX010000063.1:0-14341 GCA_964515705.1 uncultured Verrucomicrobiota bacterium | reverse complement strand
GCGGCGCAGCCCGTCCCCGCATCCCCCGTCCCTGTCCCCCTGCCCGCGCCGGCGCCCCCGGGGCCGCCCGCGGCGGGGCCGGCGGCGCGCGCGGCCGATGCCGGCCCCGCGTGGCGCGCGCGGTTGGCCGAAGCGCGCGCCCTGCTGGAGCGCGAGCAATGGGCGGACGCCCGTGCCCTGGCGCGCGCGGCGCTGGACGCCGCCCCCGACCCCGCGCTGGCCGCCGAAGCGGAAACCGTCCTTGGGGCGGTCCACCTGGCCCTGGCGTGTTCCCCGGCACCGATGCCTGAGAAGACCGACTACCTGGTCCAGCCCGGGGACAGCCTCGAGCGCATCGCCCGCCGGTTCCACACCACGGCGGACCTCCTGCGCAAGGGCAACCGGATCGAGCGCGCGATGCTGCACCCGGGGGACCGCCTGCGGGTCTTCACGGCGCCCTTCAGCATCCAGATCAGCAAATCCCGCAACGACCTGCTGCTCCTGGCCAACGACCGCTTTTTCAAACGCTACCGGGTCGGCACCGGCAAGTTCGGCACCACGCCAACGGGGGTGTTCGTGATTGCCGACAAGATCGAGCAACCGCCCTGGTGGCGGCCGGACGGCCGGATGGTCCCGTTTGGCGACAAGGAGAACGTGCTCGGCACGCGCTGGATGGCGCTCCAGGCCGCCGAGGGGACCGCGCCCGTCCGCGGGTACGGGATTCATGGGACCTGGGAACCGGACACCATTGGCCGCCAGGAAAGCGCCGGCTGCATCCGCCTGCTGAACGCCGACGTCGAGGAACTGTTCGTTTTGGTGCCGCGCGGCGTGCGCGTGACGATCGGCGATTGAGCCGCGCCGGCCCCGAGGAGCAGCATGGCCGCCTACACCCTGCCGTTCGAAAAGCCGCTGGTCGAGCTTGAGAACAAGCTGCGGGAGCTGCGCGCCTTCAGCGAATCGCAGAACCTCGACGTCTCGACCGGCCTGGCCCAGATCGAGCGCCAGATGCTCGACACCAAGCGCGCCATCTACGAGCGCCTGGAGCCCTGGGACGAGGTCCTGTTGGCGCGCCATCCCCTGCGCCCCTATACCCTGGACTACATCGCCGCCTGCTGCACGGAGTTCATCGAACTGCACGGCGACCGCCACTATGCCGACGACCTGGCGATCGTGGGCGGGTTCGCGCGCCTGGACGGCCACCCGGTCATGATGATCGGCACCCAGAAGGGCCGCGACGTCAAGAGCAACGTCGCCCGCAATTTCGGCATGGCCTACCCGGAAGGCTATCGCAAGGCGCTCCGCCTGATGCGCCTGGCGGCGAAGTTCTCGATCCCGATCGTCACGCTGATCGATACGGCCGGCGCCTACCCCGGCATCGGCGGCGAGCAGCGGCACGTGGCCGAGGCCATCGCCGTCAACCTGCGCGAAATGTTCCTACTGCCCGTCCCGATCGTGGTCGCGGTCATCGGCGAAGGCGGCAGCGGCGGCGCCCTCGGGATCGGCGTCGGCGACCGCATCCTGATCCTCGAACACGCCTACTACTCGGTGATTTCCCCGGAAGGCTGCGCGGCGATTCTCTGGAAAGACCGGGCCTATGCCAGCAAGGCGGCCGCGGCGCTCCACCTGACATCCAAGGACCTGCTCCGCGCCGGGCTGGTGGACGCGATCGTGCCGGAACCCCTCGGCGGCGCCCATGCCGATGTTCCGGCCATGGCGCGCACCCTGAAGGCCGCGCTGCTGCGGCATCTCGGCGATCTCCACACGCTGTCCCCCCGGCAGTTGCTCGACCGGCGCTACGCCAAGTTCCGCGCCATGGGCGTGTTCGACGAGCCGCCGGGGCCCGATGCCCGACCGCCAACCGGTCCGGAATAGCCGCTTGCCTTCCTCCACCCGCCACCGTCAACCGGGTCTCCGAACCCCACACCCCAATTCTGGCCAGCCAGCCTCCTCCCCATGCATCCCTATCGCACCCATACCTGCGGCGCGCTGCGGCCGTCGCACCTGTCCCAAACGGCCCGGTTGTCCGGCTGGTTGTTCCGCAAGCGCGACCACGGCCAGTTGCTGTTTCTCGACCTGCGCGACCATTTCGGGCTGACCCAGGTGGTGGTGCACCCCGATCGCACGTTCTTCGAGACCTGCAAACGCCTGCGGCTCGAAAGCGTCCTGACCGTGACCGGCGCCGTCGTGGCCCGTTCCCCGGAAACCGTCAACCCGGCGCTGGCGACCGGCGCCGTCGAGTTGGTGGCCGACGAGGTGCGCGTCGAGTCGGCCTGCGCCCCGCTGCCGCTGCCGGTCGACGCCGAGGAGGACGGTTCCGAAGAGCTGCGGTTGCGCTACCGCTACCTGGACTTGCGCCGCGAGCGCCCGCACCGCAACATCGTGCTGCGCTCGTCGGTGATCGCCTGGATGCGGCGCCGCATGCAGGAACTCGGATTCCTCGAGATTCAGACGCCGATCCTGACCAGCAGTTCGCCGGAAGGCGCCCGGGACTACCTTGTTCCCAGCCGGGTGCACCCGGGCTGCTTTTACGCCCTGCCCCAGGCGCCCCAGCAGTTCAAGCAACTCCTGATGGTCGCCGGGTTCGACCGCTATTTCCAGATCGCACCCTGTTTCCGCGACGAGGATGCCCGCGCCGACCGGTCGCCCGGCGAGTTTTACCAGCTCGACCTGGAGCTGTCCTTCGCCACGCAGGATGATGTCTTCGCCGTGGTCGAGGATCTCCTCGGCGGGGTGTTCAGGACGTTTGCCCCGCACCCTTTCAACCCGCCGCCGTTCCCGCGCATCCCCTACGCCGAGGCGCTGGTCAAGTACGGCACCGACAAGCCCGACCTGCGCATCCCGATCGAGATGCGGGACGTCACCGCCCTCTTCCGGACCTCGGGTTTTCAGGCGTTCCGCTCGGGCATCGAGCAGGGCGGCGGGGTGCGGGCGATCCCGGTCGCCGGCCTGGCGGCCCAGCCCCGCAGTTTCTTCGACCGGCTCACCGACACCGCCAAGGCGCTCGGCGCCAAGGGCCTGGCCTACCTGGTCTGGACCGGCGGCGCCGTCAAGGGGCCGATCGCCAAGTTCCTGTCGGCCGGCGAGTTGGAGACCCTGGCGCGCACCTGCGGCGTCGGTCCGGGCGACGTGGTGTTTTTCCTGTGCGACGGCGCGGCGGCGGTCAACCGCATCGGGGGCGAGTTGCGGTTGAAGCTCGGGCAGGATCTCCGCCTGGCGGATCCCGATGTTTTCCGGTTCTGCTGGATCACGGACTTCCCGATGTTCGAGCGGGACGCCGAGACCGGCCGGATTGGCTTTTCGCACAACCCATTCTCGATGCCGCAAGGCGGCCTCGAGGCCCTGCGGACGCGCGATCCGCTCGAGATCCTGGCGTACCAGTACGACATTGTCTGCAACGGCTGCGAACTCTCCAGCGGCGCCATCCGCAACCACAGCCCCGAGATCATGTACCAGGCCTTCGCCATCGCCGGGTATGCCCGCGACGAGGTGGACGCGCGCTTCTCCGGGATGATCAACGCCTTCCGCCTGGGCGCTCCGCCGCACGGCGGCATCGCCCCTGGCATCGACCGTATCGTCATGCTGCTGGCCGGAGAACGCACCCTGCGCGAGGTCGTCGCCTTCCCGATGAACCAGAAAGCCCAGGACCTGATGATGGGCGCCCCGGCGCCGGCCGATCCGAAACAGTTGCGCGACCTGCACCTGAAGGTCGTGCTGCCGCCCCGCAAAGACACGCCGGACCAGCCCCCCGCCCCGCCCCCGCCTTCCGCCTGAACGGCCCCCTGCCCCGGACGACGCCACGATACACGCCTGGGCGCCGGTTGAGAGACGGCTCAGCGCAGCTTCGCCCTCCAAGGCCCCCTCGGCCGCTCGCGGCCGGCAGGGACGCCGGCCGCCACCTGACGCCTTCCCCGGTGGCCGCCGATAGCTTGCCCGCTAGACGGCTGGTCCCCATCGGCGTCAAGGACTAGACATGAATCCCGACCCGCGGACGGGCGATCCCCGTTTGACCGGGATGAAACGGGATCGGATCACGCGGAAATGCCGGGGCGCCGGGACGGCGGCACGGCGGCGAGCGGGGTCGGATCAAGCGCCGGGCGCCGGACGCGGCGCGCGGCCGTCGAGCAGGTCGGCCAGCGGCCGTTCCTCTTCGGCGCGCGCGGCGAGGTCCTTGATGCGCACGGTCCCGCGGGCCAGGTCGTCGGGACCGAGATAGACGGCGCGCTGAAAATCCCCGCGGCCCGCGCGCCCGAAAAAGATGCGGGGGTTTTCCGGCTGCAGCGCCAGGTCCACCGGCCAGCCCGCCCGGCGCAGGGCCTGCGCCAGGCGCACCGCCGCCGGCTGCTGCGCCGCCTCCATGAACCCGATCGCCCAAGCCATTCCGCCCGCTCGCACGGCCGAGAATCCGCGGTCCGCCAGCAGCTCGGCAATCACCACGTCGCCGAATCCCAGGCCGACGGCGGTCAGCGGCGTCCCGCCGACATCGTTCAGCAGGTTGTCGTAGCGCCCGCCGCCGAACAGCGCCCGGAACCGGCGCGCGCCGTCAAAGGCCTCGAACACCGCGCCGGTGTAGTAGCCCAGCCCGCGCACGACCCCGATGTCGAAGACGACGCGGTCCCCGACCCCGTAGATGCCCAGCAGTTCCAGCAGGTTCCGAAGCGCCGTGAAGGCCGGCGTCGGCTCGCCAAGCGCCGCCGCGACCTGGTCGAGCGTCTCGATCCGCAGCAGGCCGAAGACCGCCTCGACCGCCGCCGCCCCCAGCCCGGCGCCGCGCAGCAGGTCGCCGATGGCGGCTTCCTCCAGTTTGCCGCGTTTATCGAGCGCCAGGAACGTGGCGGCATGCCGGGCAGGCTCGATCCCCGCCCGGGCCAACAAGTCGGCCAGCAGCGCCCGGCTGCTGAGACGCACCTGCACCGCGTCCGCCGCCAGCCCCAGCCGCTCCAGGGCGTCCAGGGCGCAGGCGATCACCTCGGCCTCGGCGGCGACCGACGGCTCGCCGACAATATCGAGGTTCCACTGGTAATGTTCGCGCTTGCGGCCGCGCGTCGTGCGTTCGTACCGGAAACACTGGGCGATCGCATACCACTTGAGCGGGAACGCCAGCTGGCCGCGCCGGGCCGCGATCATGCGCGCCAACGTCGGCGTCATCTCCGGACGCAGCGCCAGATCGCGGTCGCTCTTGTCCTTGAAGGCGTAAATCTGTTCGACGATCTCTTCCCCGGCCTTGCGGCGGAAGAGGTCGAGCGATTCCACGACGCAGGCGTCGTATTGCCGGAACCCGCTGGCGCGGGCGGCCGCGCGCCAGGCTTGGAAAACGGCGTCCCGCAACGGCAGATCCTCGGGATAGAAATCCCGCATGCCGCGCGGCGGATCGAGCGACAGCGTGCCGCCGGGCATCACGGCTCGACCGTCTTCATGACGCGGGCCTTCATCACCCGGCCCATCTTGAACTTGACGACCTTGCGGGTCGGGATCGTCACGACGTTGGCCGGCTTGTTGGGATTGCGGCCGACGCGCGACTTGCGGATGCGCACCTCGAACACCCCGAAATTCCGGAACTCGACGCTTTCTCCGCGGGCCAGGCTCTCGATGATATAATCCAAAGTTTTCTGCAGGACGGCAAAGACATCCTGCTGGATCAATCCGGTTTCCTTGGCAATCCGCACCACCAAATCGCGCTTGGTCATGATCCGGCCCTCCCAGTTGCGCGCATAGTAGTTTCCTAATCGTCATGCTTACAATAGGTTGCGATGTCGGAAACGTCAAGCACAAAAATCGCCTTCGAGGGTCTCGCCATCGGCCGTGCGCGGCAGAAACCGCACCAGGCGATTGGGAGCAATGGGCGCGGCGCCGGGCGTCGGCACGAGGCGGGCGCGGAGATACTCGCCCGTCCAGCCATGCCCGATTCCCAGCGCGTCGACGGATTCGACCAGCACGCTGACGGGCGTGCCGATGCGGGAGCGGGCGAAGTCCTCCCGCTGGCGCCGACCGAGGGCTGCCAGCCGGGCGGCGCGGCGCCGTTTTTCCGGTTCTGGCACCGGATTGGGAAACGCGGCCGCCGGCGTGCCGGGGCGGGGGCTGTAGGCAAAGACATGGACATTGCTGAATCCGCCTTCGCGCAGCACGGCCTCCGTTTGAGCAAGATCGCCGGGGGTTTCGCCGGGAAACCCCACGAGCACGTCCGTGCCTAGGCCAAGGCCCGGGAGGCAGCGCGCCGCACGGGCGGCCACGGCGGTGAACTGGCGCGCGGTATAGCGGCGGCCCATGGCGCGCAGCACGGCATCGCTGCCGCTCTGGAGCGGAAGATGCAGGGTGCGGCAGAACCGGTCGGAACCCGCCAGGCAGTCGATGACGGCCTCCTCGACCGTGCTGACCTCGAGCGAGCTCAAGCGGATGCGCTCCGGCGCCGGGCGATCGGCCAGGCGCTGCAGGAGGTCCGGCAGTGTCTGGCGGCCGTCCCGGTAGCAGCCGAGGTTGGCGCCGGTCAGCACGATCTCGCGAAACCCGGCGGCGGCCAGCGCGTCGACCTCGTCGAGAATTTCCCCCATCGGGCGGCTGCGCGACGGCCCGCGCGCCCGTGGCACGATGCAGTAGCGACACCCAAACTCGCACCCGTCCTGGACCTTGACCAGGGCGCGCACGGTGTGAAACCGCGGCATGCCCTGGGGGAGCGGGCTCCCGGCCAACGGCCCCACCCCGAGGTCGCGCAAGAGGGCCGGCAGCCGCATCTTGTCCGCCTGCCCCACGGCCAGGTCCGCGCCGCTGGCGGCCCGGATGCCGTCCCGATCCACTTCCGCCGGGCACCCGGCGACCACGACGACCGCGGCGCCGGCGCGCCGCGCGCGGCGGGCAAGGCGGACGGTGTCCTGCTGGGCGCGCGCCGTCACGGCGCACCCGTGGATCACGCAGACGCCGCACGGGGCCCCGAACGGCGCCAGCCGGTACCCGGCCGCCGCGAACGCCGCGCGCAGACGCGCGGTTTCGGCCTGGTTGAGACGGCAACCAACGGTCTGGAACGAGACGGTTGTATCCGGCATGGCCGTGTGCTAGTGTGGCGCGCCTAACGCTTCTTTTCATTCGGCGCCGCCCGGAGGTCGGCGCCCACCTTCGAAAACGGCGGTTGCTCGCTGTTTGCGGTGGCCAAGCCAGGGTGTCAAACACATCCGGTAACGCCGCGTGAGGCCTGGCGGCCACCGCTGGATGCCAACCCCGGAGCGCCCCACGGACGTTGTAGGCCCGCTGCCCTCACCGGGCGTGCTTATCGGTGTCGCTCGGAGTAGCCGCCAAAAACAGCGCCGAACCCAAATGGCACGTCTGGCGGCGCGCGACCTCCGGGCGCGGGCCGTTTCTGGTGTCAAGGGACTGCTGACGCACGACACTATTCTGACGGGCAGGGAGCCGGGTCGCCGTACTCCCCAGCCGACCGGAATCCTTCCATGAAAAAAATCATCTACCTATGCGGGCCCATTATGGACGAGCAGGCCGGGCGCGCGCGGAACTGGCGCCGGCAGGCGGCGCGCCAATTGGGCGGGGACTTCACCCTGCTGGACCCGATGCGGCGCAACTTCAAGGACCGCGAGGTGGACAGCGCCAACGAGATCGTCGAGTTCGATCTCCAGGATATCCGCCATGCCGATATCCTGCTGGTCAACTACAACAAGCCCTCGATCGGCACCGCCATGGAAGTCTTTTACGCCGCCCACGACCTGGGCAAGTTCGTGGTGGCCTTCTCGCCTTTCCGTTTCCAGGACTGCAGCCCGTGGATGGTCCGCTACTGCACCAAGATTTTGCCGACGCTCGAGGACGCCACCCGCTACCTCACCACCCATTTCCCGCCAGCCACCCGGTAGTGCGGTGTCTCTCTCGCTCGCCGCCCGGCGCGGGCGGCGAGCCAACCAATTCACCGGTATTCTGTCGGCCGCGTGCCCCACCTCAGGCGGGCAAGCCTCACGCGGCGTTCTTTATGTCGTCGTTGTATGTTCAGGCGCCGGGCGCCCCGCCGCCTACTCCAGCACGGCGCCGCTGCCGGCGCTGGTCACCCGGGCCGCGTAGCGTTTCAGGTAGCCGGTCAGCGGACGCGGCACATAGGGCGGCTGCGCGGCGCGGCGCCGCTCGAGTTCGGCCTCGTCCAGCAGGACGTCCAGGCGCCGACCGGGGATATCGATGCGGATGCGGTCGTCGTTCCGCACGAGGGCCAGCGTCCCGCCGGCGGCGGCTTCCGGCGACACATGGCCGACGCACGCGCCGCGGGTGCCGCCGGAAAACCGGCCGTCGGTGATCAAGGCCACCTGTTCGCCAAGCCCCTGCCCCATGATGTAGGACGTCGGCCCGAGCATTTCCTGCATCCCGGGGCCGCCGCGCGGGCCCTCGTAGCGAATCACCACCACCTGGCCCGCCCGGACACGCCCCGCCAGGATGCCGGCGCAGGCCTCTTCCCGCGATTCGAAAATCACCGCGCGGCCCTCGAATGTCAGCATTGACGGGGCCACCCCGGCGGTCTTGACCACGGCGCCGTCCGCCGCCAGGTTGCCGCGCAGGATCGTCAAGCCGCCCGTCGGCGAATAGGGGCGGTCGAGCGGCCGGATGACCTCCGCGTCGCGCACGGCGGCGCGCGCCACGGTGCGGCCGAGCGTCCGGCCGGAGACCGTTGGGGCCTCCAGGCGCAGCAGGCCGGGAACGCCCGCGATCGTGCGCAGGATGGCGCTGACGCCCCCCGCCCGGTCGACGTCCTCCATGTGGAAGGCGCTGGACGGGGAGACCCGGCAGATGTTGGGACAGCGCTCGGAAATGGCGTTGATGCGGTCGAGATTGTATTCCAGACCGGCTTCGCGGGCGATCGCCATGGCGTGCAGGACGGTGTTGGTGCTGCCGCCCATCGCCATGTCGAGGGCGAAGGCGTTATCCAGCGCGTCGAGTGTCACCAGGTCGCGCGGCTTGGGCGCCCCGGCCGCCGCCAACTCCACGATCCGGCGGGCAGCCCGCGTGTACAGCGCCTTGCGCCGGGGATCCGTGGCCAGGATTGTGCCGTTTCCCGGCAGGGCCACGCCGAGCGCCTCGCACAGGCAGTTCATCGAGTTGGCCGTGAACAGGCCGGAACACGACCCGCACCCCGGGCAGGCGTGCGCCTCGAGGACCTCGAGTCCCTCGGGCGTCAGAGCGCCCCGCTGGCAGGCGGCCACTCCCTCGAACACGCTGATCAGGTCGAGCACGCTGCCGTCGGGAGCGCGCCCGGCGGCCATCGGGCCGCCGCTGATCATGAGCGTGGGAACGTTGACGCGCAGGGCGCCCATCAACATGCCGGGGACAATCTTGTCGCAGTTCGTCAGGCAGAGCAGGGCGTCGAAACAGTGGGCGCGCGCCATGGACTCGACGCTGTCGGCGATCAGTTCGCGGCTGGGCAGCGAGTAGGTCATGCCCGCGTGTCCCATGGCGATGCCGTCGCAGACGCCGATCGTGTTGAACTCGAAGGGGATACCCCCGGCCTGCCGAATGCGGCGGCAGAGCCAGCGTCCCACGCGGTCCAGGTGCATGTGGCCGGGGATGATCTCGGCGAAGGCGTTGCAGACGCCGATGAAGGGCTTGTCCAGGTCGGCCGGCCCCACGCCCAGCGCCCGCAGCAGACTGCGGTGCGGCGCCCGTTCCACGCCGCGCTTGATCTGGTGACTGATCATCGCCATTCCTTTCCGTTGCTTTTACCGACGCGGTAGTGTATACCAATAACGGGCAGGGACAAGGAAAACCGAGGACGCGAGGGAGACCATGAGGGCACCGATGGTGTTGGCGCTGGCGCTCCTGGCGGCGGCCGGGCCGGGCTGCCGCCAGCAGGACCTCCGGACGGTCGCGGTCAAGGTCCCCGCGATGCACAACGCGGCCTGCGCGCGCCTGATCCAGGACGCCTTCATGCGCCAGCCGGGCATCAAGTCCGTGCGGCCGGACGTCGACCGGCGCGAGGTGGCCGTGACCTACGACTCGATGGTGATCGCCATCAAGAACATCGAGTACACCATTGCCGGCGCGGGGTTCGACGCCAATGCCATCGCCGCCGATCCCCAGGCCGCCGCGGCCCTGCCCCCGGATTGCAAGCCGCCGCCGCCATGAGCCCGGCCGTTCATCCGCGGCGCCGGCCCCGGGGGCATGACCCAAGACCCGCCGGGCGACCGCTGCCGCGGCGCCGCTCGTCTGCGGACCGCCCGCGCGCCTGGAATGCACGCGCTGATTGACCAGTTTATGGATTACGTGGCCGCGGAACGGGGCTTGAGCCCCAACACCCAGGCGGCATACCGCCGCGACCTGCTGGCGTTCGTGCGCTACCTCGAGCGCCTCCGGATCGCGACGCTCAACAGCGTCACGCGCCGCCAGGTGCTCGATTTCCTGATGGACCTCAAGGCGCGCGGCCTGGGGGCGAACTCGATCGCGCGCCTGTTCGTCTCGCTCAAGGTGTTTTTCCGCTTCCTGCACCAGGAGGGCCTGCTCAGCCACAACGTCACCGCCGTCATGGACGCGCCGCGCCTCTGGAAGGTGCTGCCGGGAACGCTCTCGGTCAAGGAGGTCGAGCGCCTATTGGCCGACCCGGCCGGCGACGCCCCGCACGCCCTGCGCGACCGCGCCCTGCTGGAAGTGCTCTATGCCACCGGCCTGCGCGTCTCGGAAGCCTGCGGCCTGGGACTCAACGACGTGCACTTCGACGCCGGCTACCTGCGCTGCACGGGCAAGGGCGGCAAGGACCGGGTGGTGCCCTTCTCGGAAACGGCCGGCCGCGCCCTGCGCGACTACCTGGAGCGCGGGCGGCCGCGCTTCACGGCCGACCCAAGCAACCGCCTGGTCTTTCCGGCGCGGCGCGGCCGGCCGCTGAGCCGGAAGTCGGCCTGGACGCGCGTCAAGCTCCATGCCCGGCGGGCCGGCATCGAGAAGCCGCTCAGCCCGCACACGCTGCGGCACTCGTTCGCCAGCCACCTGCTGGCCAACGGAGCGTCGCTGCGGGTGATCCAGGAAATGCTCGGCCATGCCGATATCGCCACGACCCAGATGTACACCCACGTGGACCCGTCCCGCCTCAAGTCCATCCATACCCGCTACCATCCCCGCGCCTGACGGCGCCATCCCGCCATGAGACTCTTCGCGAAAAACCCCTACCGCGACCTCGAAAAAAGCCTCGGCTACCGGTTCCGCGACCGGCGCCTCCTGGCCACCGCCCTGCGGCACCGCTCGTTCCGCTTCGAGTCGGACGAGGAACAGACCGACAACCAACGCCTCGAGTTCCTCGGCGACGCCGCCCTGGGCCTGGTCGCCAGCGACTACCTGTTCCGCCGTTATCCCGACATCCAGGAAGGGCCGCTGACCTGCCTGCGCAGCCGCCTGGCCAGCGGCAAGGCCCTGGCGCAGTTGGGCGCGGCGATCGACATCGGGCGCCACATCCAGTTCGGCAAGGGGGAGCAGCTCTCCGGCGGCCCGGAACGGGACTCCAACCTGACGGACGCCCTCGAGGCGGTGCTCGGCGCGGCCTACCTCGACAACGGGCTGAAGGCCGTGTCAAAAATTTTCCACGCGCTGTTCGTGCCGACGATCGAGATCGACCCGCAGGACCGCTGGGGCGACAACCCCAAGGGCCATCTCCAGATCGTCGCCCAGCAGCGCTGGCAAGCCAACCCGTCCTACCGGGTGGCGCGGCGCGACGGCCCACCCCACGCCAGCGTCTTCTGGGTCGAGGTCGCCCTGCGGGGGACCGTGCTGGGCGCGGGCCGCGGCTCGACCAAGCGCGACGCCGAGCAAGCCGCCGCGCGCGCCGCCCTCAGGGCACTGCCTACTTCACTTCCCGCCAGTTCTGGACGGAGAGGTCGCCGGGCGGCAGCGGCAGGTTCGCCAGATTCGCCAGGGCCGCGCGGCTGAACATGATCGAAGGCGAGCCCTTCGGCTTGAGGTCGAGCTGGCCGCCGAGCGCGACCAGCGAACCGAAAATCTTGGCATTGCCCTTGTCGTTGAACTCCGCCGCGGCGTCGTTCACGTTGTCGCCCACAATGATCACGAGACCTTCGAAGTGGAAGGTCCCGGTGAAGTCAATCTCGACGCCGGCGGTGATGATCATGATCCCGGCCCCGTCCACGTTGCCGGTGATCTTGGCGTCGCCGGTCACCAGTGTGATCTGCGGGCTGGCGCGCGTCCCCAGGGTAACATTGCCGCCAAGGACCCCCCCGGGAATGGTGATCGTCGCCAGCGGGATCAGCGCGTCCACCAGGCTGTCATAGTAGCTGGCCGAGTGGATGCCCGGGGCGTTGTTGGTCACCGGCGGGGTGCCGAGGATTTGGGCCGGGGCGGAAACGGCATAGGTCATCGTCGTGCCGGCGGAATACAGGCCCGGCGCCGCCGCATTGGTCGTCGGCGTCCCGTTGCAGCCGGACCCGGAGCAATTGAATGCGGCCGGCAGGTCGTAGTCGCGCCCGTCAATCAGCGAACTGCCGCCGATCTGGACCTCGGTGTTGGTGCCGTAGTCGGCCAGGGCGCCGTCGGCGGCGGCGGGCGGCGCCAACAGGTTGCTGACCACCACGGTCAGGTCGAGCACCCGCTGGACCTGCTCAACCATCCCGGTGGACCGGATGATCACGGTGCGGTCGGTATCCACAAACAGGCTCGGATTGCTGTCGGCGTTGTCGCGCACCCGCACCCGGTACTCCCCGCCGCCAAACGGCACGGCGGCGCCGAAGGCCAACACTCCGTCGTCAGCCGTGTTGGTGGCGCCGTCGGCGCCGGCCAGGATCATGCCCAGGCTGAGCGTCGTGTCGCGCAGCTCGGCCTTGGCGCGTTCGGCCCCGGCCTCGGCGATCAGGAAGGCGCGCTCGAAGCGGATGGCCTGCTCGGCGCGGGCGGACGCGGCGCGGCTGGCCAGGTAGAGGCTGCCCCCCAGGATCGCCGCCACGCCCGCCAGGATAATCACGATCACCAGCACGATGCCCGACTCGCCGGCCCGGTCGCTCTTATTCATGGCGTCCCCCGCGTGGTCCATCTCAGTTCGTGGCCGCCAAGATCGCCTGCTGCGTCAGCCAGACCCGCCCCGTGCTCCGCGGCTGCGCCCAGCGGACCGTGACCGTAATCTGGCGGTACGCGCTGCTGACGCTCACGGCGCTCTCGACCGTGCCGCTCAGGGAGGTCAGTCCCGTATTGCTCAGCGCCCGCGGGCCGAACCCGGTCACCGTGCCGTAGGGGATCGCCCGCATCCACTCCAGCTCGTTGCGGGCGATCTGCGCGGCCTCGAGACGGTTGGCGGATGCCACCCCGCTCTGCTTGGCCTGCACGAAGGCTAACAGCAGGGCGCCCATCGCCATCAGCAGAATCGCCGCGGCCACCATGATCTCGACCAGCGTAAATCCCGCGGCCGGCGCGGTCGCCCGGCGGTCGTCGCAACCCCTCATGGCGTCTCCTTGTCAGTTGCGACGGGTGACAACCGAGCGCAGCCGGTTGCTGACCGAGAACGCGCCATCCTGCTTCCAGACCGTCAGGTCAATCGTCAGGGTCGCGCCGCTGGCCGCCACCGAGGCGGCCGAGATGTAATGGCCGATCAGTTGCCGGCTGGCTGGCTGGTTCGGGACCTCCCACAGCACGATCGTGCGCTGGGGCTTGATGTAATCCAGATGCTTGACCCCATCGAGCGGGTTGGAGTAGGTCACGCGCCAACTGCCGTCGCCGTAGTTGGTCAGCCAGGTCCCGAGGTTGTGGTACGCGCTGTTGGCCGGCGGCGGCGTGCTCGTGGGACTGGTCCAGTAGAAATAGACCGGCGAGAACAGGGACTTGTAGCGGGTGTCGTCCACCTCGACCGAGGCCGCCCCCCGCAGGCCGTTGTTACTGCCCAGCCCATAGACCATGCGATCGACGGCCAGCCCGGCCAGCCGGGCCGTCTCCATCTGCAGCGCCGTGGCCCGCCACATGCGCTGGCACAGGATGAACACGCCCAGGGTGCCCGCCACCACGAGGCCAAACAGACTCAACGCGATCATCACCTCTACCAGCGTGAATCCGCCGGGCCGACCTTCGACTCGTCCGCCGCGCGTCATGCTCATGGTCCCCATCGGGCGGCCGTCGCCGGCCTCCGCCGACCCGCTCGCCGCTGCCAGCCCGCCGGCGAGCACCGCGGGCCGCATCCCTGTCCGCCATGGTATCAGGGCCAGCCCACAAGGCAAGCCGCCATCCCCGCCCATGATTGGCGCCTACGCCACGGCCGGTTCCGCAGACCGGCCGACGCGGCACCACCCACCGCCGCCGGATGGAATACAGCTCCAATTGTAACTGCGCAGGTCCCCATTCAGCGATCTCCGTCTGTCAATGGCATCGGGGTCGGAGTCGCTATCGGGGTCGAAAGAACGGTAGACCGCCGATA
>CAZEVX010000062.1:0-14480 GCA_964515705.1 uncultured Verrucomicrobiota bacterium | reverse complement strand
GACTGACCCCTTCTCCCATCACCGCACCCGCCGCCTGTCAATACATGAATACCCATTATCTCGGACTGACCCCTTCTCCCATCCCCCTTCTCCCATCCCTCCTCAACCAACATCATACGTTCTTAACCAGCCAAGGGGTGGTGCACTTTCCGTCTGCCGGAGTGGTGCACTTTCCGTCTGCCGGCGCCAGGTGGCTCCATCCCACCTGGTGCAGGAGTTTACCGACATGATTGCGATGATAGCGCACCCCCAGGCGCCGTTCGATCAGCGTGGCGATTCGTTGGGTGGTCCACAGCTCTGTGCGGTAGCCGTGCGCCATGGCACCCTGCGCCAAGAAACCCACCAATCGGGATTTCTGTCGCGCCGTCAACCGAGAGGGGCGACCTGGCGCCGGCTTGGCCTTCAACGCGCCGGCGCCCCCGTGATGCCACGCGTCGCGCCAACGCAGAACGCTACTGGCGTGACATCCAATCCGCCGCGCAATCTCATGCAGCGAGAGATTCTGCTTGAGGAACGCAAGCACGCTGCGACGGCGCTGCTCCAACAACTCTGGCGAACCGTGCGGTCGCATCGAGGCACCCCCTTTCAGGATGCCTCCAATATATTGCATTACTTATGCGGATGTCAATATTGTCTTCCGCATAGACCTTGCCGCACGGCATGTCAAAACATATTTTACCCAACAGACATATTTTGCCAGGACATTCCCCGGTTTCCCGGTTTTCAGGCGGTTGAGAGAGGGAGAAGCAACTGCGGGTTCGGGAGAGGGGTTGAGGGCGGCGGAGGCAGGCGCCAGTTGCCGATGTGAGCGAAGAGCGTAGCGATGCCATCCACCGAGGCGCAGGACATAAGTTACCTGTCCCTATGCGCCCTATGCGCCACGATGCGGTACGATGCGACAGGCCGACTTTCCGCTGGACAGGCGGAGGGATCCGATGTACCCAAAGGCATGCCTGCAACCGGATGCACGGGGCGGAACGGCGGCCGACACCGGGTTCTGGCCGCATGGTTGCTGGGTGCGGCGCACATCGCCGGGCCCGCTCTCGGCGCCGGGCCGGGGCCGGCGCCGGTCCCGGGGTTGCACGGCCGGGCCGACGTTGCCGCACAGGTCCGATCGTTCAACTGGCGGGAATTCGACAGTGACGGTCGGCGCATCGTGAAGGAATCCGGCCCGCTCTACGGCTTGCGCCTGGCGGCGGAGGGATACTGGTCGGCGGTCGGCGGGCGTTTCGTGTTCGAGACGGTTGCCGGGTCGCCGGACTACGACGGGCAGACCCAGGACGGCGCGCAGGCGCAATCACACAGCGACTACGCGGGGTTCGATTGTTTTCCGGCCCTGGCGCTGCGGACGGAGATCGCGACCACCCTGGATGTGCGGGGGTTTGCCGGCCCGGCGCTGCGCGGGTGGCGCCGCACGCTGGAGAGCACCGCGGAGGCCCGGGGCTATACCGAAACGTGGTGGATCCTTGATGCCCGCGCGGGCGCCGGGCTGCACTGGCGCCTGCCCGGGGGGGTCGCCCTGTTCGCGGAGGGCGGGTTCAAGATTCCGCTCCGCACCGCGCAGGAGGCGGACCTGGGCGACTGGGGATTCGGCACGCTGACCCTGCACCCGGAGCAGACCGCCTCGCCGTTCGCCGAGGCGGGGATCGCCTGGCGGTTCCTGGTCTTGAGCGGGTTTTACGATTCCCTGCGGTTCGACCCGTCGTCCGTGGTGCGCCGCACGGCGGTGGTGGACGGGCGCTCCGCGCCGGTGGGGTTCTGGCAGCCCGAATCACGGGCCGACGCCTGGGGCGCAACGCTCGGCCTGCGCGGGGCCTTCTGACGGCGTCAGACGAAGGTCACGTCGAGGCAGTGGGTCGAGCAGGAAATGCAGGGATCGTAGGCGCGCACCAGCATCTCGAGCAGGTGCCGGATCTCGGCCTCCGGGCGCTCGATGATCTGGGGGACAAAGGCCTCGAAATCCTTCTGGATATTGGCGTGGTTCTGGTTGGTGGGAATGCAGAGGTTGGCGTTCTGGCAGCGGCCCTGGGCGTCGAAGGCGTAGCGGTGGAAGAGGATGCCGCGCGGGGCCTCGACGGCGCCGGCGCCCGCGCCGGCCTTCGGCCGCGCCGCCGGGGCTTCCGGGACCAGCCCGTCCGCCAGGATGTCGTCGATCAGTTCCAGGCTGTGCTCGACGACCTGGACCGCCTCGACCACCTGGGCGACGCTGTTGAGGAACGGGTTGCAGGCGCCCGGCTTGAGCCCGAGCGCCGCGGCCGTCTTGCGGGCCAGCGGGCGCAGGAACGCGGCGTTGAGATTGAAGCGCGCCAGGGCGCCGACGGCATAGGACTCGCGGTGCCACTTGGTCCACTTGGCGGTGGACTGCGGCGAGACATATTCGTTGGCCACCGACTCGAACTGCCGGGGCGGCACCGTCTCGCGGGTATCGCTGCTGCCGATGCGCCCGTGGTAGAAGGTGTACAACCCCGGCTCGACCAGGGCGACGTATTCCGTCGGCCGCGAAAACTCCGGCAAGGCGCCGGCGGCGTCCGCCACTGCCTGGGCCAGCCGCTCGAGCAGCGGGACGGCATCCCGCAGGCGGCCCTGCAACGCGCGCAACGCCTCGGGCGCCGGGAGCTGGGAAAATCCGCCCGGCCGGAGCGTCACCGGATGCGTGCGGCGGCCGCCGACCAGGTCCATGCCGTCGTTGCCGAGGCGGTGGAGCGCGATGACCGTCTTGACCAGGTCCGGGTGCGAGGCCGCCAGCGGGACGACCGACGGCTGGCCGAGCAGATCGGGTGCGACCAGGTAGCCGACGTGGAGCACATGGCTTTCGATCTGCTCCATGTAGTGGATCAGGATGCGGAGCCGGTCGGTCTGGGGCGAGACCGCGATCCCCATGGCGTCCTCGATGGCCTTGAGGGCCGCCAGGGAGTGGGTGACCGAACAAATGCCGCAGATGCGGGAGACGATCGTCTGGAGATCCTGCCAGCTCTGGCCGCGGACCATGGCCTCGAAAAAGCGCGGGGCTTCCGGCACCTGCCAGGCAATCTGCTCGATGACGCCGTCCTTGCGGCGGACGACGATGTTGCCGTGGCCTTCGACCCGGGTCAGATGGTGGACGCGGATCTCGAACGTCTTAGGCATGGGCGGCCTCCTGCTCGGCGTTGAAGAGGTCGAGGCGATCCTGCAAGTCCGCGGCCGTCTTGTGGTAATGGGCCATGACCTCGCGGGCGGCCGCGACGTTGGGGTCGTCGGCCAGCCCGCGGCAGCCGAAGCACCAGGTCCCCTGCGACGGGCAGCGCGCCCCGCAGCCCGCGCGGGTCACCGGCCCGAGGCAGACCTCGTTGAACTCGTAGCGGCAGACGACGCCCCGGCGCTTGCACTCGACGCAGACCGGGTAGGTCGGCACGGCCGGGGTCTTGCCCATGGCCAGGGCGCGCACGATCTCGGCGAACTCGCGGTCGTCGATCGGGCAGCCGTGCACCTTGAAGTCCACCTTGACGATCTCGTGCAGGGCGCGGGTCGGCGCCGTCGCCAGGTGGGGCGACCCCGCCTCCGCGCCGTAGACGCAGCGGCCGGCCTCGGCCAGGTCGAAGCGGTTCTTGAGACGGTTAACGCCGCCGATCGTGGCGCAGGCGCCGAGGGCCACCAGCAGGCCCGCGCGGGCGCGGATGGTCTTCAGCCGCTCGGCGTCTTCCGGCCGGGTGATCGAGCCTTCGACGATGGCGATGTCATAGGTCGCGCTCTGCTCGGACATGGCCTCGCGCCACTCGACCGGCGTCACGAGGGTGAGGAGGTCGAGGATTTCCTCCTCGAGGTTGACGATCTGGAGCTGGCAGCCCTCGCAGCAGGCAAAGTCGAAAATCGCCACCCGCGGCTTGCTCATCGGAAGGCCTCCCGGATCGGCGCCAGGTCCTGGTAGCGGAACACCGGGCCGTCCTGGCAGACATAGCGCCCGTTGATCTGGCAGTGGCCGCACTTGCCGACGCCGCATTTCATGTGCCGTTCGAGCGAGACGTAGATGCGGTCCGGTCCGAGCCCCATGGCCTGGAGCTCGATCAGGACGAACTTGTACATGATCGGCGGGCCGCAGATCACAGCGACCGTGCGCGCGGCGTCGAGGGCCACCTTCGGCAGCAGGGTGGTGATCACGCCGACGTTACCCGTCCAGCCGGCGTCCCCGCGGTCGACCGTCTCCAGGTAGCGCGCGCGCGCGGCGCGCCCCCAGGTCTGCGCCTCGGCGCCGAAGAGCCGGTCGGCCGGCGAGCGCGTGCCGTAGAGGATCGTGACGGCGCCGTACTGGCGGCGCTTGTCGAGCACGTACTGGATCGCCGCGCGCACCGGGACCAGCCCGATGCCCCCGCAGACGAAGAGCAGGTCGCGCTTGCGCAGGGCGCCGTCCACCGGGAAGGCCGTGCCGAAGGGGCCGCGGACGCCGACCTGGTCGCCGGGCGCCAGGCGGTGCAGGGCGGCGGAGAGGTTGCCCACGCGGCGCACGACGAGTTCGAACGCGCCGCGGCGCGTCGGCGAGGACGAAATCGAGAGCGGGGCTTCCCCCACCCCGGCCACGGAGACCTCGACAAACTGGCCCGGCCGGTGCCCGAGCTCGCGGCCGCTGTCGAGGCGCAGTTCCAGCAGCAGTTCCAGGTCCGTGAGCCGTTCGCGGCGGACGACGGTGGCCGGCTCCGGCAGGTAGATGTCGCCGGCGGGGGAGCGGGAGCGCGCCTTCATGAGTTCTCCAGCAGGCGGTTATAGACCTCGACCGGGTTGGCGATCTTGCTGACGCAGGCCGCGATGCAGCGGCCGCATCCCACGCAAGCCGCGCGGCCGATCTTGGCCTGCAGGTACAGGCCCTTGCGGTAATAGCGGTGCCGGTAGCGCTCGGCGCGCCGGCTGCGGAAATTGTGGCCGCCGGCCACCGTGGCGAAGTCGCGCAGCAGGCAGCCGTCCCAGACCCGGCAGCGCACGCCCTGGCGGAGGTCCCAGCCGACCTCGTCGTGCACGTCAAAGCAGTAGCAGGTCGGACAGACCAGGTTGCAGGACCCGCAGGAGAAGCAGAGCCGGGCCTTCTCTTCCCAGACCGGGTGGTCCTGGGAGCGTTCGAGCAGGGCCGGCAGGTCCGCGAGCGGCACGGCCAGCTCGTGTTTCCGCAGCAACCGGGCGTTGTCGAGCCAGAGCTGCGCGCGGCGGCCGAGGCAGACGGCGTCGGCCGCCGGCGTCTTGCCGGCCAGGGCCAGCAGGGACTCCCCGGCGCGCGTGCCGGCCTCGGCGATGGTGGCATCGCCCACCCGCGACAGCAGCACGTCGTACCCGCGGCGCGCGGTGGCCGTGCCCATGCAGCCGGCGAAGACATGGGGCGAGGCCGTCTGGACGTCGCAGGCCACGATCAGCGTGTTCCGGCGGCGGGCCAGGTAATGGGCGTCGGGATGGGTCTCGCTGAAGAGGTGGTCCATTTGCCGGATGGCTTCGAGGTCGTAGGGGTGCACCCCCAGCAGCACGAACGGCTCGTCGGGCAGCAGGCTCTCGAAGGCCGCCGGGCCGGTGAACCGCAGCAGCGGTTCGCGCGGCGGCTGGAACCACACTTTGGGCGGCAGGATCGTGACGTCGTAATCGAGGCGCAGGTCGGCGGCCCTGGCCAGCGGGGCGAACTCGAACCGGCCGTTGCGGGCCTGGACCCCGATGACCCGGCGGGCGCGCATCAGCGCCGCGACCCAGCGGGTCAGCGCCTTGGGCGCGAGTTGGACCGGACGCATGCGGCCTCCCGCGTGCTGCCGCATGCGCGTGCTGGCGACCGTCAGCTTCGCGTCCGGGCCGACAGCCTCCACCGCAGAGGACCGCACATCGGCGGCTTGGCGAGTATTCATACGGGTGCTCCTCCGGCCACGGCGGACCCTGCCTGCGGCGATGGTTCATCAGGGTGCGCCGGCCATGGCAAACCTCCATGTCCGTCGCCGGTTGCCAGGGCCGGCAGCGAGACCGAGAACGTGCTGCCTTGCCCTAACGCGCTGCGCACGGCCACGGCGCCCTGGTGCAAATCCACCAGGCGTTTGACGATGCTCAAGCCCAGGCCGGTGCCGGGAATCGCCGCGGTGGCCTCGCTGCGGACGCGGAAAAACTCCTCGAACAGGCGCGCGGCGTCCTCCGGGGCGACGCCGATGCCGGTGTCGCGCACCGCGACGACGGCATGGGCGCCCTCGCGCGCGGCCCGGACAGCGACGCTTCCGCCGGCCGGCGTGTACTTGAGGGCGTTGTCGAGCAGGTCCGCAAAGATGGTTCGCAGGGCCGTCGGGTCTCCCAGGACCGTCAGCGGGTCGGCGGCCGCCAGGTCGAGCGCGAGGGTCACCCGGCGCGCGGCGGCCCGGTCGCGGAAGGCGGCCAGGCATTCGCCCAGCAGGGCGCGCAGGTCGAGCGGCGTGCGCGTCAGGGCGAGACGCCCGCTCTCGACGGCGCGCAGGGTCATCAGTTCGCCGACCAGCATCCGCAGCGTGCGGGTGCGTTGCAGGGCGCGGTCGAGCATGGCGCGGTCGCTCTCCGGCCAGCGGGCGGGATCGCCGCCCAGCAGCAGCGCCAGGTATCCTTCCACGGCGGCCAGCGGGCCTTTGACCTCGTGGGCGACCATCGAGACAAAGCGCGACTTCTCGTCCTCGAGGCGTTTGCGGGCGGTGATGTCCCGCAAGACCGCCACCGCCCCCAGCACCGTTCGGGCCTCGTCCACCACCGGCGAGGCGTTGGCCATGAAGATCGCCGCCCCCAGGGAAAGTTCCCGCGACAGGATCACCGGCAGGGTCTTGGCCGCGAGCGTGTCCTCGAGCAGCGCCTGCAAGGGCGCCTGGCCCAGCCGCGCCATCGGCGCCGGCAAGGCGTTCCCGGCCAGCGCGGGGAAGATGTCGGCGGCCGCCTGATTGCAGAGCACCACCTGGCGTTCCCGGTTGACCACCAGGACGCCGTCGGCCAGGCACTGGAGAATGGTGCGGCCCTGCGAGCGTTCGCGGGCGGCTTCGAGCAACCGGTTCTCGCGTTCGGCGCGCAGGCGGTCGGCCTCCAGCGCCAGGGCGCGCCGCTCCAGGACGTTGCGCAATGGGATCAGCAGTTCTTCCGGGGTAAACGGTTTCGGCACGTAGCCGTAGGCGCCGCGCTTGGTGGCCTCGACCGCCGTCTGGATGGTGGCGAACCCCGTAATTACCAGCAGCCCGGCGTGCGGGTCGAGGGCGTGCAGCCGGTCAATCAGTTCCAAGCCGCCCAGGCACGGCATCTTGAGATCGACGAGGACGACGTCGTAGCCGCCGGCCTGTCGGAAGCGCTCGAGGGCCGCCTGCCCGTCCGCGGCGGTGTCGACCGCATACCCCTCGCCTTCGAGCAGTTTCCGGCAGCCGTCGCGCATGCCGAACTCGTCGTCGGCCACCAGGATGCGGGCCGGCGGGGGCTGTGTCTCCATGGCGCTCTCCTGCGATCCGGCGGGCTACCCCGAGTGTCGCGGTTGGCTTCAAGGTTCGTCCGATACCGGAGCGATGGCCAGGCCGACGATCCCGCGGCCCCGTGTTCGCTGTCCCCATCTCCATGTCGCGGCCGGCAGGGACGCCGGCCGCCACCTGCCTGCCGCAGCGGCCCGGCCCCGGAAGGCACGGGGGCCACCCCATCCGCGCCGGCATGCAATCAAGCGCTTCCCCGCGCGGCCTGCGTCGGCCTGCCGGCATGCAGATGGCTGCGTCCGTCGGAGGGCCACGCTCCGGCGTCGCCGTTTGTGACGCTAGGTCGCCGTCCCTTTCTCCCCGTTCTCTCCCGTTCCCTGTTCTCCTTCCAGCAGGTCGCGGATGGCGGCCAGCAGGCAGGCCGGGTCGACCGGCTTGTCGAAAAAGGCGTCCGCCCCCATGGTCGCCCGTTCCGCGGGCGTGCGGGGGCTGAAATCGTAGCCGCAGCGGCTGCTGACGGCGGTCAGGAGGATCACCGGCACGGCGGCCAGCCGCGGGTCGGCCTTGAGGCGGCGGGTCAGACCGAAGCCATCGTCGCGGGCTTGCATCATCAAGTCGCTGATGACCAGCGCCGGCCGTTCGCCGGCCAGGAATGTCCACGCCTCCTCGACGCCGCGGCAGCAGACCACACGGTACCCGCTGGCTTCCAGGAGCCGCCGGTGAATATCCAGGAAATCCCGGTCGTCGTCCACTAGCAGGATGAGCGGCGGCATGGGCGGCGTGTCCTCCCCGGCGTTCAGGTCAGCCGGCGGGCGACTTCCTCGAGCAGCCGCTGCGGCGCGATCGGCTTTTCGATAAAGGCGTCCACCGGCAGCCAGGTCTCGTCGGCCGAAAAGGTGTAGGGCACAAACTCGTTGACCGAGGTTACCATCAGCACCGGGATCGCGCGGGTGGCCTCCTGCCGGCGCAGGTCGTAGGTGACGTGAAAGCCTTCGGTCGGCGAGGCCATCATGACATCGAGCACGATCAGGTCCGGGCGGTCGGCCGCCGCGCGCGCCAGGCATTCCTGGCCGTTGTAGGCCGCCAGCACGCGGTAACCGGCGCCTTCCAAAACAGCCTTGTTCTGGGCGACGAAATCCGCGTCGTCGTCCACCAGCAGGATCGTGCGGCCCGGGCCGGCGTGCTGCGTGCTCATGCGATCCTCCTTGCGGGCGCCTTACGGCCCTGCTCCCATCGACGCCGCCTCCCCGACCGGCAGGCGGATGGCAAACGCCGTGCCCTCGCCGGGGCGGGACTCGGCGGTGACGTCGCCGCCGTGCATTTTGATGATTCCGTAGCTGATGGCCAATCCCAATCCTGTTCCCCGCCCCGGCTCCTTGGTCGTGAAAAACGGCGTGAACAGTTTCGGCAGGTCAGCCGCGGGGATGCCGTGACCGGAATCCTTCACCGTCACGATAACAGAGCGGCCGTCCTCCGACAAGCCCATTGTGACGCGGACCTCGCCCTGCGTTTCGCGGGCGGCATCGATGCCGTTGTCGATGAGATTCACCAGCACCTGCTTGATCTGGTGGCCGTCGGCGCGCAGGTGCGGCAGGCCGGCAGCGCCCCCTCCCGCCAGCCGCACGCCGGCCTCGCGCGCCTTGGCTTCCATCACCCGCAGGGTATCGGCCAACAGGCGTTCGAGGTCCACGTCGCCCTTGAGGATGCGCGAGCGCCGGGCGAAATCCAGCAGGCCGCGCACGATGTGCTTGCAGCGCGAGGCCTCGGACACGACCATTTCGAGGTCGGCGCGCCGGGGATCGCTCTCCTTGAGCCCTTTCAACAGCAGGTGCGAATAGATCAGGATCGAGCCCAGGGGATTGTTCAGCTCGTGGGCCACGCCGGCCGAGAGTTCGCCGACCGAAGCCAGGCGCTCGGACTGCACCAGGCGCTGCTGGGCCTGCTCGAGCTCGCGATGCGAGCGGGTGAGGTTGTCGCAGGTGGATTCGAGCTCTTCCACCAGGTAGGGCAGGCACATCTCGGACTCCGCCAGCCCCTGGCAGACCGCCATGGCCTTCTCGCGGCAGGTGGCGTAGCCGCAGGCGCCGCAGTTGAGCTGGTCGGAGGGGTCCAGCTTCTTCATGCGCCGCAGGGCCGCGGCGACGGCCTCCTCGTCGGGCTGCGGCAGGCGCAGATTCTCGACGGAAAACCGGCGCTCGAACGGCAGGTCGGCGAACGCGGCCAGGCCGTCCTGGAGTCGGCGCGGGTCGCGGCCGCGATTGCGCTCGCGGATGTGGGCGGCCAGGATTTCCTTGCGGGCGAACACGCTCAACTCGTTCAGCATTTTCGGGCCGTTGATGCACCCCTCGCAGAAGAGCACGTCCAGCAGGCGCGCCTGGCTGCGGCCGGCCGCCAGGTCGCGCAGGGCCTCCAGGACGCGCTCCTTGCCCTCGGTGACGACGATGTCGTTTTCGAGGATGTCGGCGCTCAGGCCCGCGGTGCGCAGCAGGCCGCCCGAGATCGGAAAGGAGCGCGCCAGGAATGCCGACGGGCTGTCGAACTCGGAGGACGGCAGGGCGGCGAGGTCCAGGCCGGCGTGTTGGAGCATGGCCGACAGCTCCTTGTAGGTCAGGGCGGCATCCACGATCCCGCGGACGCTGGCGTCGCGGAGTTCGCCTTTCTTGGCGATGCAGGGCCCGACGAAGACCACCCGGACATCGGGGCCGCACCGCCGGCGGACCGCCAGGCCCGCGGCAATCATCGGCGAGACGATCGGCGCCAGGGCCCCGGCCAGTTCGGGCATGTATTTTTCGACGTAGGAGACGATCGCCGGGCAGGGGGTGGCGATGACGCGCTCCCCGCGGCGGCGCGAGGCCTCGAACAACCGGACATACTGGCGGCTGACGAGTTCCGCGCCGAGGGCCACCTCCCAGACCTCGCGGAACCCGAGCCGGCGCAGGCCCGTGACCACGGCGCCGGGCGCGACCTCGTGGAACGCGGCCGGAAACGACGGCGCCAGGCAGGCGATCACGGGCGGCGCGGGCGCCGCCAGCCAGGCGGAGACCCGCCCGGCATGGTCTTCGATCATCTTGGCCTGCTGGGCGCAGACCTTGACGCAGTAGCCGCAGGCGATGCAGCGCTCCTCGATGACCATCGCCTGGCCGTGCTCGACCTTGATGGCCTTGGCCGGGCACGCGTGCACGCAGGAGTAGCAGCGCTTGCACTTCTCGGGAATCGTGGACACGATGCCCATGGCGCCCCCCCTACCCGGCCCCCGGACGCCCGCCGCCATCCACCGGACTCACACGCGCACGCGGCTCTGGTAGCGGGTATGCAGCAGGCGGTGCGACGTATGGCTCAACGGCTGCTCGAGAAACTCGCGGTACAACTGCTGGACCTGGGGATTGCTGTGCGAGGTGCGCAGGGACTTCTCCTCGTCCTCGCTGTAGATCGCCCGGATGCGCGCCAAGCGCACGGCGTCGTCCGTGAAGCGCGGCTGGCCCCCGCCCCCGATGCAACCGCCCGGACAGGTCATGACCTCGATGAAATGGAAGGTCTCCTGGCCGGCGCGCACGCGTTCGACCAGGCCACGGGCATTGCTCAGGCCGTGGGCCACCGCCACCCGCACGGTCTGCCCCTCGAGGAAGGCCCATTCCGGCTTCGCCCCCGTGACCGTCAGGGAGGCTTCCTTGACCCCCTGCAGGCCGGCGATCGGGGTGACGTGCAGGTTATCGCCCGGCAGCGGGCGCCCCGTGACCAGCTCGTAGGCCGTGCGCAGGGCGGCTTCCATCACGCCGCCGGTGTTGGCGAAGATGTCGGCGGCGCCGGTGGACAGCCCGAGCGGAGCGTCCATCTGGCCGTCGGGCAGATCCCGGAAATCGATCCCGGCCTGCCGGATCATGCGGGCGAGTTCGCGGGTCGTCAGAACGACGTCGACGTCCCGCACCCCGCTGCTGTTCATTTCCGGGCGCTGAGCCTCGAACTTCTTGGCCGTGCAGGGCATGACCGACACGACCGTGATGGTCTCCGGCCGCCGGTCGAGCCGGCGGGCGTAGTAGGTCTTGGCGACCGCCCCAAACATCTGCTGGGGCGACTTGCAGGTCGAGAGGTTCGGCAGCAGGTCCGGGTAATAGTATTCCATGAACTTGATCCAGCCCGGCGAGCAGCTCGTGAACATTGGGAGCACCGCCGGCGTCCGGTCCTGCAGGGCGGCCCGGAGCCGCCCCAGCAGTTCGCTGCCCTCTTCCATGATGGTCAGGTCGGCCGCAAAGTTCGTGTCGAAAACGGCGTCGAATCCCAGCCGCCGCAGGGCGGAGACCATCTTGCCGGTCACCCGGGTGCCTGGCGGGTAGCCGAAGCACTCGCCGAGCGCCGCGCGGATGGCGGGGGCGGTCTGGACCACGACGTGCTGCGCCGGGTCGTCGAGCGCCGCCCAGACACGGGCGGTATCGTCTTTTTCGACGATCGCTCCCACCGGGCAGACCGCGGCGCACTGGCCGCACTGGACGCAGGCGACGTCGTCGAGCGTGGACGTGAAGGCCGGCCCGATGAGGGTCTTGAAGCCGCGGAACTGCGGCGCCAGGGCGCCGACGCCCTGCACGCCGGCGCAGACCGTGACACAGCGCCGGCAGAGGATGCACTTGGACGAATCGCGGGCCAGGGCCGGCGTGCTGGCATCGGCGACCTTGCGGCTCTTGGCGCCGCGGTAGCAGACCTCGCGCACCCCCAGCTCGCTCATCAGTTTTTGGAAGTCGCAGTCCTCGCTGCGTTCGCAGACCTGGCATTCGCCCTCGTGGTCGGAGAGCAGCAGCGCGGCCACCGTGCGGCGCGCCTCGCGCGCGCGCGGCGAGTGCGTCTGAACCCGCATGCCCTCGGCCGCGGGGGTCACGCAGGCCGCCAGCAGCGTTTTGGCGCCCTCGACCTCCACGACGCAGAGCCGGCAGGCGCCGATGGCCTGCACGTTCTCGAGGTAGCAGAGCGTCGGGATGCGGATCCCGCACTGGCGGGCCGCGGCCAGGAGCGTCGTCCCTTTCGGGACCTGCACGGTGGTGCCGTCGATCGTCAGGGTAATCATGGCGTGGGCGGTTCCTGGATGGGCGTCGGAGGTTACGGCTTGGCGGGTTCCCGGTAATCGCAACGCAGGCAGCGCCGCGCTTCCCGCAGGGCGACGGTATCGCTCAAGGCCAGTTCGATCTCTTGGAAATTGCCGCCGCGCCGGTTGACCGGCAGCAGCCCGGCGCGCGCCCGGGGCGTCGGGACCGGGTCGGCGTCCGGGTCGAAGGCCGTGTCCGCCGGTTGCGTCGCGCGCCAGAAGGCGTGCGGCGCGCCGGTCAGGAAGGCATCCATGCCCACGGCCGCCCGTTCGCCGTCGCCGATGGCCTCGGTGACCGAGGCCGGGCCGCGGGCGGCGTCCCCGCCGGCGAAGAGCCAGGGCAGCGAGGTCTGGCCGCTGGACGGGTCGGTCTCGAGCGACCCGTCCTTCCGCAGGCGCACCTCCAGGCCGCCGAGCAGGGCGGGGGCGTCCAGGCGCTGGCCGATGGCGGCGATCACCATGTCGACCCCGACCGTGAAGGCGCCGTCCGGCTTCTCCACCGGGCGCCGCCGGCCGCTGCGGTCGAATTCGCCCAGGTCCATCGCCGCGCAGCGCAGGCCGGTGACACGCCCGCCGCGGCCGATCACCTCCTTGGGCGCCGTCAGCATCGCCAGGCGGATACCCTCGCGCTCGGCCTCGGCCACCTCCTCGCCCCAGGCCGGCATCTCCTCGCGGGTGCGCCGGTAGAAGACCGTGACCGTTTCGGCGCCCAGCCGCAGCGCCGTGCGGGCGGCGTCGATCGCGGCGTTGCCGCCGCCGATGACCGCGACCTTCCGGCCGACCCGCGCCTTGCCCGTGAGGTTGTAGTCGCGCAGGAAGGCGATGGCCTCGACGACGCCCTTGAGCGCATCGCCGGGCACGCCCAGTTTCAGGCCTTCGGGGGCGCCGATCGCCAGACAGACGGCCTCGACCCCCTGCGCCCGCAGACCCTTGAGGGTCAGGCCCTTGCCCAGGCGCCGGCCGGTCTTGAGGGTCACGCCCAGTTTCTGGATCATGCGCACCTCGCGATCGAGGATCGCGCGCGGCAGGCGATAGGCCGGGATGCCCTGGACCAGCATGCCGCCCGGTCGGCGGGCAGCCTCGTAGACCGTCGGCTTGTATCCCAGGCGCGCCAGGAAGTAGGCGCAGGCCAGGCCCGCCGGGCCGGCGCCGACAATGGCGACCTTGCGCCGGGCATTCTCGGCGTTGGGGCGCACGGCGGGGAGTTGCGCGCGGGTTTCCTGGTCGGCCATGACGCGCTTGAGCCCGCGGATCGACACCGGCTCGTCGAGGGCGGCGCGGCGGCACTTGCCTTCGCAGGGGTGGAAGCAGACCCGGGCGCAGACGGCGGCGAAGGGGTTGCGCTCGCGGTGCAGCCGCAGGGCCTCCGCAAAGCGCCGCTCGCCGATCAGGGAGACATAGCCGGGCACGTCAACGCCCGCCGGGCAGGCGTTCTGGCAGGGGGCCCGGACGAGCGCCGCGCAGACGCCGGCCGGGCAGCGCCGGTCGCGGATGTGGGCTTCGTATTCGTCGCGGAAATGGCGGATCGTCGAGAGCACCGGGTTGGGCGCCGTCTGGCCGAGCCCGCAGAGCGCGGTGTCGCGGATCACCCGGCCGAGCTGTTCGAGGCGCTCGATGTCGCCCTCCTGGCCATGCCCGGCGCAGATGCGTTCGAGGATTTCGAGCATGCGCTTGGTGCCGATACGGCAGGGCGGGCACTTGCCGCAGGACTCCTCCTGCACGAACTCCAGGAAGAACCGGGCGACGTCCACCATGCAACTGTCCTCGTCCATGACGATCAAGCCGCCGGACCCCATGATGGCGCCGAGTTCGTTGAGCGACTCGTAGTCCACCGGCACATTGAGGTACTGGCGCGGGATGCAGCCGCCGGACGGGCCGCCGATCTGGGCGGCCTTGAACTGCTTGCCGCCGGGGATGCCGCCGCCCACCCCGTAGATGATCGCGCCGAGCGGCGTGCCGATCGGGACTTCGACCAGGCCGGTATTGACGACCTTGCCGGCGAGGGCGAAGACCTTGGT
>CAZEVX010000061.1:0-14888 GCA_964515705.1 uncultured Verrucomicrobiota bacterium | reverse complement strand
TCTACGAATACCGCGAGCGCGTCGAGAAGGACGCCGCCCTCGAACGCCGCTTCCAGCCGGTGCTGGTGGAGGCGCCCTCGGTCGAGGACACGATCTCAATCTTGCGGGGGCTCCGGGAACGCTTCGAGGTTCATCACGGCGTGCGCATCCAGGACGCTGCCCTGGTGTCGGCGGCCGTGCTCTCCAACCGCTACATCAGCGACCGATTCCTGCCGGACAAGGCGATCGACCTCGTGGACGAGGCCTGCGCCTCGATCCGGACGGAAATCGATTCCATGCCGGCGGAGCTGGACGAAATCACCCGCAAGGTCATGCGGCTGGAGATCGAGGAAACCGCTCTGAAGAAGGAAAAGGACGCCGCCAGCCGCGAGCGCCTGGCGGCCCTGCGGCGGGAACTCGCCGAGCGCAGGACCGAGGCCGCCGCCATGCGGGCGCGCTGGGAACAGGAGAAGCGCAGCTTGGCCGGCAAGCAGGCCCTGCGGGAACAGCTCGACAAGGCCCGCCGCGACGGCGAGGCGGCCGAACGCGCCTACGATCTCGACAAGGTGGCCGAGCTGCGGCACGGCATCATCCCCGGCCTGGAACGCCAGCTCCAGGCGCTCGACAGCGGCAGCGGAGCGGCCCTCCTGCGCGAGGAAGTCACCGAGGAGGAAATCGCCGAGGTCGTCTCGCGCTGGACCCACATCCCGCTGACACGCCTGCTGGAGGGCGAGCGCGACAAGCTGCTGCGGCTCGACCAGCTCCTGCATGAACGGGTCGTCGGCCAGGACGATGCCGTCCGCGCCGTGGCCGACGCCGTGCTGCGCGCCCGCAGCGGCATCCAGGATCCCCGGCGCCCGATCGGATCGTTCCTGTTCCTGGGGCCGACCGGCGTCGGTAAAACCGAACTTGCCAAGGCCCTGGCGGCGGCGTTGTTTGACAGCCAGGACAATCTCGTGCGCCTGGACATGAGCGAGTACATGGAAAAGCATGCCGTCTCGCGCATGATCGGGTCGCCGCCCGGCTACATCGGGTACGAGGAGGGCGGCCAGTTGACCGAGGCGGTCCGCCGCAAGCCCTACTGCGTGCTGCTGTTCGACGAGATCGAGAAGGCGCATGCCGACGTCTTCAACGTCCTGCTGCAGCTCCTGGACGAGGGACGCCTCACGGATGCCCACGGGCGCACCGTGAACTTCACGAACACCGTCGTCATCATGACCAGCAATATCGGGTCGCCGATCCTGATCGAGGGCATCGACCGCAACGGCCGCCTGGCCGACGGCGCCCGCCGCCAGGTGCTCGAGGCCCTGCGGGCCCATTTCCGGCCCGAGTTCCTGAACCGCGTGGACGACGTGGTGCTGTTCACGCCGCTGAGCGAGCCCCAGCTTGAACGGATCGTGGACTTGCAGGTGGCCGACCTGCGCGCGCGGCTGGCCGAGCGGCGCATCGCCCTGGAGCTGACGCCCGCCGCACGCGCCTGTGCCGCGCGCCACGGATACGACCCGGTCTATGGCGCCCGCCCGCTCAAGCGTTACCTGCAGCAGGAGCTCGAAACCCCGGTGGCCCGGCTGCTGCTGTCCGCCAAGACGGTGGAGGGCGCGGCCCTCGCGGTGGAGGCGTGCGACGACCGCCTGACGGTGCGCCTGATGCCGCCCGCCGCGCCGGCGGAATCCCGGGCGCCGCGCCGGAAGTAGCCAGGGCCAAAAAAGCGGCGGCAATCCCTTGACATCGGACGGAGCCGCCGCTACTGTCTTCGCTCCCTCGGAGTACCGGGAGGCGGTGCTGCCGGGGAGTCCGGCGAATCCGTGGATGGCAGGGGGGGGCATCATGGCCAAGACCAAGTCAACCAGCAAGGCGCGGAAACAGCCGCCACGGAAGCCGGTGACCAAAGGGGCACGGCCCCGGCCGGCCGCCGCTGCCAAACGCGGCCGGTTGGCCAAACCGCAGAAGGCTGTAGCACTGCTGCCGGCCGTGGAAGCGGCGTTTCCAATTGGCCCGGCGCCCGCCAAGTTCGTGCGCCCGGAGAAGCTCAAAGACCTGCGGGACAAACTGCTGCGCTTGCGGGAGCGCATGACCGGCCAGATCAACTTTTTGGCGGCCGACAACCTCAACCGGACGCCGCACGACAACGAGATCAACTTCCGGTCCGAGGAGCAGGGGACCGATAATTTCGACCGCGATTTCGCCCTCAACCGCGTCAGTCTGGAGCAGGACATCGTCTTCGAAATCGAGGAGGCCCTCAACCGCCTGCGGCTGGGGACCTATGGGGCCTGCGAATCCTGCGGCGGCGGGATCGAAAAAGCGCGTCTCGACGTCCTGCCGTACTCCCGCATGTGCGTCGGCTGCCAGTCACGAGCGGAAAGCGCCCGCAAGGGTCTGCGCGCCTTCGACGGTCCGGCGCTGTTCCCGAATGCCGACAAGCCCGCGGCCGAGACCGGCGACGACGAATGACCCGCCGGTCGCCGCCGGCTTGGGGGAGCGCGCCCGTGCGGATGCTCTCGCTCAGTCTACTCCTGGTGGTGCTCGACCAGTTCAGCAAGTTGGCTGTCCGCCGCCAGTTCCTGCCGGGCGAATCGCGGGAAGTGCTGGCCGGGTGGTTCAACCTGACCTACCTCCGCAATACCGGCGCGGTCTGGGGCTTGTTCCAGCACCAGAACGAGTGGCTGGTCCTGCTGTCGCTCGGCGTTCTCCTGCTGATGGCGCTGTGTTACCGCTGGCTGGTGGACGACCGGCGCGTGCACCGTCTGGCGATCGGGTGCCTGGCGGGCGGCATCCTCGGCAACCTCGTTGACCGGGTCAAGCTGGGCTACGTCACCGATTTTCTCGATGTCCACTGGGCCGGTCTGCACTGGCCGGCTTTCAACCTGGCCGATGCCGCCATCTGCCTGGGCGTGGGCATTTACGCCGTCTCGACCCTATGGATCTCCGTCGAGCGCCTGGCGCCCGGCGTGCCCGCGGCCGCCCCGGGGGGAGGGGATCGTGCCGGTCCCGCCGCCCGACCCTGATCTCCGCGCCTGGTTCCTCGTGGGGCCTACGGCCTCGGGCAAGAGCGCCGCCGCCCAACTCCTTGCCGAGCGTGACGGCCACGACATTCTCTCCGCCGATGCCATGCTGGTCTACCGCGGGCTCGACATCGGCACCGCCAAGCCGACGGCCGCGGAGCGCGCCCGAGTCCCGCATCACGGTCTCAACCTCGTGGCCTGCAACCAACGATTCAGCGTGGGCGCCTGGCGCGCCGCCGCGTTGGAGGCCCTGCGCGGCGCCGCCGCCCGGCAGTGCCCGGTCATCGTTGTCGGCGGGACGGGGCTCTACATCAAGAGTTTGACCGACGGCCTGGCGGCGGGGAATCCCGCGCGGGAGTCCGTCCGCGCGGCCGCCGCGCACCGGCTGGCGGCGGAAGGCGTCGCGGGATTGCAGTCCTGGGTGCGGGCGGCGGCGCCCGCCCAGTTCGCCGCCCTGGCGGACCCGTGCAATCCACGGCGGCTGGTCCGGGCGCTGGAAGCCGCGCTAGCCGGCGCGCCGGCCGCGGCGCATGGCTGGAGGCGGGGAGCCGAAGGCCCGCCGATTCCGGGCTTGCTCTGGGAACCCGCCGTGCTATACGATCGCATCCGCGCCCGGGTACAGGCCATGTTCGACGGCGGTCTGCTCGACGAGGTCGAACGCCTGATGGCCGAAGGCCTGGAGGAGGCGCCCACCGCCCGGCTGGCGATCGGATATGCCGAGACCATGGATTGTCTGCGGGGGCGGTGTTCCCGCGCCGAGGCCATGGAGCGCACGGTCCGCCGCACTCGCCAACTGGCCAAACGTCAGATGACTTGGTTCCGCCGCCAATGCCGCGTGATCTGGTTGCCCATGGCGCCGGACATGGGCCCGGCCGAGATCGCCGAGGCGGTCCGACGCGCCTGGCGGACGCACGGCCCCGCGCCGATCGCTCGCGAACCGGCGGCGCCGGCGGCCGACCCATGCCGGCCGGCCGCTCTCCAACGAGGTTCCCCATGAACAGCAGTCCCGCGATTCATCCGACAGCCCTGGTGCATCCCGAGGCGATCCTCGGGGAGGACGTTACCGTCGGTCCATTCGCCATCCTCGACCGCGCCGTGCGCATCGGCGCCCGGACGCGCATCGGCCCGCGGGTCACCCTCTTTCCGCACACCGAGGTGGGCGCCGACTGCGTGATCCACGACCATGCGGTCCTGGGCGACCTGCCCCAGGACCTGGCCTTCAAGGGCGGGACCAGCGCCGTGCGCCTCGGCGACGGCTGCGTCGTGCGCGAGGGCGTGACCGTGCATCGCGGAACCAAGCCCGACACCGAAACGGTCGTGGGCGACGGCTGTTTTCTAATGGCCAACAGCCACGTGGCCCACAACTGCCGCCTTGGCCGCCAGGTGATCCTTGCCAACGGCGTCCTGCTGGCCGGCTACGTCGAGGTCGGCGACCGTGCTTTCATCAGCGGCAACTCGGTCGTTCACCAGTTCTGCCGGATCGGGACGCTGGTCATGATGTCGGGGTTGACCGCCGCCAGCAAGGACGTGCCGCCCTTCTGCATCATACGCAGCGGCCATCTCAACGCCGTTGCCGGTCTCAATACGGTCGGCCTGCGGCGCGCCGGCCTGTCGTCCGACGATCGCCAGGCGTTGCGGCGGGCCTTCCATGTCCTGTACCAGGCCGGGCTGAATATCAGCCAGGCGGTGGCCCGCTTGCGCGCCGAGCGGAACACTTGCGAACCCGTGCGCCAGCTCTGCGACTTCATCGAAACATCCCGGCGCGGCATCTGCCGGTTCGAGGAGCAGGACGACGGAGACGCGTAGGGGGGCGGCCGGGCCCGAGACGGGCCGGCGCCACGCGCGAGCATGCCGCGGATCCGCAAAGGGAGGAAATGGCCCCGCGGTCCGCGGCATGCGACCTGCGCCGCGAGTTCGGCGGCCGTGCGGCCTGCCAGGCCGCGGGTCTCGAGCGTGCGGCGCGGATGGCGTCGGGGAATGCCCTGGTGTATGCGCCAGGGCGGTGTCATTCTCCGAAAAGACGGCTCCGCCGGAGGCGTCGCCCCACCGGGTTGCCGGCATGGGCCGTGGGTGGGGCGAACTCTCCGAGTGAGCCGCCCAGAATGACGCCGCCCTGGTGTGCGCGCCCGTCAATCCCAAACATTCGCGCGTCAGCACATCCTTTTTCGTATTCACGCTCAACCGGTGATGCTGTGCTCCCGATCACGCGCAGCGTGATCCTCATGATTGGCGCGGTCTTACGGCCCGCGCCGCTGGACGTTGTCATATCGACCGCCGCGCAAGTCCAACCGTGGCGTACGCGCCAATCATGGTCAATTCCATTCGTGCTTGCCATCCGGCCGGACGAATGTAGACTGCGACATCAACGCTACCGGGAATACCCCAGGGACGGATAGCGGCGGCGAGCAGAAAGGAACGATGGCCATGTCAAAGTTGATGGGCGTCTTGAAGGATCACGTTTGCCGTCTGGCGCGCAAGGAAATCCGGCTCGCCATCGGCGGGCTCAAGAAAGACCGCGCCGCGGGGCGCCGGGCGCTGGCGCAATTGCGCCGCCAGGTCGCCGCCCAAGAGCGTGTCTTGGGGGCGCTGCAGAAAACGCTGGCGCGCAAGCCGGCGGAAGCGGCCGCGACCGCCGCGGCCGCTCCGGCCGTCAAGGGACGGATGACGGCCCGGGGCGTCAAGGCCCTGCGGCGGCGCCTGAACCTGTCGCAGGCGGAGTTCGGCCGGCTGGTGGGCGTCGGCGGCCAGTCCGTCCTGAAGTGGGAACACCGCCAGGGCGGGCTGCGGCTGCGGCACGTCACGCGCCAGGCCCTGATGGCCCTGCGCGGGCTGGGCGTGCGCGAGGCGCGCCAGCGGCTCGCGGAGGCGCGCCGGCCGGCGCGTTCCAAACGGTCATAGCCGCGTCGGCAGGCGCGCGGCGGCCCGTGCCGCGACCCTCATGACTCCCGTCACCCAGAGGATGCTGGCCGAGAAGCTGGGCGTGTCCCAGATGACCGTGTCGCGGGTGTGCAATAACCGGCCCGGCGTCTCGGACGTCCTGCGGCGGCGTGTGATGAGGGCCATGGCGCGGCGCGACTACGTGCGCGACCGGCTGGCCTCGGGAATGCGCGGCGCCCCCCAGCGGGTCATCGGCCTGATCATCCCGGACGTCAGCAGTTCGTTCTTTCCGGAGATCACCGCTGCCATCGAGCGCGCGGCCAGCGCCCGGCATTACCGCGTGTTGCTGGCCCACAGCCACGAATCCTACGAGCGCGAGACCATGGAAATCACCCTGCTGCGCGAGTTCCGCGTGGACGGGTTTGTCCTGGCGCCGGCGGGTCGTCCCGGCCAGACGGCTGCCTATCGCCGCCTGCGACGTCTTAGAATTCCGTTCGTTTTCGTGGACCGCTATAAGCCTGGTGTGGCCGCCAGTTGCGTGGTCACCGACTTCCAGGCCGGGGCGCGCGCCGTGGCGCGGCATCTGCTGGCCCGCGGCTACCGCCGCTGGGGATACCTGGCCGGTCCTCCCGGCATGGTCATGAGCCGGGAACATCGCCGCGGCCTGCGGGATCCCGGCGTGCAAGCCACCCCGCTTCTCGCCTGGCGCGAGGTCGTCGCCGGGTTCGAGGAAGCCGACGGCTACCGCGCCGTCCGCGACTTGTGGCGCGCCCCGCGGCCGGACGCCATCGTGGCCATTAACGACCGCGTGGCGCTCGGCGCCTACCGATTCCTCAAGGAGCGCGGCGTGCGCATTCCCGGCGACACCGCCCTGGTGGGCTTCAGCAACCTGGCGTTGACCGACCTGCTCGATGTCCCGCTGACGACCGTGGCCGAGCAGACCGACGAGATCGGCCGGCAGGCGTTCGCGCTCCTCTGGGAGGCGATCCAGCGGCCGGAGACCCCCCCGCGCACCGTGCGGCTGGAACCGCGCCTGATCGTGCGGCAATCCTCTTGACGCGCGCCGCCGGCCTGCTATAAGCGTTGCCATACGTTTACGAAAACGGGAGGTCCGACATGGCGACTCGGCTGGCGATCGACGGCGGCCGCAAGACGGTGCCCGCGTCCATGAAGCAACCCTGGCCGCCGGTGACGGCGGGCGACATCCGGGCCGTGGCGCGGGTGCTGCGGCGCGGGGTGCTCTGGGGGCCGATGGAACGCGAGGTGCTCGGGCTGCAGCGCGAGTTCGCGGCCTACGTTGGGGCGCGGCATGCCCTGGTGGTCAATTCCGGGACCGCCGCCCTGCATGCCTGCGTGGCGGCGGTCGGCATTGGCCCGGGGGACGAGGTTCTCACGCCGGCGTACAGCTTCTGGGCCACGAGCCAGGCGGTCCTGGCGCACAACGGCATCCCGATCTTCGTGGATATCGATCCGGACACCATGAACATGGACCCGCGCCGGATCGCCGAGCGCATTACCCCGCGCACGCGCGCCCTGCTGCCGGTGCATGTCCACGGCCTCTGCGCCGACATGGACGCGATCAACCGCCTCGCCCGTCGGCATGGCCTGGCGGTCATCGAGGACGCCGCCCAGGCGGCCGGCGCGCGGTATCGCGGCCGGAGCGCCGGCGTGCTCGGCGACCTGGCCGGGTTCAGCCTGAACGGCAGCAAGAACCTGCCGGCCGGCGAGGGCGGAGTGGTCACCACCAACGACGCCGCCCTCATGGACCGCGCCCGCAAGATGGCCATGTTCGGGGAGCGCGCCGTGCCGCGCGGCGCGATCCGGCTCTACGACGCCGAGATCATGGGCTTCAACTATCGCAACCACGAGATGGCCGACGCCTTCTGCCGCTCGGTGCTCCGCCGATTCGACGCCCTTCAGGCGGCGCGCGCCCGGAACTGCGAGTATCTCTGCCGGGAACTGGGCCGGATCGAGGGGGTCCGCCCGCCCGAGGTGCCGCCGGGCTACGTCCACGCCTGGCACCTGTACAAGGTGCGGCTGTATCCCGAGCGGCTCGGGATCACCCGCCTGCACCCGAAACGCTTCCGCTGGGCGGTGCAGCGCGCGCTGTTCGAGGAGGGCGTCCCGACCTTCGAGTGGCACAACATGCCGGTGCCCGCCCAGAAGGTGTTCCTGCGCCGGACCGTCTACCCGCGCGGCTGTCCCTGGAACTGCCGCCACGTCCGGCCGGCGGCGCGCCGGATGCGCTACGACCCGATGGACTACCCGGTGACGGTCGACATGTTCGATCGGTCGTTCTGTATCAACCACATCTTCCCGCCCAACGGACGCCCCTTGATGGAGGCCATCGTGGCGGCCTTTCACAAGGTGTTTGGCAACCTGGACGCCGTTCTGAAACACGCCGGTGCGCTCGAGGTCCCGCGGATGCCCGGCGACACGCGCCGGGTCTGAGGGCCGGCGGCGCGCCCCGGGGGAGCGGGAACAGGAGGCCGGCAATGTCAGCCTATCGCCTGCTGGCGGAAACGGTTCTGGAGGAGCACCGCCGGGTGCTGCTGGACGTCAAGGAGCACGAGATCGAGCGGCTGCTCGACGCCCTGGCGCGCGCCCGCGGCATCCAGGTGTTCGGCATGGGACGCATGCAGTGCGCGACGCGCGCCTTTGTCATGCGGCTCATGCACATGGGCCTTCAGGCCCACGTGGTCTACGACACCACCTGCCCGAACCTCGGGCCGGGCGACCTGCTGATCGCCAACGGCGCCTGCACCACGATCTGTTACACGGTCATGGGCTTCGCCAAGAACCTCGGCGCCACCGTCGCGGCCGTCACCGCCAACCCGGACTCCAAGGCCGCCAACCTCTGCGACTTCGTGGTCACGCTGCGCGGGCAGGTCCATGGCGGGCGGCCCTACGAAATCCCGTCCGTCCAGCCGATGGCGGCGCTCTTCGAGCAGACGCTCTTCGTGTTCGAGGATATCGTCATCCAACTGCTCATGAAAAAGCTCGGCATCACCGCGGCGCAGATGGCCACGCGCCACACGAATCTCGATGGCTACATGGCCTTCAACGTCGACGAGGACTGACCCGCCGGCCGTCCTTTCACCGAGGGCAATCCCATGCCACCCCGCCTCGCGCGCGCCAGCCTGCTGGACAAGCCCGCCGGCCATTTCGTGGTCGGCCCGTACCCGGTGCCCGACCCGGCCCCGGGCACGGTGCTGATGCGGATCGAATGCTGCGGCGTCTGCGGCACGGACGTTCACACCTGGCACGCCCCGGCCGAGGCGGTCTTCGGGCTGGAGTACCCGATCAGCCTCGGGCACGAACTCTCCGGCACCGTCGCCGCCCTGGGGGCGGGGGTGGCCGCCGACTCGGTCGGGCACCCCCTGCGGGTCGGCGATCGCATCGGCGTGATCCCAGCCATTCACTGCCGGCGCTGCTATTTCTGCGCCATTGCCAAGACGCCCGAGAAATGCGCGCACTGGAAGACCTACGGCACCTGGCCGCGGGCCGATCGGCCGCCGCATTTCACCGGCGGCTATGGCGAGTATCTCTACCTGCACGACCCTAACTCCTTCTTCCTGAAATCCGAAACGACCGCCGAGCGCACGGCGTTTCTCGAGCCGATGGCCGTGGTCGTGCACGCGCTGCTGCACGCCCGTATCCGGCCCGGCGATACCGTCGTGGTCCAGGGCGCCGGGCCGATCGGTCTGTTGACGGTGGCCGCCTGCAAGGTCGCTGGGGCGGCGCGCCTGATCGCCACCGGCCGGCGCAACCGGCGTCGGCTCGCGGCCGCCCGCGCCATGGGCGCCGACCTGGCGCTCTGCCAGGCAGATGTCCCCGACGGGCGGGACCGCCGGCAGTTCGTAATCGAGCACTCCCTCAACCGGGTGGGGGCCGATGTGGTCATCAACACCGTCGGCACGGCGGCGGCGTTCCGGGAAGCCCTGGGCTTCGTGCGCCCGTCGGGCACGCTGGTCGAGGTCGGCAACTTCGTGGACTCCGGCACCATTCCCTTCAACCCCTGCAAGGACCTGTTGGAAAAGGGCATCCGGATCATCGGGAGTTTCGACAACGAGGCCGAGCATTTCGTGCGGGCGCTGCCGCTGATCGCCGACCCGCGCCTCCCGCTCGAAAGGCTGGTCACGCACCGGGTGCCGCTCGGGGACGTCGAACGCGTCCTCGACGCCATCGGCCGCGGCGTGGCGCTCGACGGCCGGGAGATCATCAAGGTCCTGATGGACCCCGCCCTGCCGGAGCGCGCGCGCGCCCCCGGGCGTTCCGGACGCGCCCGCGGAAAGGCCGGGGCATGCTGAAGGGAATCCCGGCCTGCCTGTCGCCCGACCTGGTCCATGCCCTGATGAGCATGGGGCACGGCGACGCGCTGGTGCTGGCGGATGTCGATTTCCCGGCCGCCAGCCATGCCCGGCGGCTGCTCCGCGCCGACGGCGTGCCGGCCGATCTGCTGCTGGAGGCGATCCTGTCGGTCATGCCCCTCGATGCCTTCGTGCCGGACCCGGTCCTGAGCATGGACTGCTCGGCCTGGGGGCCGGAGCCGCCGGCGTACGGACGTTTCCGGGAGATCCTGCGGCGCCGGCACCCGGCCTTCCGCGACCTGGCGCAACTGCCGCGCGAGGCGTTTTACGCCCGTGCCGCCCGGGCCTATGCCATCGTGGTCACCGGCGAGCCGGACGGCAACTTGATCCTGACCAAGGGGCCGGTCGCCTCCGGGTAACCCGGCCGGAAACTCCGGCCACGGTTTTTTCCTTTACGGCCGGCCGCTCGTCGCCTATCGTAAGCGTAACCCGGCGTTCCCGGCACGGCGTTCGCCGCTTATTACCCGGCGCGGGGGGGGCCGGACCAGCCGCCATGCGAAGCCACCGCCTTCACATCGCCCTGATCTACAACGCCTGTGTCATGGGGGTGCCGGACCAGCCGGGCGACACCAGCGGCATGGAAGACCTGCGACGCATGATCCGCCGCATGGCACGGGCGCTGCGGCGGCTCCGCCACAAGGTCACGATTCTGCCGCTGGCCCAGGACCTTCTGGCGTTTCAGCGCCGACTGCGGCGCCTGCGGCCCGACGCGGTTTTTAACCAGTACGACGACGTCGTGCACGGGGCCCTGTACGAGATGCGCGTGGCCGCCCTGGTGCGCATGCTTGGCTATCCCATGACCGGCTCCTCGGCGCTGGCGCTGGGGTTGACCCGCTACAAGTACATGGTGGCCAGCCTGTTGCACGGCGCCGGCGTGGCAGTGCCGCCGCAGACGGAACTGCTCGAGCGCATCGGCGACGTGGACCGGCGCCACTGGCAGTTCCCGCTGATCGTGCAGCCCAGCCGCGAGCACGCCGGCATCGGACTCGACCGCGATTCGGTGGTTTATACGCGCAAGGCGCTGCGGAACAAGGTGCGCGACATCCTCAAGACCTACTCGCAGCCGGCGCTGGCCCAGCGGTTCCTGCCCGGCCGCGAATTCAACGTCGGCATCCTCGGCGGGCGCAAGCCCTGCGTGCTGCCGCTGGCCGAGGTCAACTATTCGAAGCTGCCTCCCAACATCCCGCCGATCATGTCCTACGCCGCCAAGTGGCAGGAGAACACCATCGAGTACCGCAGCACGTCCGTCGTCTGCCCGGCGCCGGTCGAGCCGGAACTGGCGCGCGAGATCGGGCGCACGGCCTTGCAGGCCTTCCGGGCGGTCGGGGGCTGGGGCTACGGGCGCGTCGACATCCGGCTCGACGGCGCCGGGCAGCCAACCGTGCTCGAGGTCAACTGCAATCCCTCGCTCGACGAGGACGTGGCCCTGGCGCGCTCCGCGAACGTGGCGGGCATTGCCTACCCGCAACTGCTCCAGGCGATCCTGCGGGCCGCCCTCGAACGTCCGCCGTTCGACGTGGACATCCCGATGCTCTAATGCCAACATCATCCTGCGTCCACGCCGCGTGCGGGCACGCGGCCTGCAGAAAACGCCGAGATACCCGGCGCGCTGTAGGCCCGGTCCCCTGACCGGGCGCGCAAGACATGGCGTTGGTATTAGGGCGCCGTCGCGTTGGAGCCGGCCGGCTGGACGGTCCACTTCAAAAAGTCGCCGCGCTCCGCCTCGCTGGCCCGGCTCCACCAGTGCTTCAACTGCGCGGCGCTGTTGCTGCCGCCCGGAGTGGGCGGCGCGGGCGGGGGGGCGCTGGCCGGCGTGGCCTCCGGGACAGGCGGAACGACGATGCGGTGCGACCCGCCGCGCGCGTAACGGCGGACCAGGGCCGAGTCCGCGGTCATGTCCTCGACCCGCACGGGGATGTTCGTCAGGGTCTTCTCGACGTAGAGGTCCACGTCCGGGCGCGCATAAGCCAGCCGGTACTGCCGGCCGGCCGCCGCCTCCAGCGCCACGGTCACCGGCGGCGACCGGATCATCTGCTCCTGCTCGATGGCCGGCCCGCCCGCCAGCCCGGCGTAGCGCACGGTGATGGCGTGGCGGCCTGGCGGCAACTCGATCTTGAAACGGTTGTTGACGGCCATCAGGTGCGGCCCGATCGGGTGGCCGTTGACCTCGAGCGGGTCGAGGTTCACCGGCACCCAAAGCACGGCAACCTGGCTGGCGTCGGCCGGGATTCCGGGCATCTGGTAGGTGAGGTAGGTCGCGCAGCCGGACAGCAGCAACGCGACGGGAACGAACCAGGGCGGCGCGCGCATGGGCAGTGTCCTTCGGGTTCGAAGTCCCGGCATCCCGGTTGGGATGACGGCCGGAGGTTTCGGGAATGTCGTGGCGGTCTTCATGGCGGTCCGCCTGCGGGGCGGCCCAAGCTATAGGCGATTGCCGGGCGCGGCGTCAACACGGAAAGTCTTGATTTGCCGACGACAGGCGTTGTATAGAAGCCCCATATGCCTGAGAAGCCGATGCCCATGATGGCGCCGCCGTCGGCCGTTTCCGCGCGGGCGAGATCGCCGCTCCGGGTGACGGGAGTGGAGATTTACGCCTACGATCTTCCCTTGAAAGCGCCGTTCCGGATTGCTCTCGGGACAGTCACCGCGGCCAATCATGTTCTGGTGCGGGTCCTGACGGACGCCGGGATCACCGGCCTCGGGGAAGCGAGTCCGTTTCCACCCGTGAGCGGGGAAACCCAGGCAGGCACGGTTGCCGCGGCGCGCGCGATGGGCCAGATCGTGCTCGGCGAGAATCCGCTGGAGATCGAGAGGCTCGGTCGCGCGTTCGCGGCCTTCGTCGCGTCCGCTCCGAGTGCGGCGGCGGCCTGCGAAACGGCCCTGTTCGACATCCTGGGAAAAGTCGCCGGGTTGCCCGTCTTCCGGCTGCTTGGCGGCGACCGCACGTCGTTCGAGACCGATATTACCGTGGACCTGGATGAGCCGGAACCCATGGCGCGCCGGGCGCGGGATGGCGTCGCCGCCGGGTTCTCGACGATCAAAATCAAGGTTGGCCAGGGCCGCGACATTGACCTGCGGCGGCTGGCGGCGATTCGCGCCGCGGTCGGGCCGTCCGTCCGCCTGCGGGTGGACGCCAACCAGGGCTGGACCGCGCCGCAGGCGGTGGACATCCTGGCGGCCATGCAGCGCTTCGACGTGCAGTTCGTCGAACAACCTGTTCCGGCCTCGGATACGGGCGGCCTGCGGGCGGTGAAAGCGGCCAGCCCGATCCCGGTGATGGCCGACGAGGCGGCCTGCGGACCGGCCGACGTGCTGCGCCTGATCCGGGCCGAAGCCTGCGACGCCATCAACATCAAGCTGATGAAGGCCGGCGGGCTCCGCGCCATGATCCGCATCGCCCATCTGGCGGAGACGGCCGGCTTGCCCTGCATGGCTGGCTGCATGCTCGACTCGCGCCTGGCGCTGACGGCCGCCGCCCACGTGGTCGCCGCCTGCTCCGCGATCCGGTGGGCCGACCTGGACGGCCACAGTTCGCACGCCAGCGATCCTGTCACGGGAGGCATGACGTTCGCCCGCGGGCGGGTGACGCTTCCCGAGACGCCGGGCATCGGGGCCGACCTGGATCCCGCCTTCCCGCTCCGGCTCGCCGCCCGCTTGCCCTGATCCGCGGAACGCGGCCGCCGCCCGGCGGTTGTCCGAACGTCTCGGCGGCGTGTCCGCGCATCCGGATGAGGCATCCGGCGCTTGACAAGGCGGGCGGAGTGGGGGAGCATACCGGGGCGACCAGTCGGCCGGCGAGGAGTTGCCGGTCGTCGGTTTGCGAGGGTGGCAACCATGCGAAGGGTGGCGGCGGGTCTCACGGGAATCGTGCTGTGCCTGGCCGCCGTCTCGGCGCCGCGCGTCGGCGCCCAGGAGGCGGCGCCGCCGCCGCGGCTGGCCAACGGCACGGTCATCGAAGGCGCCGTGCAGGACGCGGTGCCCGAGGGGCTGGTGATGCAGACGCCCCGCGGCCGGCAGACGATCCGCTGGGCGTTATTGTCGGCCGGGACGCGGTACCGCTACGAGCGGCCGATGCTGATGGCCCAGGAGATCGCGCGCTCGAACGCCCTCAAGAAGGCGGCCGCCGAGAAGGCCGCCAAAGACGTCGCTGCCGCGCAAGCGGCTGCCAAGGCGGCGGCCAAGGCGGCGGCGAAGGCGACGGTCTCGAATGCGCCCGCGGCTGCCGTCTCGAACGCATCGGCGCCGGCAACGGCGACCCGCGTTCCAAAGCCCGCCGCCGGCAAGTAAAGCCGTCCGTGCCCGGGCGTCGTCCCGCGCGCTCCCGTTTCTTATCCCTGCGCCCTTGGCGCTTCGCCCTTGGCCTGAGGCCCCTGATCCCGCTGTCGCAGGGCCTCGAACAGCAGGATGGTGGTGGCCGTGGCGACGTTGAGGGAATCGGCTTGGCCGCGCATGGGGATGCGCACGCGCAGGTCGGCGGCCTCGATCCAGCGGGAACTCAAGCCGTACTGCTCGGCGCCGACGACGAACGCCAGGCCCGGCCGCAGATCGGCCGCGGTGTAGTCGAGGTCGGCATGCGGGCTGGTGGCCGCGATGCGGAGGCCCCGTGCGCGCAGCCAGGCAATGGCCTCGGCCGAGGAGGTTTCGACCACCGGCAGGCTGA
>CAZEVX010000060.1:0-14937 GCA_964515705.1 uncultured Verrucomicrobiota bacterium | reverse complement strand
CCTACCTGCGATGCTCGGAATGGGTAGGGCCGCACAGCCTGTGCGGCCGCTGGGACACGAGACCATCTTGAAACCTTTCCGTTGGCCACTGAAAACAGCGTGGAACTTGGGGATAGTGCCACTACTGGAGGGCGAGACTCCTCTCGAGCCGCACCGGGCGATTATTTCACAGTTCGGCGCGGCCGCACACGCGCCGCAGGCGCGCCTGCAGGCGTCCGTTGCTGGCGAGAAAACGCAGGCGGTGGCCGCCATAGTCCGCGAGAATCTCGGCGGCGCCGCCGGCCTGCTCGACGATCACGGCGGCGGCGGCCACGTCCCAGAGGTAGATGCCGGACTCGAAGAAGGCATCGGCGCGGCCGGCGGCCACCTGGCAGAGGTCGAGCGCGGCGGACCCCAGGATGCGCAGCTTGCGGGCGCGCCGCGAGAGGTCGCGGAACAGCGCCAACTCCCTGTCGAGAAGCGCGTTGCGCTTGTCGAGCCCGGTCAGGATCACGGCATCGCGCAGCCGCGCCGCGGCGGAGACCGCCAGCGGCCGCCCGTTGCAGGCGGCGCGCCGGCCGCGGCGCGCGGTGTAGCACGCGTCGAGCATCGGCGCGTAGACCGCGCCCGCCACGGTCCGCCCGTCGCGTTCCACGGCCACCGAACAGCACCACCAGGGCAGGCCGTGGAAGAAGTTGACCGTGCCGTCGATCGGGTCGATGATCCAGCGCATGCCTCCGCGCGGGGCGCGGCCGCGCGGCGCGGCGGTTTCCTCGCCGAGGATGTCCGCTCCGGGGAACCGCCGCCGGATGATGCCGGCGGCGAGGTCCTGGCACTCGCGGTCGAGCACCAGCTTGACGTCGTGGGCGAAGCGGGCGGCGACGCGGCCGCGGCGGTGCGCCTGGGCGCGGGCATGGGCGCCGCCGGCGCGCGCGGCGGATTCGGCGCAGGCGAGCAGGGCGTCGAGATTGTCGGGGGGGTCAGGGGGCATCGGGGTTCCTCGACGTGATGCGGTACTGCCGGCCGTCCGAGGCGACGGTGATGTCGCCGTGAAGCCCGGTGACGTAGGCCGGAAGGCGGTGGCGCACGGCCAGCCGGCGCACCCGCCGGCAGGCGTCGGAGGTCCAGAGCGCGGCGGGGGCGGTCACGACCAGGGCGGCGGGATGGACGGCCTCGAACCAGGCGTCGGCCGGCAGCGACTCGGCGCCGTGGTGGGGAACCTTGAGGACGTCGGCGCGCAGCCGCGCGGGGTCGCCGCGGTCGAGCAGGAAGCGGGCGCCGGCGCGGTTGAGGTCGGCGGCGAGGAGGAAGACCAATTGCCCGTGCCGCACCCGCAGCACGGCGGACATGTCGTTGATGTCCGTGGGGCCGATGGGGGGGGAGCGGCCGTCGTGGACGTAGAGGACCTCGACCGCGAGGTCGTCGCCGAACATCCAGCGGGACGCGGGCGCGATCGGGCGCAGCGGGATGCCGCGCGCCGCCAAGTCGCGGGCGAGCGCCGCGAAGTCCGCGGGGTCGCAGCCCCAGGGCGCTTCGCGGGCCGCCAGGTCCGGCGGCGGCGGGTTGAAATAGACCGCGCCGACAGCAATGCCAGCCGCCAACAGCGGCCGCAAGCCGCCGACATGATCGCGGTGCCCGTGCGTCAGCACCACGGCATCCAGGCGGTCGGCGCCGCGGGCGCGCAGGGCGCGCGCCAGGCGCTCGGCGGTTTCCGCCGGGCCGGTGTCCACCAGGAACCAGGCGCGGCGGTCCAGGCGCAGCAGGTGGGCGTCGCCCTGGACGGCGGCGGTGCCGACGTCGAGCGCCGTCCAGACGAACGCCGGCGTCCGGCGATGCAGCCGCGCCGCGGCCAGCAGCAGGATCAAGAGCGCCGCGGCGCCAGCGATCCACAGGCCGCGCCGCGCGCAACGACGGTTCATGGGGGCCTCAGGCGGCGGCGCTGGGGGTGAAGGGCGGCATCGGGCAATCGAGAGCGTCGGCGACCGCGCGCAGCAATTCGGCCTCCTGGACCGTCGTCGTGCCATCGGCCGCCACGGTGGCCACGCCGGCGTCGAGCACCCGGCGCTTGAGGAACGGGGACGCGCTCGCCAGCAGGCGCAGGGCGCTGTCGGCGGCGGGCAGGCCGCAGCGTTCCGGCGGCAGCAGGGCCAGGCCGCGGGCGCCGAGGCGTTCGGCGCCCGCGCGGACCGCCTCGGCGGCGGCGGCCGGGTCGGCCTGTCCGAAGTAGGCCAGGGTGGACAGCAGGACCGCAGCCGCCGGTAATAGCGGGGCCAGGTCGTAATACTGGATGACGGTCCGCTCGGCGGGATGGCGCGCGGCATCGAGTCGGCGCTCGACCATGCGTTCGAGCATGTATTCGAAGAGCGAGATGGAGGCGTCGGCCTCGATCAGGGCGCGCAAGGCGGCGCGGAAGCGGGCGGCGGCCGGCGGCGCCAGGCCGCGCAGGGCGGCCAGGGCCGACTCGGCCAGCGGCAGGCGCGCCGCGGGCGGGAGGGCCGCCAGCGCCGGTTCCAGGGCGCGCAAGGCGGCGCGCACCGGCGGATCGGCCAGCCGTCCGAGGGCGTCGTCCTGCGCCAGCAGGACGGCGGGGGCGGAGTTCAAGAGCAGGCCGAAGATCACAGCCTGGGCGCCGACGGGATCGCGGGCGGCCTGGCGCAGGGCGTCGGGCAGGGCCTCGAGCAGCGCGGCCACGAAAGCCAGTTGGGCGGCCTGCGGACGGCCCACGCGGCCGAGCACGGACGCCGGCGTCATCGCGATCACGTGCGGCGTCGGCTGGCCGGGCGGCGGCGCGGCGGCGGCCGGCATGGGGTTGGCGGTTGGGGGTTCCGGGGCGTCGAAGCGTCCATCGAAGGCCGGGTCGATGCGGCGGACGCGCTCGGCCAGCGGCGGGTGCGTGGCCATCAAGCCGAAGAGCGACGCGCCGAGGCCGTTGGCGAAGTAGAGGTGGCTGGCCTGCTCGGCGTTGGGGTGCCCGAGGCGCGAGCCGGCGGCGAGGGCGCCGATTTTTTTGAGGGCGCCCGCCAGGCCGGCGGGGTTGCGGGTGAACTGGACCGAGGCGGCATCGGCCAGGAATTCGCGTTGGCGCGAGACGGCGCTTTTGATCAGCTTGCCGAAGAAGACGCCGATGTATCCGATGGCCATGAGGGCCAGGCCGAGCAGCACGAAGGCGGCGGCGCCGCCGCCCTTGCGGCGGCTGCCGCCCGAGACGCGGCGGCTGCCGCCGGCCGTCAGCCGCAGGGTCCAGTAGCCGATCAGGGCGATGACCAGGATGCCGTTGAGCAGGCCCATCAGGCGGATATTGAGGCGCATGTCGCCGTTGAGGACGTGGCTGAACTCGTGGGCGATGACGCCCTGGAGCTCGTCGCGGGTGAGGCGGTCGAGGCATCCGCGGGTGACGGCGACGACGGCGTCGCCGGTGGCATAGCCGGCGGCGAAGGCGTTGATGCCGGGTTCGTCGTCGAGCACGAAGACGCCCGGAATGGGCGTGCCGGAGGCGAGCGCGATTTCCTCGACCACGTTGAGCAGCCGGCGCTCGTCGGTCTCGGCCGTGCCCGGCGCGATCGCGCGCGCGCCGAGCATGCGGGCCACGGCCGCGCCGCCCTGGCGCAGTTGGGCGACCTTGAAGAGCGTGCCCAGCCCGATGATCGCCAGGGTCACGAGGGTCACGACCAGCGCCAGGTCCGGCTGCCACCAGGCCGGGGCGGAAGCGCCGGCCGCCGGGCTGGCGGCCTGCCGGAACAGGGTCAGCACGGCGAGATAGACCGCCGCCACGATCAGGACGACGGCCAAGCCGAAATAGACGACCAGCAGCGAGGTCCGGCGCCGCGCCCGGTCCTGGTGTTCGAAGAAGTCCATGTCACGTGAACGCGACCTTGGGCGCCTCGCGCTCCTGGGGCGCGGTGATCTCGAAGAGCTGCGCCGGGGCGAAGCCGAAGAGATTGGCCAGGACCACCGCCGGGAAGACCTCGCGCGCGATGTTGTAGCCCGTGACGGCGTCGTTGTAGGCCTGGCGCGCGAACGAGACCTTGTTCTCGGTCGAGGTCAGTTCCTCCATCAGCCGGGACATGGTCTGGTTGGCCTTCAGGTCCGGATAAGCCTCGACCACCACCATCAGGCGGCCGAGCGCGCCGGTGAGGTTGGATTCCGCGCCCATCAGGCCCTGGATGGCGCCGGCGTCGGCCGGATTGGCGGCCGCCTTCTGGACCGCGGACGCCGCCTGGTTGCGCGCCTGCACCACGGCCTCGAGCGTTCCGCGCTCGTGCTGCAGGTAGCCCTTGGCGGTTTCGACCAGGTTGGGGATCAGGTCGTAGCGGCGCTTGAGCTGGACGTCAATCTGGGCGAAGGCGTTCTTGAACCGGTTGCGCAGCGTCACCAGCCGGTTGAATATCCCCATGCCGGACAGCAGCAGCACGACGATGATGGCCAGAATCACGATCGCGGCGATACCCATGGCAATTCTCCCTGCTTGGCGGAACGCGACGACGCCCAGTGCGCCCGCAGTATAGCAGGCGGGCCGGCCGCGTCAATCCCGGCCGCGCGGCCTAGATTTGCGGGAGTTGCGCTTATCCGCGGTCATTCCCGGCGCGATCCGTGCACGGGAACGGCTCAGCGTCATGCGCGCCGTAGCGGCGGCTTGACGCGCCGCGTAGGCGGGAGCTTCGCCCTCCAGGTGGAGTCGTCAAGGAACGCCTGCACGATGACCGACGGGAGGACGTGGAGGGCGAGGCGCCCGCCGTAGCGGCGCGTCAGGGGGCGCCGTCGGCCAGCCAGCCGCAGAGCGCCCCGTAGTAGGCGTCGGCGCCCTGGCGGTAGCCGGTCTCGTTGGGATGGACGGCGTTGACGTGCACCCGGCGCTGGCGGCCGTCCACGGTGCGCTCCTCGGCGGGGTAGCCGAGGTCGCGGTCGGTGACCAGGCCGTTGACGGCGATCCGCACGCGGGGATGCCGGGGGGACTGGTCGAACTCCCGGAGCAGGCGGGCCCATAGGCTCCGCACATGGGCCTCGTAGCGCGCCATGGGGGCCTGGGGGCCGTAGTTGGCCAGGAAGGTTTCCGGCGAATGGCAGCCGATCGGCGGCAGCGCCAGGATGACGCGGCAGTCGGGATAGCCGTGCTCCGGATCGAGCAGCGCCGCGACCAGGGTCTTGCAGTCCGCCAGGATTGCGTTCAGCAGGGGCTCGCGCTGGGATTCCGGCTTGATCGTGACGCCCATGCAGTCGTTGACGCCGAGCTGGACGAAGACGACGTCCAGCCGGTCGGCGCCGCCCCAGAAGCGGCGCGCCGCCAGGTAGCGCCGAACGTTCACGCCGCCCCGGCCGCCGTGGAGGGTCTCGTCCCAGAGCGGGTTGCCCGGGACGGGGTAGGCAACCCGCGTGTAGGCGATGCGGGTGTCCCCGTCGCCGGCGCGGTCCTGGGCGACGAGCGTGCCGGACGCCGCCGGGGCCGGCATGTTGCTGGGGGACAGGCCGGGATTCTCCTTGCCGCGCACCTGGCAGACCAGGTCGCCGTGCCAGCGTCCGTCGGCGTCCGGTTCGAGGAGTTTGTAGTAGATGCGGAAGAGCCGGTCGCCGGCCGTGTAGCCGGCCATGACGGGCGGCGGGTGGGCGATGCCGGACGCCGTGAATCGGTAGAAGAAAGGCAACGGCGTGATGAAACTGCGGAAGCCCCAGCCGCCGCGCCCCTCGTGGCGGTTCGCCCCGCCGTTGTCCTGGTACCCGAAGAGCAGCGGCGGCGGGCCGCCGTCGTCTTCGATCCGACGCTTGACCTCGCCGGAGAGCACGCCGGCCGCCGTGAGGCTGTCGCCGAGGAAGAGGATCTGCAGCGGCGCGGCGGCGGCATGGCGCGGCACGACGCGCAGTTCGAACGGCTGCGAGGCCAGCAACGCGCCGGCGGGGGTCCGCACCTCGACCACGGCGGGAAACGCGCGGCGGACCTGGCTGCTAGCCGGCGTGAAATGGAACCCGCGGTCGGACATCCGGCCGACCTCGCACGTAACCTTGACGCGGGCGGGCGGTCCGTCCGCCGGCCAGAGGGTGTCGGTCCAGAGGGTCAGGTCGCGGCCGACGGCCACGTCCACGCGCGCGGGCAGCGGCAGGCGCGGCGGCGGCGCGGCGGCGGGAGCCGTAGCGGGTGCTTGGTCGGCGCGGGCCGTGGCGCTCATGGCCAGCAGCAAGGCCAGGAGGGTGGCGGGGCGGAGGGAGGTGCGCATGGCGGGCTCCGGAAGCGGTTACAGAGACAGTTTCCGCGGCCTGGCCAGGCGCGCGGCCGGCGGAGACGCCGGTCGCCACCCGTTCGGCGGCGAGGCGCTCGCCAGGCGATGGCTTGCGGCTCGCCCGGAGGGCTCGCCCCACCCATCGCGCCGGTATGGCTGGGGAGGGCGCCGTCTCCGGCGGAGCCGCCGTTCCGTTGGATGTCCAACACGCGCCCGGTATCGGAACAGCACTCGATCGAATAGTCCATCGAGTCCGCGCCGTTTTCAAGCCCTAATCGTCTGCCCATGATTGGCGCGCAAGCCACGGTTGGACCTGCGCGGCGGTCGATATGACAACGCCCAGCGGCGCGGGCCGTAAGACCGCGCCAATCATGCGGATCACGCTGCGCGTGATCGGGAGCACAGCATCACCGGGTGAACGCGAACACGAACAAGGATGTGCTGACGCGCGAATGTTGGGCCTGCCGCCGCGCGCTGGACAGGCGCGGGCCGCCGGCCTATAGTCGGGGCGACCTGACACCGGCGGCCATGTTCCGCGTCCCATGAAGCCGACGATCGCCAACCTGTCCGCCTTCTGTCCCGGGGTTCCGCCCGAGGCGGTGCGCGAGCATCTCGAACGCCTGGACGCGCCCTATTTCGCCGTCTTCCCCCCGGAGCAGGTCGCCGCGCACCTGGCGGCCCTGGCGCGCCTGCGGCCGGAGCACCCGCTCGAAGTGCAGTTCGAGGCCGACCCCGCTGACCCGTCGCGCGCCGCCTGCACCGTGCTGGCCTACGATTACCCGGGCGAGTTCTCGCTGATCACCGGCCTGCTCTCGGCCGCCGGCTTCAACATCCTGTCCGGCGACGTCTTCACCTACGCCCGCCGCGAGGGGCCCTCCGGCGCCGCGCGGCGCAAGATCATCGACCGATTTGCCGGCGTTCTCGACGGGGCGCGGCCGCCGGGCGACTGGCAGGAGGACCTGCGGCGTGGGCTGGCGGAGACGGCGGCCCTGCTCGAGGGCGGGCAGGCGGACGGCGTGCGCGCGGCCCGCAACCTGGTCAACGAGCGCGTCGCCGCCCGGCTGGCGGGCCTGGATTTGGCGCAGGTCCCGGTGCTGTATCCCGTCCAGCTCGAGGTGTCCGAGTCGGAGGCCGGCACCCGGCTGCGGGTGCAGGCCCAAGACACGCCCGCCTTTCTCTACGCGCTCAGCACGGCGCTGGCGCTGCAGGGCGTCTCGATCGAGCGCGTCCGCATCCGCACCGAGGCCGGGCGGGTCGAGGACGAGATGGAGATTCTCGACGCGTTCGGCCGTCCGCTGCGCGATCCGGAGCGGCTGGACCGCATTCGGCTGGCCGTGCTGCTGACCAAGCAGTTCACCTATTTCCTCGGGCACGCCCCCGATCCCTACGCGGCCCTCTGCCGCTTCGAGCAGATGGTCGAGTCCGTGCTGCGGCTGCCGGAGCGCGGGCGCTGGCTGGAATGGCTCTCCGATCCCCGCGCGCTCGAGGACCTGGCCAGGGTGCTCGGCGCCGGCGACCATCTCTGGGAGGATTTTGTTCGGCTGCAATACGAGGCCCTGCTGCCGATCCTCGGGCCGCACGTCGCCGGGCGGCGGGTCGCGCGGCCGGCGGCCGAGCTTGCGGCGGACCTCGCGGCGCAGTTGCGGTCCGAGCGGCGTTTCGAGGCGCGGGTGCGCCGGCTCAACGCCTTCAAGGACCGCGAACTGTTCCTGGCGGACCTCGACCACATGCTCAACCCCGCGGTGGACGTGCGGGCGTTTGCCGAGGCCCTGACCGGACTGGCGGAGGTCGTCGTCCGCGCCGCCGCCGGCCTGGCCTGGGACCGGCTGCGCGAACGGTTCGGCACCCCGCGCACGGTGGGGGGCCTCGAGGCGCGCTGGGCGCTCTTCGGGTTGGGAAAATTCGGCGGCGTGGCGATGGGCTATGCCTCGGACATCGAGTTGCTCTTCGTCTACAGCGACAGCGGCCGCACCGACGGCGCCGAGCCGGTCGAGAACGCCGAGTTCTTCGACCAGGCGGTGCGGGCGCTGGCCGGCATCGTGCGCGCCAAGCGCGAGGGCATCTTCCACGTGGACACGCGCCTGCGGCCATTCGGCGCCAGCGGGCCGTGGGCCTGCAGCGTCGCCAGTTTCTGCCGCTACTACGGGCCGGGCGGGCCGGCCCACCCCTACGAGCGCCTGGCCCTGGTGCGCCTGCGGGCGGTCGGCGGCGACCCCGCCCTCGGCGCCCAGGTCGAGCGCCTGCGGGACGCCTTCGTCTATGCCGGGCCGCCGCCCGTGCTCGACGCCCTGCGCGACCTGCGCGCCCGGCAACTGGCCGAGAAGGCCGAACCCGGCCGCATCAACGCCAAGTTCAGCCCCGGCGCCCTGGTGGACCTCGAATACGGCGTGCAACTGCTCCAGGTGCTGCACGGCGCGCGTTCCGAGCGGCTGCGCACGCCGCGCATCCACGCGGCCCTGGCGGCGCTCTCCGAACTCGGCGTGCTCGATGCCGGCGCCCGCGCCCGGCTGGCGGCGGCCTACTACTTCCTGCGCCGGCTGATCAACGGGCTGCGCATGCTGCGCGGATCGGCCCGCGACCTCTTCCTGCCCGGCGAGGACGCCGACGAGTTCGCGCACCTCGCCCGCCGCATGGGCTACCGCCGCGGCGGCGACCTGCCTCCCGAACGGCAGTTGCGCGTGGACTTCGACACCCACACCGCCATGGTGCGCGCCTTCGTCGAGCGCCAGTTCGGCCGCGCGGCCCTGCCGGGCCCGGCGCTCGGCAACCTCGCCGACCTGGTGCTCTCCGACACCGTGCCCGACGTCCTGCGCGACCGCATCCTGGCCCGCGCCGGGTTCCGCGATCCGGCGCGCGCGGCGGTCAACCTGCGCCGGCTGGCCGGGGGTTCCGGCGCGCGCGAGGACTTCGCCCGGCTGGCCGTGCTGGCCGGCGACGACCTGCGGCGCGTGCCCGATCCCGACCTGGCCCTGAACAACTGGGAACGCTTCGCCGCCGGCCTGCCGGGCCAGGCCGGCGCGCTGTTCCAGCGGCTGCTGGAACAGCCGCGCCGGCTCGAGATCCTGCTGGGATTGTTTTCCGCCAGCCAGTTCCTGGCCGACACCCTGATCCGCCACCCGGAGGACTTCGAGTGGGTCACCAATCCCGCCGTGCTGCACGGCGCGCGCCCGCGCGCCGCGATGGCGGCCGACCTGCGCGCCGCCCTCGACGCCGCGCCGCCCGACGCCTGGCTGCCGGCGCTGCAGCGCGTCCGCCGGCGCGAACTGCTGCGCATTGGCGTGCGCGACATCTGCCTCCAGGCCCCGATCCCCGAGGTCGTCGGCGACCTCTCCGCCCTCGCCGAGGCGGCCATCGGCGCGACCCTCGAGCGCGCCTGGCAGGCCGAGGCCGCCGCCGGGCCCGGCGGCCTCCCGGACGCCTGGCGCGAGGGCTTCTGCGTGCTGGCCTTCGGCAAGCTGGGCGGCCGCGAACTGAACTACAGTTCCGACATCGATCTGCTCGGCGTCTGCGCCGATGAGCTTCCGGGCGCCCCGGCGGCCGAGGCGAGCGAGCGCTTGGCGCGGGTGCTGCGCCGGGCCGGCCGGTCGCTCGCCGCGCATACCGGCGAGGGCCATGCCTACCGCGTGGATTTCCGCCTGCGGCCCTACGGCCGCGCCGGCCACCTGGTCTACACCATCTCGGGACTGGCAACCTATTACGCCGGCAAGGCGGCGCTCTGGGAACTCCAGGCGCTGCTGAAGGCGCGGCCGGTGGCCGGCGCCGCGGCCGTCGGCCAGGCCTTTCTCGAGCGCGCGCGGCCCTTGCTGCTCGCCCCGCGCCCGCGCGCCGCGGTCGCCGAGTCGATCGCCGCCCTGCGGGACGCCGCGCGGCGCGCGGCGGTTCGGGACCCCGCCGGCCCCGACATCAAGAACGGGGAAGGCGGCCTGCGCGACATCGAGTTCCTGGCGCAGGGGTTGCAACTGATCCACGCCTCGCGGCAACCCGAGCTCCTCGACGGCAACACGCTCGGCGCCCTCGCCCGCCTCCAGCGCCACGGCCTGCTGCCGGCGCCGGTCGCCGAGCAACTGGAGGCCGATTACCTCTTCCTGCGCCGCGTCGAACACGTCCTGCAGTTGTTCGAGGACCTCCAGGTGCACAGGGTCCCCGCCGACCCCGCCGCGCGCGAGGCCCTGGCGCGGCGCGTCCTCGGCCCGGAGGGCTCCCGCGAGCGCTTCGACGACGCCCTGGCGGCCTGCCGCCGCCGCGTCCGCGAGGCCTATGCCCGCGGGCTGGGGCTCGATCCGTCCCAAATCCGCGCGTAACCCCCACGCGGGCCGGGTATGTTCCCGACACCGTCCTTCCATGCCGTGGGGATAGGTTCCGCGCTATTTCCAGTGGCGGATATGGCGCCAGCGCGGCGCCCGCCCCGCGGGCCGGTACGGGCGGCCGTCACACGCCGGCGGGACAAGGCTGTCCCGCCCTACCCGCGATGCCCGGAAGGGGTAGGGCCGCACAGCCTGTGCGGCCGCGGGAGTTTGGAGGAGGGGCGCCCGCGGCGTCGCCTTGCCAAGGGCGGCGGGCGCTGGTAGGGTGGCGCCATGACCGGGAAGCAATTTTACGACTAGCGGCCCGCCGAGCGGCAACGCCAGGTGCCGCGCCCGGAAGCGGGCGCCGGGCAGGCCGATGGACACGCGCCTGGAACACGACCTGCTCGGCGAATGGCCCGTGCCCGCGGCGGCCGACGAAAGAATGTCCCATGATCTCCCTGGGCCTCGTGACCTACAACATCGCCAAGGACTGGACGCTGGACACGCTTCTGGCCAAATGCGCGGCGCTGGGCTATACCGGCGTGGAGTTGCGCACGACGCACGCGCACGGGGTCGAGGTCGGGCTCTCCGCGGCGGCGCGCGCGGAGGTCCGGCGGCGGTTCGCCGATTCCCCGGTGACGCTGGTCGGCCTGGGCTCGACCTTCGACTACCACGCGCCCGAGGCGGCGGCGCTGGCGCGCACGCTCGAGGCCAGCAAGGCCTACGTGCAGTTGGCGGCTGATGTGGGCGCCCGGGGTGTCAAGGTGCGCCCGAACGCTTTCCCGCCGGACGTCCCACGGGAGCGCACCCTCGAGCAGATCGGGCGGGCGCTGCGCGAGATTGGCGCCTTCGCGGCGGACCGCGGCGTCCGGATCCGCCTCGAAGTCCACGGCCGTGATACCTGCCATCCGCCGCATATCCGGCGCATGCTCGACCTGGCCGATCATCCCAACGTCTACGCCTGCTGGAACTCCAATCACCCGGGCGACCTGGACGCGACGGGCTCGATCGATGCCCACTTCGCGCTGCTGCGGGACAAGATCGACACGGTCCACATCAATATCCTGCACGGGCCGTATCCCTACCGACGCCTCTTGGCCCTGCTGCGGGAGGCGGGCTATCGCGGTTTCTGCCTGGCGGAAATCCCCGCCAGCGCCGACCCCGACACCGTGCTGGCCTATTACCGCCGGCTCTTCGAGGAATATTGGGGTCAGCCCTGTATTTAGAACTTTACTGAACGCCGTGATGGCGGGGTGTTGGCGCCCGGCCGGCGGGGCGGCCGGGAAAAGGTTTTCTTTTGGCGGGTTCGGCCTATAGTGTCGCGCGGGCCGTCATCGCAGGGCGGCCGGTATTGGGAAGGTCCCATGGTCGAGCCGATCCAGCCGCAATCCGCCACGCCGCCGGGCGGGGACGCGCCGCCATCCGCGCCGGCCGCGGCCGCCGCCGGCGACATCGTGGTGACCGGCGCCCGCGAGCACAACCTCAAGAACATCAGCGTGCGCATTCCGCGCCACCGGCTGACCGTGATCACCGGGTTGAGCGGCTCGGGCAAGTCGTCGTTGGCCTTCGACACGCTCTACGCCGAGGGCCAGCGCAAGTATGTCGAGAGCCTCTCGGCCTACGCCCGCCAGTTTCTGGAGCAGATGCAGAAGCCGGACGTGGACGCGATCGAGGGGCTCTCGCCGGCGATCTCGATTGAGCAGCGCACCGCCGGCTCGAACCCGCGTTCGATCGTCGCCACCAGCACCGAGATCCACGATTACCTGCGGCTGCTCTACGGCACGGTTGGCCGCCAGCACTGCCCGCGCTGCGGCCGCCCGGTGGCGCGCCAGAGCGCCGAGGAGATCGTCGAGCGCCTGCTGCAACTGCCGGCGCGCACGCCGGTCACCCTGCTGGCGCCGCTGGTGAGCGCCCGCAAGGGCCGGCACCTCGAGGCGCTCGAGGCCGCCCGCCGCCAGGGCTTCGTGCGCGCGCGGGTGGACGGCGTGCTGCGCGAGCTGGACCCGCCGCCGGCGCTCGATCCCAAGAAGGCCCACACCCTCGAGCTGGTCGTGGACCGCCTGATCATCACGCGCCTGATCCGCGCGCGCCTGACGGACTCGGTCGAGCTTGCCCTGCGCCAGGGGGCCGGCGTCCTGCGGGTGCTGCACCAGGAAGGCGGCGCCTGGCGCGAGACGCTCTACTCGGAACGGCACGCCTGCCCGGACTGCGGGATCAGCCTCGAGACGCCGACCCCGCGGCATTTCTCGTTCAACAGCCCCTACGGCGCCTGCCCGACCTGCTCGGGGCTCGGCATGCGCCTGGTGTTCGACGCCGCCCTGGTGGTTCCCAACCCGGCGCTCTCGATCGAGAAGGGCGCGATCCACGCCTGGCGGCGCGGCGGCCGGCGCCTGATCATCTACTACAACGCCCTGCTGCGCGCCGTGGCCGCCCACGGCGGGTTCAGCCTCGGCACGCCCTTCGCCGACCTGCCGGAGCAAGCGCGCAACATGCTGCTGAACGGGTCCGGCGACGAGGCGATCGCTTTCGGCTTCTGGCGGCGCGGCGCCTGGCGCCGCACCGAACGGCCGTTCGAGGGCGTGCTGCCCAACCTGGCGCGGCGCTACGCCGAGACCGAGAGCGAGTCCACCAAGCAGCGCCTCCAGCAGTACATGAGCCGCATGCCCTGCGACGCCTGCCAGGGCGCGCGGCTCAAGCCCGAGACCCTGGCCTGCACCGTCGCCGGCCGCTCGATCGCCGAGGTCTGCCGCCTCTCCGTGCGCGCCGCCCTGGCGGCCTTCGAGACCCTCGCCCTGACCCCCCAGGAGGAGGCCATCGCCCGCGAGGTCCTCAAGGAAATCCGCCAGCGCCTGCGGTTCCTGGCCGATGTCGGCCTCGATTACCTGACCCTCGACCGCGAGAGCGGCACGCTTTCGGGCGGCGAGGCCCAGCGCATCCGGCTGGCCACCCAGATCGGCTCCGGCCTCGTCGGCGTGCTCTACGTCCTCGACGAGCCGAGCATCGGCCTGCACCACCGCGACAACGCCCGCCTGATCGCCACCCTGCGCCGCCTGCGCGACCTCGGCAACACGGTCGTGGTCGTCGAGCACGACGAGGACACCATCCGCCAGGCCGATTATGTCATCGACCTCGGGCCCGGCGCCGGCCAGCACGGCGGCCACGTGGTCTTCGCCGGCGACGTCCCGGCGCTGCTGGCCGACCCGCGCTCGCTGACCGCCCGCTACCTCAACGGCGGCCTGGCGATCGAGGTGCCCGCCCGCCGCAAGCCGCCCGCCGCCGGCTTCCTGACGGTCGTCGGCGCCCGCGAGAACAACCTCAAGACCATCACCGTGCGGTTCCCGCTCGGCCTGCTGGTCTGTGTCACCGGCGTCTCCGGCAGCGGCAAGAGCACGCTCGTGGACGACATCCTGCGGCGCGCCCTGTTCCGGGCGTTTTACGGCTCGAAGGAGCGTCCCGGCCAGCACCGCGAGTTGCGCGGCGTCGAGCGCCTCGACAAGGTCGTCGTGATTGACCAGGCGCCGATCGGCCGCACCCCGCGCAGCAACCCGGCCACCTACACCGGGGCCTTCACCCTGATCCGCGACCTGTTCGCCGCCCTGCCGGCCTCCAAGGTCCGCGGCTACGGGCCCGGCCGCTACAGTTTCAACGTCAAGGGCGGCCGCTGCGAGACCTGCCGCGGCGACGGCATCCTCAAGATCGAGATGCACTTCCTGCCGGACGTCTACGTCACCTGCGACCAGTGCCGCGGCCGGCGCTACAACGCCGAGACGCTCGAGGTGCGCTATGCCGGCAAGAGCATCGCCGAGGTCTTGGCCCTGACCGTCGACGAGGCGCTCGAGTTCTTCCGGCGCGTCCCGGGCCTGCGCCAGAAACTCCAGACGCTCTCGGAGGTCGGCCTGGGCTACATGCAGCTCGGCCAGTCGGCCACGACCCTCTCGGGCGGCGAGGCGCAGCGGCTGAAACTCTCCTCCGAACTCAGCCGCCGGGCCACCGGCCGCACGCTCTACCTGCTCGACGAGCCGACCACCGGCCTGCACTTCGCCGACATCCAGAAGCTGCTCGACGTGCTATTGCGCCTGCGCGACGCCGGCAACACGGTGATCGTCATCGAGCACAACCCCGAGGTCATCAAGTCCGCCGATTACGTCGTGGACCTCGGCCCCGAGGGCGGTGAGGCCGGCGGCGAGTTGGTGGCCGAGGGCACGCCCGAGGAGGTTGCCGCCTGCGAGCGCTCGCACACCGGCCAGCTCCTCCGCCGCATCCTGCGGCCGGCCACCGTCGCGCCGCCCGCCGCGCAATAAGGCGCTCGCGGAGACGCGGAGAGCGCGGAGCAGAAGGACTCTCGCGCAGACGCGGAGGATGTGGCGGGCAACCCCGAGCGCGGAGCGCTGGTAGGGCGCGGCAGCCTTGCCGCGCCGGGGGAAGCAAGCGCTCGCGGAGGCGCGGAGGTAGCGGAGAAGAGG
>CAZEVX010000059.1:0-15039 GCA_964515705.1 uncultured Verrucomicrobiota bacterium | reverse complement strand
ACGGGGAGTTGTCAAGGAACGCCTGCACGCTGACCGACGGGAGGACGTGGAGGGCGAGGCTTTGCCGAGCCGCAGGCGCACGGTCTGGCGCCTGACTGGGCAACAGGGGAAGGCGCAACTCCCGCAGTTTTGGGGCCCGGTCGGTGCTTGACAAGCCGGCGACCGGCGGGGATGCTATGACGCGTTCGCGGGCCGGGGAAGGCCCCTGGCCGCGGGACGGCGGGCCGGACGATGGACATCAAGCCCCACAACTTCTGGTACGCGGTCAACAACACCGAGGTGGTGGTGATGCCCGCGCATACCCTCGAAACCTTCGGGGCGACCCGCCTGCAGTACCGGCTCGTGACCGAGTTGATGGACTCGGTCAACCGCGTGCGCATCCGCGAGGGGGCGATCCACTCGCACCGCCCGCAGATCATCACGCCGGCCTACTACGCCAACGAGATCCTCGAGGGATTCGGCCAGGAAGCGCACGCCTATGCCGACTGGCTGCGCGAGCACACCAAGGACCTGCGCATCCTGGAATACGGGTTCAAGGTCCAGAAGACGGAGCTCAGCGAGCAGGTCGTCAGCGGCAGCGTGATCGAGGTCCTGGAGCAGGTCAAGACCTCGGTTGCGACGAAGAACGACCCGCTGATCGGCGTGATCCGCGGCGTGGACGAGCCCTGGGACGTCTGCCTGCTGAAGTTCATGGTGGACGTGATCCGCCGCTCGATGCCGCACAACATCCGCGACATCGCCCGGCGCCGTCTCTGGGACGATTCCGAAGGCGTGCCCCGCGGGGTGCGCGAGGCGATCGACCAGCAGTTCCTGATGGCCAGCCGCGATCCGTCCCTGATCAAGCCGCTGGCCGCCTCCCTCCAGAAGTTCGGCCTGTTCGAGGAGTACGAGGACCGCTTCTTCGCCCTGCTCCGCGGCCGCAAGCCCTGACGCCTGCTCCGGGTCTCCGATCAGCCCGTGCAGCATGGCTCCCGAAGGATGGCCCCGCCCACTTCTCTGTGGACCGGCCCGGCGGCCGGCCGGCGGCGCCGGGTCAATCGGCGGCGGAGGCCGACGACAGCGTCACGGTCTCGGCGTTGCGGTGCAGAACGCGGCCGGCCGCATCCTGGAGCGTCGCCGTGATGGTATAGGCGCCGGGCGCCCAGCCGGCGGTCGACAGCCGGACGCGCGTTGCGCCGGCCACGGCGGTGCCGTCCACGCGCACGTCGGCGGGGACCGGCGCGGCGATCGGCTCGCCGTCGCGCCGGACGGTATGGGTCACGCGGGCGTCGAGCGGCTGCGGCAGATCGTTGCAGACCCAGAGGCGATAGTCGAGCGGCGCGCCGACCTTCAGGGCGCGGGCCGGCATCTCGATCAGGACCGCGCGCGAGGCGTCGGCGAACCGGACGCCGTAGAAGGCGGGCAGATCGCGCGGCTGGCTACGGAGCGCGGCCTGGAACCACCAGCCCGGCGCGTCGCCGGCGCGCGGGTCGGGCGGCGGCGGCGCGGGCGGGGCGTTGGTGTCCGGCGCCGGCGCGGCCGCCGGTTCCGCGGCGGCGTTGGTCCCGGAGTCCGCCGGGGCGACCGGACTTGGGACTGGCGCGTCCGCCGCAGAGGTCGGGACAGCCGCGGCGGGTGTTGCCGACGAGGCGGCCTCCGCCACGGCCGGCGTCTCCGTTGAGGCGGCCTCCGCCGCGGCCGGCGTCTCCGCCGGGGCGAGAACGGGCGCGGCGCTGTCGGCGGGGTCCTGGGCAGCCAGCGGCGCGGCCAGGGCGGCGACCAGCAGCAGGCCGGAAGGCAATGACAGGCGTAGGGTGGTCATGGGTAGGACTCCTGCGAGGCGGCATCAGGCCGGTTGTCCGAACAGGGCTTCCTTGAGATCGAGGTAATAGAGGTAATCCTCCGGCCGCACATTGGGCGGGCAGCGGTGGTCGCAAAAGGGGATGTAGCCGCCGCGGGCGACGAGCGGCACGAGGGTGTCGAGGTAGGCCCGGATGGCCTGGCGTCCCTTGCCCAGTTCGATCTTGTCCACGCCGCCCATGATGCGCAGCCGCCTCCCATAGTGGTTCAGGAGTTCCCCGGGGTGGGCGCACCCGTTGACCTCAAACGGGAACAGGCAGTTGATCCCGCCCGCCATCAGCCCGGGCAGGATCGGCCGCACGTCGCCGTCGCAATCGGTATACCACAGGTCGAGGCCGGCGGCATCCAGTTTTTTGCGCAGGCGCCGGTAGCGCGGCACGACCACGCGCTCGAAGAACGGCACGGAGACGATCGGCCCGTTCTTGAAGCAGATGTCTTCCCAGCCGGCGGCGAAATCGAAGTCCAGGGCCGGCAGCACCTGGTCGAGAAAATCTTCCGCCAGAACGCAGGCGGTCTCGACCATGTCCTCGACCATCTCCGGGTAATCATAGGTCGCGTAGGCCAGGCCTTCGAAGGTCAGCAGGTTGCGGATGACGCCGATCATCGAGCCGCCGTGCACGCCGAGGGGATAATCGCGCGCCGGCGGGTGCTGCCGCCGCAGGGCGGCGACGTCCACGCGCCGGGCGGGATCGTCGCGACGCAGGTGCTCGGCCTTGCAGCGTTGCCAGTCGTCCGGGGTGACGACCGAGGCCTTGAGATAGTGCGGAATGGTATCGTGCCCGTCGCGGGGGACTTCGGCCAGCAGCCCATCCCGGTTGCGCAGGATGCGCGTCGTGGCGGTTTCGGAGATGACGCCCTCGGGAAATCCGGGATTCAGCCAGATCGTCCCGCTGACGACGCGGATCGGGTCGAAACTGAAGAAGAGATCGGCCTCGGCGTTGTTGCGGACGCCATGCTCGACAAACAGCGGCCAGAGCTTGAAGTTCTCGTTCCAGTAGCCAAACTCCATGTTGAAGCAGCGGTCCACCGGCTGGAAGCGCATCTGGCGGTTGAACCGCTCGCGGGCGGTCAGCGAACCTTTCCACGGCGGCCGGCAGGGCGTGATCGGCATGGGCGTGCTCCTGGGTGGAAGCGGGCAGAAGGCGGAGGGCTGAAGGTTGCGGGGGCGCAGGGCGCCGTCATCAGGACCTGGGAACCACGGGTGACGGGGGGTTGGGCATGGCGGGAGGCGCCCTTGGTTCTTGCCACACGGACTCGGACGCAACGGCGCGCGTCCCGCTGACTCGCCCGGTCGGCGCGGCGCCTATGGTTCGGCGTGCCACGCTCCGTCGCGGCCGTCCGCGGCAAGGCATGTTGCCAGAGCCGCTTGTTTCGTCTTCCGAATGGGCTTCCCCCCGCTTTTTTCCTTGACGGCAGACGTCCAGACGTCTTATGGTGTTGACTATGAAACCATATCCGACCCGTTACAGTCCCGGCCGTGTCCGGGACGCAATCCTTCAGGTCATGTCTCTAACTTCATGTCCGCTCTCCGTCAAGGAGATAGAGGAACGGGTATGTCAAGTCATCGGCCCAACTCCGACGTCCTCGGTGCGCTCGTACCTGCGGCTGAACACACCCGCATCCTTCGTTCGCGAGAGTCGCGGTTTGTACATCGTCCGAGGTCGACCGTATGGCGGCGTTCCAAAAGATCTTCTCAATTCGCAGGCATGGCATGATCCCGTCAGTTTGGGGCAGTCAACGCTCTTTCATGCCGATTGTTTTGACTGGTTGGAGCAACAGGCAGACCAGAGCATCCATGCGGTGGTCACTGATCCTCCGTATGGTCTCCACGAATACACGCCCGAGCAACAAGCAAAGCTCCGCAACGGCAGCGGAGGGGTGTGGCGCATCCCCCCGTCCTTCGATGGTCACGTGAGGGCTCCCTTGCCGAGATTCACCACCCTCACAGCGTCACAACTTGACGAACTGCGAACGTTTTTCTTCGTGTGGGCGAGGTTGCTTCTGCCCAAACTCGTTCCCGGCGCACACGTGGTCCTGGCGTCGAATCCTCTTCTTTCCTATATTGTTTCCGGGGCGCTGGCTGACGCCGGGCTGGAGCGGCGGGGCGAATTGATCCGTTTGACCATGACCATGCGGGGCGGAGACCGTCCCAAGGCAGCGCACGAGGAATTCCCAGATGTGAGCGTGATGCCGCGCTCGATGTGGGAGCCGTGGATTGTCTATCGCAAACCCATCGAGGGCAGAGTTCAGGACAATTTGAGACAATGGAGCACGGGGGGGTTTCGGCGCCCATGTCCGGACCGGCCGTTCGGCGATGTGATTCCTTCGGCTCCCACGCGCGCCACGGAACGTGCGCTGGCCCCACACCCCAGTCTGAAGCCACAAGCATTTCTTCGGCCACTCGTCCGCGCCGTGCTGCCGCTAGGCAAGGGGATCGTTCTCGATCCCTTTGCCGGCGCGGGATCGACGCTCGCGGCCGCCGAGGCGGTCGGCTATGAGAGCGTCGGCGTTGAGAAGGACGTTCATTATTTTGAGATGGCCCGCGAAGCCATCCCCAAACTTACACACTTCCACCCGAACGGGGATCATCCGAGCCGGTAAACCCAGTTCTCCCTTATTTTCCTTATGCCATCTTTGTGCAAGGTGGCCGTGCGGGTGCCCAGTTCGCCGCGCGGATTCCGTCGGAAGTCCTCCGGGGTCACGTGACCGAGGTAGACTTCGGTGAAAGTCATTGGTTTTCGGTTGGCCGCCGGCTCGGTCTCCGTGTCAACATCGTAGACGAACACGCACATCCACTGCTCCCTGGCCCCGTGCGTATCCACGGCACCGCCAGACTTTCGAGTCGTCTTTATCTCGACGCCATCCCGACCGGCTTTTACGGCGTTATCCGCATAGACTCCTTGGACAATCAAGTCCGGATGCCCATTGAAATACCGGTTCTCGCGCAACACCCGCGAGTGCTTGGCAAGGCTTGCCGTTAGCATGTCGGAAAGCACACCAGACATGATGGCTGGTCGCAACATGTCGTCTAACCGCTGAAGCCATTTTGCCAAAAGATGGCCGTTCACATCGTAGAAGAAATCATATACATCCTGCATCGCCATCTGGAAATCTTGCGGCCGCAACTCAAACGGCAGCATCATGTTCGAGTTGAATTTTCCGACATCAACGGTGTTGCGAACAATCGCCATAGGCATACCGTTAAAGCTACCGGCCGGCCTTCATGCTGTCAACGCTCCTGCGGGGGGGGTGGCTGGTGGCGCCTTCCGCAGCAACGCGTGGATCGCGGCCGCGGCGCGCCGCCCCTCGCCCATGGCGAGGATCACGGTGGCGGCGCCCAGGACGATATCGCCCCCGGCGTAGACGCGGTCGAGCGCGGTCTTACCGTTCTCGTCCACGACGATCTGGCCCCAGCGGTTGGTCTCGAGCCCGGGCGTGGTCTGCTTGAGGAGCGGGTTGGACTCGTTGCCGATGGCGACGATCACGGTGTCCACCGGCATGACGAACTCGCTGCCGGGAATCTCGACCGGCCGGCGTCGGCCGGAGGCGTCCGGCTCGCCGAGCCGGTACTTCAGGCACTCCATGCCGGCGACCCGTCCGCGTTCGTCGCCGAGGATGCGCTTGGCGTTCTGGAGGAGGTGAAAGGCGACGCCCTCCTCCTTGGCATGGGCGACCTCCTCGACGCGGGCCGGCATCTCGACTTCCGTGCGGCGATAGACGAGGTGCACCTCGCGGGCGCCGAGGCGCACGGCCATGCGGGCGGCGTCCATGGCGACGTTGCCGCCGCCGAGTACGGCGGCCCGGCGCGAGCGGAACATCGGGGTCTCGGCGCGCTCGACATCGTAGGCGCGCATCAGGTTGGCGCGCGTCAGGTACTCGTTGGCGGAGAACACCCCCACGAGGTTCTCGCCCGGAATGTTCATGAACTTCGGCAGCCCGGCGCCAGTCCCGATGAAGACGGCATCGAACCCATCGCGGTCGAGCAGGTCGCGCAGGGCGCGGGTGCGCCCGACGACGAAATTGGGCACGAGGCGCACGCCCATGGCGGCCAGAGTGTCGAGTTCCTGGCGCACGATGACCTTCGGCAGGCGGAACTCGGGGATGCCGTAGACCAGCACGCCGCCCGGCCGGTGAAAGGCCTCGAAGAGCGTCACGGCGTGCCCCTCGCGCCGCACGTCCGCGGCCACGGTGATACCGGCCGGCCCGCTGCCGATGACCGCCACCCGCCGACCGGTCTCGGGCTTGACTGCCGGGATGTCCGGCGCCCCGTGGGCGCGTTCCCAGTCGGCGGCGAAGCGCTCGAGCCGCCCGATCGAGACCGCCTTGCCGACGTCCTTCAGCGCGCGGCCGACGGTGCAGGGCGCCTGGCACTGGACTTCCTGGGGACACACTCGGCCGCAGACCGCGGGCAGCAGGCTGCTGCGCTTGAGAATCGTCACCGCGTCCGGCAGGCGGCCCTCGGCGATGGCGCGGATGAACCCGGGGATATCGATCCGCACCGGGCAGCCCGCCACGCAGGGGGCGTTGCGGCACTGCAGGCAGCGCAGCGCCTCGAGGCGCGCCTGTTCCGGGGCGTAGCCAAGGGCCACCTCGTTGAGATTGGCGCGGCGCACGGCGGGATACTGGGTCGGCAGCTCCTGCGGCGGGATTGCCAGGCGGTCCTTGGGCTTGAGCGGCCCCGGGCAGGCCGCCAGCGCCTGCAGCCGGCGCTGAGCCTCGGCCGCCAGGCGGGCCGGGTCGGCGTGGGACGGGGCATCCGTCACGCCGGACCTCCCGCGCCGTTCGGCCGGGCCAGGTCCAGGCGGCAGCGTTCTCCGCGGGCATGTTCCTGCTCGCGGTAGGCGCCGAGGCGCTGGATCATGTTGTCGAAATCCACCTGGTGCCCGTCAAACTCCGGGCCGTCCACGCAGACGAAGCGGGTCTGGTCGCCGACCGTCACGCGGCAGCCCCCGCACATCCCGGTGCCGTCCACCATGATCGTGTTCAGAGAGACGACCGTCCGGACCCCCAACGGGCGCGTGGTCTCGGCGCAGAACTTCATCATCAGCGGCGGGCCGATGGCCACCGCCAAGTCCGGTTTCGGCGTGCGCTCGCAGACCTCGCGCAGCGGGGCGGTCACCAGGGCCTGGCGGCCATAGGAGCCGTCGTCGGTGCAGACGATCAGCTCGTCGGCCAGCGCCCGCAAGCGCTCCTCGAGCACCAGCAGGCGGCGCGTGCGGGCGCCGAGGATCACAATCAGGCGGTTTCCGGCCTGCTTCATGCCCTGGGCGATGGGATAGAGCGGCGCCGCCCCGATGCCGCCGCCGACGCCCACCACCGTGCCGAAGCGCGCGATGTGCGTCGGGCGCCCGAGCGGCCCCACCACGGCGGCGATGGCCTCGCCCTCCTTCAGGGCGGCCAGGCGGCGCGTCGTGCCGCCGACCACCTGGACCACCAGCGTGATCGAGCCTTCGGCCGGGTCGGCGTCGGCGATGGTCAGCGGGATGCGCTCGCCGAACTCCGTGTCGATCTGCACGATGACAAACTGGCCCGGCCGGCGCTCGCGGGCGATCAGCGGCGCCTGCACGCGCAAGAGGAGGACATCCTCGGACAGTTGCTCCCGGTGCAGGATGGTATGCATGCGGCAAGGTCCCCTCTCGGCGGACGACACCCGCGCATTCAATACCGGCGCCGCCGGCCTGTCAACGGCAAACGGCGGCCCCCCGTTTTGCGGGCCATCATGGGGACGGTGCGCATGGCGTGCCGCCGGGAGTCATGGCGACCGGGCGTCGCGGGGCCGGTGGCGGCCGGCGTCCCTGCCGGCCGGGATCGGTCCGCGCTCAGGCGTCCTGCCCCCAGCGGCAGATCATGCAATGGCGGCAGTCGAGCGTGGCGGGCGGGGCGTAGGCGCGTCCGGCGCGCCGGGCCAAGCGTCTCTGGACATGGTTCATCAGCGCCAGCAGCGTACCCAGCGTCAAAAACCCGCCTGGCGGCAGGATCATCAGCAGGGCGGGCTGGAGGCCGCCGACGGCCATCCCCAGCAGGGTGCCGTTGCCCAGGAGCTCGCGGATGGCGGCGACGACGACCAGGGCGAGGGTGAACCCGACGCCCATGCCAATGCCGTCGGCGATCGAGAGCCAGACGCCGTGTTTGGAAGCGAAGGCTTCCGCCCGCCCGAGGATGATGCAGTTGACCACGATCAGCGGGATGAAGATGCCGAGGGCGCGGTGCAGGTCGTGGGTGAAGGCATTCATCAGCAGGTCCACGATCGTGACGAAGGTGGCGATGATCACGATGTAGCAGGGAATGCGGACCTTCTCGGGCACCAGCCGGCGCACGGCGGAAATGGCGGCGTTGGAGCCGATCAGCACGAAGGTGGCGGCCACGCCCATGCCGATGCCGTTTTCGACCGAGGTGGTCACGGCCAGCGTCGGGCACATGCCGAGCACGATGCGGAAAATGGGGTTCTCGGTCCAGAGTCCCTTGAGCAGTTCCTTGATAAAACGCATGGCGGGTCTCGGATGCGGGCGGGGGTCAGGGCGCCGCGCCGGCGGCCGCCACGGCCGGCCGGTGCCGGGCATACACTTCCAGCCCGGTCTTCAGCGCGCCGACCACGGCGCGCGGTGAAATCGTGGCCCCGGTGATGGCGTCGATGTCGCCGCCGTCCTTGCGGACGGCCCAGCGGGTGCCGGCGGCGGGCCGGCCGGCGAACTGGGCCAGGAAGGCCGGCTCGGCGATCCGGGCGCCGAGGCCCGGCGTCTCGGCCTGCTGCAGGATCGCGATTCCATGCACGGCGTCGTCGGGGCGGACGCCTGCCAGGATCCGGATGCGGCCGCTGTAGCCCTGGTCGGAGACGGCCTCGAAGGCGGCGCCGGCGAAGGCGCCGCCCTGGCGCGCGACGTAAAAGGTCCAGGTTGTTCCGGCCTCGACCACCGTGCAGGTGGCGGCCACGGGATCGTTGTCGAACGGCGGCAGCACCTTGCGGATGGCGTCGGCCATTTCCGCCCGGCGCGACTGGGCGATCGGCTCGCGGGTCACGGCGTGGGTCAGCGCCAGCAGGTAGCCGGCGACGCCGCTGATGAGCGTCAGCGCGGCGATCATCTTGAGGGCGTCTTTCATCGGGGCGCCTCCCCGGCCGCCGCCGGCCGCCGCCGGCCGCGCCCGAAGATCCGCGGCCGGGTCAGACGGTTCAGCAGCGGGGTAAAGGCGTTCATGATCAGGATCGCGAAGCTCACGCCTTCCGGGTAGCCGCCCCAGGCGCGGATGATCATGGTCAGGGCGCCACAGCCGACGCCGAACAGGGCGTTGCCCCAGGGCGTCAGCGGCGTGGTGACCATGTCGGTGGCCATGAAGAAGGCGCCTAGCAGCAGGCCGCCGGAGAGCAGGTGGAAGAGCGGGGGATAGTGCCCGGCGGGGTTGAGCCGCCAGAGGATTGCGGAGAAGACCAGCACGGTGCCGAGATAGGCGGCGGGAACCTGCCAGCGGATCACGCGGCGCCAGAGCAGGTAGAGGCCGCCGAGCACCAGGGCCAGGCCGGAGGTTTCCCCCAGGCAGCCGTTGCGGGCGCCAAGGAAGAACTGCAGCGCGGTGGCGGCGTCGAAGACGAACGGCAGCGGCCGGCCGAGGGCGAGCTCGGTCTTGGCCAGGCCCAGCGGGGTGGCGGTGGTGATGGCCTCGACGCCGCCGGCCGGCACCGGGATGGCCCAGGGCGACCAGGTGGTCATGGCGACGGGGAACGCGACCAGCAGGAACACCCGGCCGACCAGGGCGGGGTTGAAGGGGTTGTAACCCAGGCCGCCGTAACACTGCTTGGCGAACACGATCGCCACCAGCGAGCCGACGGCCGCCATCCAGTTGGGCACGCCCGGCGGCAGGTTGAAGGCCAGCAGGACGCCGGTGACGACGGCGCTGCCGTCGCCGACGCCCACGTCGCGGCCCATCAGCCGGCGCGCCAGGGCCTCGCCGACGATGCAGGCGGCGACGCACACGAACACCAGGCGCGCGGCGTCCCAGCCGAAGCGTGTCACCGCGGCCGCCAGCGCCGGCAGCAGGGCGATCAGCACCGTCCCCATGATGCGCGGCACGCTGTCGGGCGCGCGGGCGTGGGGCGAGCTGCTCACCAGCCAGTCCTGGGGCGTTCCGGGGGCGGCGGGCGGCGGCGCAGGGGTTGTTGGGGCGGGAGTCATGGCTTGGGCGGCGGCGAATCGGGAGTCGGCGCAGGGGTGGCGCGGGCGGCAGCCGCCTGGCGGCGTTTGGCGAGTTCGGCCTTGGCCCGGCGCAGGTGCTGGACCAGCGGCCGGGCGGCGGGGCAGCGATAGGCGCAGCAGCCGCACTCGATGCAGTCGGCGGCGCCGAGGGCGGCGGCGGCGTCATAGTCCTCGGCCTCGATGGCCTCGGAGAGCGTCGCCGGCACCAGGCCCATCGGGCAGGCATCCACGCAGCGCCCGCAACCGATGCAGGGCATCGAGGAGAACTGGCGCACCTCGTGGCGCGGCAGCAGCAGCACGCCCGAGGTGGTCTTGGTCATGCCCGCCTCGGGCGAGCCCTGGGCCAGGCCCATCATCGGCCCGCCGCAGATCAGCTTGCCCGGCTGGCCCGCCAGTCCGCCGCAGGCGGCGATCAGGGCGGCCAGGGGCGTTCCGATCGGCGCGCGCAGGTTCTTCGGCTGGCGCAGCAGCGGGCCGGTCACCGTCACGACGCGCTCGGTCAGCGGGCGCCCCTCGATCACGGCGTCGCGGATCGCGGCGCAGGTGGCCACGTTTTCGACCAGCGCCCCGACGTCCATCGGCAGGCCGCCGGACGGGACCTCGCGGCCGGTCACGGCATAGATCAGCTGCTTCTCGGCCCCCTGGGGGTAAGCGGTCTTGAGGATGACCAGGTCGGCGTCCTGCCCGGCGAGCGCGCGCTCGAGGGCGCGGATGGCGTCCGGCTTGTTGTCCTCGACGGCCACCGCGACACGGCGCGCGCCGAGGACCTGGCGGACGATCTCGACACCCGCCCAGATGCGCTCGGGCGCCTCCACCATCAGGCGGTGGTCGGCGGTCAGGAACGGTTCGCATTCGGCCCCATTGACGATCAGGGTGTCGATCGGCTTGCCGGGCGGCGGCGAGAGCTTGACGTGGGTCGGAAATCCCGCGCCGCCCATGCCGACCACCCCGGCGGCCGCCACCCGCTCGACCAGGGCGCGGCGGTCGAGCCGCCGCCAGTCGGGCGCGGGCGCGGAGGGCGCCCGGCGGTCCGCGCCGTCGGGCTCGAGTTCCACGCCGGCGGCCGGCGGGCCGGCGAGGGTCGGCTGTTCGCCCACCGCCCGCACGACACCCGCGACGGGCGCGTGCACGGGCGCCGAGACGAACCCGGCGGCCTCGCCCAGGAGCTGGCCGGCGGCGACGGCGTCGCCCTTCTTGACCACCGGGCGGGCGGGGGCGCCCAGGTGTTGGGCCATGGAAATCAGCAGCACCGGCGGCGGCGGCAGCGGCTCGACCGGCAGCGCGGCGGTGGCCTGTTTGCGATAGACCGGATGAATGCCGCCGCGGGCGCGGAAGGGAGCGCGCAGGAGTTTCACGCGGGGACCTCCTGCCGTCGGCCGGAGCGTTCGACGATCGAGTGTTGCGGGCACTTGGCGACGATCGCGGTCTCCTCGAGCGGCTGGGTGTAGTCCACCACCGCCAGCGGGCCTTCCATGCGGATCGCCCCGGGCGCGGCCTTGGCGCAGAGCGTGCAGCCGATGCAGCCGACGGCGCACTGTTTCCTGACCACCGGCCCGCGCTCGCGCGACCGGCAGAGCACGTGCAGGCGGCGGCTCTCGGGAACCAGCGCGATCAGCGCCCGCGGGCAGGCGCCGACGCACTGGCCGCAGCCGATGCAGAGCTCCGGGTGCACCACCGCCAGGCGGCCGGCGGTGATCTCGACGGCCCCGACCGGGCAGACCCGCGCGCAGGTTCCCAGCCCGAGGCAGCCGTAGCGGCAGGCCTTGTCGCCGCCGCCGACCGCCGCCGCGGCGGCGCAGTCGGCAATCCCGTTGTACTGGAACTTGCGCGCGGCAGCGGTGTCGTCGCCCCCGCACAGCACGATCGCCACCCGCCGCTCCATGGCCACGGCCTCGACGCCGAGGTAGGCGGCGATGCGCCGGCAGGTCTCGGCGCCGCCCGGGTGGCACAGGTTGATTGCCGCGCCCTGCTGGACGATGGCGCGGGCATACTCGGCGCAGCCGGCCAACCCGCACGACCCGCAGTTGGCCCCCGGCAACAGCGCGGCGATGGCCGCGATGCGCGGGTCCTCGTGGATCGCGAAAAAGCGCGCCGCCACCCCCAGCAACGCGCTGCAACAGAGTCCTACCCCGCCCATCAGCAGGGCCGGATTGACGGCTTCCAGCGACATGGCCAACACACCCGGCGAACCGGCGCGCGGGGGCTCCGGCGGCCCCGGTCTTGCCGCCGCCCTGTCCGCCTCACATCTTGATCAGGGCCGCAAATCCCATGAAGGCCAGGCTGAGCTGGCCAGCCGTCACCAGGGCGACGGCCGTGCCGCGAAAGGCGGCCGGCGGATTGGCCCGATCGATCTTTTCGCGCAGCCCGGTGAAAATCACCAGCGCCAGGGCGAACCCGGCGGCCGCCCCGAAGCCGAACAGCGTGGCCTGCAGCAGGTTGTGCTGGCGCTGGAGGTTGAGGACGGCCACGCCCAGGACGGCGCAGTTGGTCGTGATCAGCGGCAGGTAGATGCCCAGCCCCTGGTAGAGCGCCGGGCTGGCCTTGCGGATGACCATTTCGACGAACTGCACGAAGGCCGCGATCACCAGGATGAAGACCAGCGTCTGCAGGTAGGTCAGGTCGCGCCCCAGCAGCCCGTGGGGCTCCAGCAGGAAGCGCGAGACCAGCCAGGTCGCGGCCGAGGTGCAGGTCATCACGAAGATGATCGCCGCGCACATCCCCAGCGCCGTGGGCATGTTCTTCGAGACGCCCAGGAACGGGCAAATGCCCAGGAAGCGGGTCAACACGAAGTTGTTGACCAGCACGGCGCTCAAGATCAGCAGGATGTATGGTTCCATGGCCGCCGAAGTTCCGGTTGGCGTCCCGCTGCCAATATGTGGCCGTGGGGACGCAAAAAACCAGGCCGTTATAGCGAGACCTCGGGGCCTTGCAAGCAAAATCACAGGCGGATGCGTCGGCCGCCCGGGTCACGAGATCCACGCCAGGCAGCCGATGCTGGCCGCCGCCAACGCCAGCGCCAGCAGGCGGGCGGGCGTCAGGCGTTCGCCGAGAAACCGGGCCGAGAGCGGCGCAGTGACCAGAAAACTCATCTGGGCCACGGCCAGCACGCCGCTGGTGTCGCCGCGATTGACCGCCAGTTTCGTGAACAGCACGATGCCGCTGACCAGCGCCCCGGACACCAGCGCGAAGCCCAGCGTGCGGCGGTCGAGCGCCAGGCGGCGCTCGGCCAGCGCGCCGTAAACCAGCCCGCCCACCAGCCACCAGGCGCCATTGACCACGAGGAAGGAGGCGTCGGGAATCCCGCGCAGGCTGGCGACGCGGTAGGCGATGCCCATCCAGGCCCGCAGGAACCCGGCCGCCCCCAGCAGCACCAGCCAGCCCCAGCCCGGCCGTTCGGCCGGCCGGCCGCCCGGAGCGCGCGCCATCAGCAAAAACGCGGCGACCGCCAGGCCGAGTCCGGCCAGCTTGGCGGCCGTGAAGCGTTCGTCCAGCAGCAGCCAGGCCAGCACCGCCACCCAGACCAGGTTCAGCCGGTACACAACGGCGCCCAGGCCGGCGCCGGTCCGTTTCATGGCCTCGATCAGCGCCAGATTCGAGGTCACCGACATCAGCCCGGCAAAACTCCCGACCGCCAGCGCCGCGCCGCCCGGCAGCGGCGCGCCGCGCGCCAGGCCCAGTCCGAGGAAGACGGCGCACCAGACCGCGCCGACCAGCGCCACAAAACTACCTACCGTCCGCGCCGGGGCGCGCGCCGACCCGCCGAACCATCGGAACAGCAGGTCGTTGAACCCCGCGCAGAGCAGGCTGAAGAGCGCGAAGACCATGCTCATGGCCGAGGCCGGGAGGCCGGAAGGCGGGATCAGGGGGCCCGCCGCGCCGCGTAGAACCGGCCGCCGTAGGCGACGAACTCGTCGCACATGGCGCGGATCTTGTTGTCGGCGTGCCGGACGGCCTGGGGCGAGCTGTACCATTGGGCGATGAACCCGCCCTTGAAGGATCCGAACGCGTCCATCAGGCCCCGGGCATAGGCGCGCACGTCGTCCGCGCTGCCGTGCACCATGGTCTGCTGGATGTCCACCGGGCACCAGAAACAGAGCCGGCCGCCGAACCGCCGGGCGAGCGCCTCGACGCCCATGTTCTCCTGCTGGTCCATCTGGATCACGTCGAGTTCCGCGGCGATCAGGCCCTCGAGCAGGTCGGCGATGTGGCCGCAACTGTGCAGCAGGGTCCGCAGCCCGAGCCGGTGCGCATGGCGGTAGACGCGGCGGTACACGGGCTGCCAGAACTCGCCAAAGAGCGCCGGCGACACCATCGGCCGGTCCTGCAGGCCCCAGTCATCGCAGGACATGACCCCGTGCGCGCCGATCTCGGCAAACCGGTCGATGGCCGCGATGGCGATGTCCGCCAAGCGGTCCAGCAGCCGCCGCAGCCGGTCGGGATGCTCGTAAGGATCTGTCCAGGCGGCCTCGTGCCCGCGCAGGTATTCCAGCCGGTGAATCAGACTCATCGGGATCGAGGCCAGCACGAACGGGTCGCCCGCCGCGGTCCGGATCGCCTCGCGCGCCCGCGCGTAGCGCGCCGGGTTGGCATAGTCCGGGAACGGGAACCCCTCCAGCCGCGACCAGTCCGCCAGCGGGTGGACCGTCACCTGGCCAATGGTCGCGTCGCCCGGCAGCTTGCTCCACACGCAGCCGAACTCGTCTACGGTCCGCAGCCCGTCGCCCGCCGGCGCCGTGCGCGCCGGGTCCGGGTCGGCGGCGACGTCAAAGAAATCGGTCGGGTAGTCTGGCGGCATCCTGCCGAGCGGGATGCGGTCGGGACCCTGGAACGTGATTGCGCGCAGCACGCGTTCCCGGGACGTCATCGGTAGCAGCCCTCCGGGTCTGGTCTTTCGCCGGCGCATCCCCAGCGCCGGCCTCACGGTACAGGAGCGTCTCGGCAATCGTCAACCGCATTCGCGCCGGATTTCGGCCGTTGCCGCCCCGCCCGGCTTGCGCTAGAGTGCCGGCATGAC
>CAZEVX010000058.1:0-15309 GCA_964515705.1 uncultured Verrucomicrobiota bacterium | reverse complement strand
CACGTCCCCGGACACCGCCGCGTTCAGGGCGGCTTGGATGTTCGTGGACGCGTTTATCCAGGCGTCGAACGGCGGGGATTCCTTGCCGCCCGGGGTGCCCGGCGGTACCACGTAATGGGGCGCCGCACCGGCGGCCCACGCCAGAAGTCCGCAGGTTATGCCGGCCAGGATCCGTCTTGGCGATGCATGCATGACTTGCCTCCCTCCGGAATACCCGTACACGCTGCGTAGTTCTCTCTCCGAGCCCTCAGGCATCGGCGTCACTTCCGTTCGGCGAGCCGGGCGCGGGCTTCCTCAACATCGAACCGGGACACGTTCGGCATCTCGAGCAGCGCCGCGTAGGCGGCGCGGGCTTCGGCGCGGTTGCCTTCCGCCGCCCAGCAGCGGGCGATCCCGAGCTGGGCGCGGCCCTTGTCCGGCCAGAGCGCGCCGGGCATGGCCAGCACCTCGGCGTAGGCGGCGCGGGCGGCGGCGTAGTCCTTGGCGGATTCCCGGCAGCGTCCGATGCCCAGGCGGGCGGCGGCCTGATGATGGGGCTCGGCCTGCTTCATGGCCGCCATCCGTTCGTATTGCGCGCGGGCCTCATCGAGCCGGCCGGCCGCGAGCAGGGCGTCGGCCGCCAGCAACTGCCGGCGGTAGATGGTGTCCAGCCGTTCCACGACCGCGCGGGTCTGCTGGCCGTCGGCGACCAGGGCGCGGTAGGCCGATTCCGCCCCGGGAAAGTCGCCGGCCTCGTAGGCGGCGTTGCCGATCCCGATGCGGGCGGGCGCCTGTTGGGCGGCGTCCGCCTCGAGCGCGCGCGTATAGGCCGCGCGCGCCTCCGCCCACCGGCCTTCGGCCATGAAACTGTCGGCAATGCCCAGGCGGACGCCGCGCCGGTCGCGCGCCGTTGGGGCCAGGGCGGCCAGGGCCTGTTCCCAGGCGGCGCGCGCCTCGGCATACCGCCCCTGCGCGTACTCGACCTCGCCGAGCTTGGCGAAGCCGAGCGCGCGGGCGGGCGCCCCGTCCGGCGCCGCGCGGGCCATGCGGCCGTAGGCCTCGGCTGCCAGGGCCAGCTCGTGCCGACTCCGGTGCGCGTCGCCCTGCGCGCCCCAGTCCTGTGCCGACGCCGCCGGCTCGATGTCGGCGCCGAGGCCCGCCGCCGGGCCGCCGGCCAGGACAGCGGCCGCCAGAATCCCGCCCCAAAGGCCGTGGATGCGTGTTTTCATGCGTGTGTCTCCTGTGGGATGGGTCCGTTCACTGAAACACCAGGCGGCCGAAGCACTCCGTGTCCGACCAACTGCTTCGGACCCGCGCCCAATAGCTCTCCGGCAGGACAAAGGAGCGGAAGCGCCGGATGAAGTTGGCCGACCAGACCGACGCCGGCGCGGGCGCCGGCGCCTGGAGCGTCGCGAAGGGGATGGCCGCCTCGATGCACCAGTAGCCGTCGGCCGCCCGGACCGCCGTTTCCCAGGCATCCGGGCGCAGGATATTTTCGTCCACATTCCAGGCGCCGGAGTTCGCGAAATACCGGGTGCCGGCGGCGTTGACCGCGAACTGGCCAATCTGGTTCGAGTGGACGTTGAAAAACATCACGATGGCGTCATCGTATTTCCGCAAAATCTCGATCGGGTTGCCCGGCGCGGCCGTGGCCCGGAGCGCGCGGAGGTCCCGGTCGGCCATGCGCAGCCCGAGGTACAGGCGGTCCCGGTCGTAGCAGGCCTGGACCGCCGTATCCATCAGGGGCAGGCCCTTGTAGTCATTGCCGCCCGCGACGCTCAGGAACCGGAAACTGGCGGGCGCGTTCTTCCAGGCCGCCTCGTTGAGGCGGGCGTCGAGCGTGGGCGGGGCGCCCTGAACCGCGGCGACGGCCAGCGTGGGCCGGTCCCAACTGTCCGCGACGCTCGGGGCCGGTTCCGCCGGCCGGCCCGGCAGGCGCGCGGACAGGTCCCGGGCCGTGCGCAGGGTCTGGCGGAGGTCCCAGACGCGCCAGAAGGTCAGTTCCGACCAGGCCGCCGCGGTATCGCCCGCGGCCAGGCAATCCGCGACGCGCTTGATCGCCGCGCGCAGGAAGGCGCGCTCGTCCACCGTGAGGGACAGGGCGGCTTCCGGATGGTCCAGGAGCCCGGCGATCTCGCTCATCACGGCGCGCATGTGCGCCAGGTGCGGCTCCGCCACGGGTTGGTTGGTCCAGGCGACGATCTCGAGGTCCGGGCGGCCGGGGGTCCGCGGGGTGACCTTGAAGCCGGCCAGGCCGAACGGCTTGAGGGCAATCGGGATCACCGTCCCCGACTCGGACTCGCGCGTCTCGACTGCCCGGCCGTCCTGCGGGCGCCGGACGCTGGCCGGCCCGTTCAGGGTCACTTCGCCCTCGATCGGCCAATAGCCCGGATTGGCGGCGTAGAACCAGAGCGCGCCGTCCTTGCGCAGGGCGCGCAGGGCCAGGTTGTGCCGGAAATCCGCCGTGCCCAGCACGGGCTCGAACCGGTCGCGCGGCAGGGCCGTGATCAGCCGGGCGACCTCGCGCACCTGCTGCTCGCGGCTCACGATCATCGGGCAATCGATGAACCCGTAGAGCAGGATGTCCGGGTCGGCCCCGATGATCGCCTGCGTGTAGGCCTCGAGGGCGCAGTCGTCGTGCGCCTGCGCCACCAGGCCGAGGGTGTTGGGCTTGACCCCGGTGGGCCAGCTCGGGTCGTTTGGCCGCGTGCGGTACTCGTACCAGCAGGTGTTCAGGACCACCAGCCGGTTGGGCATGGCGTAGTAGGCGGTGACCGCCGGGTCCACGGCATGCGCCCAGACCAGCGGCCCGCCGCCCTGCCCATGGGAGGAGCCAATGGGATAGATCGTGCGCCCGAACCAGATGCCCGGCTCGTCCCTGACCGCGGACGGGTCCATGCCCATGCGGCGCGCAAAGTCGCGATATGGAACACCGTCGGGATCCTTCAGCCAGAAGCGGATCGGGCGGTCGCAGATGTGCCAGCCGCAGAGCACGTTCAGGTCCGGCCGGCGCCGGCGCAGCCGGTCGCGGGTCAGCGTGAGGTAGCTGCCCATGGCGCGGCAGCGCCAGTCAATCCACGTCTCCCGCAGGGCGTCGGAGGTCAGCAGCAGGTAGCGCTTGGCGAAACGGTCGGGATCTTTCGGGTCCACGGGCAGGGCGCTGCCGGTCTCGCGTTCGAAGCGGGCGATGGTGGCGTCCGAGTAGTCGAAATCCAGCGGGGTCTCGCCGCTCGAGGGCGAACTGGGCCCGAACTCGCCCGGCGCCACGTTATAGAAGATGCCTTTCCAGGCGGGCGAGAAGGCAAACTTCTCGGCCAGCTCGTCGGCCACGCGCAGGTAGCCCGTCTCCACCGCCGGGTGGTTCGGGTTGGCGGTGATGCCGCCCTTCTTGCCTTCGCGCGAGACGAACTGGATCGTGTCCGCGCCGGCGGCGATGTCCTCGTCGGAGGCCGCGAAGTGCTGGCGCATGGCCTTGTGCTCGATGTACTCGACCAGCGAATACATGGCGATCCCATTGCGCTCGAAGACCCGCAGGGCGGTTTCGCTGATGTCGCACGGCACGTGGCCGTCGCCCGGCAGGTGGGCGGGCAGCGCGTAGGGGGTGTTGCCCTCGCTGTATTGGAAGGCGCCCATGACGTGCGCGTTCTGGCCGGTGAACCGCAGGTAGGCCGCAAAGTTCCGGCAGGCCTCGTAGTACCAGCGGTGCCGCTGCGTGTATTTTGCCACCATGTCGTAGCCGAGCTGGTTGTACACGTTCTGGTAAACGTCCAGGCCGCTGGAATCGCCGAACGAGTTGGCCGTCTGCAAGGCGCGCTCGGTGTGGATGCCGAACAGGCGCTCGTCGAGCCCCGCCGCGGTCATGGCCGGCAGGTCCTTGACCCGGTAAATCCGCAGCCGCGCCGCCGCCGCGCGCAGGCCGGCGGCCACGTTTACGAGTTCCAGGGTCTGGATTTCCGGGCGCGCCCAGCACAGCCAGCGCATTTCCTTCATCGTGTGGTCCACGGGATACTTGCCGCCCGTCACCAAGGCCGGCGCCGAGTTGGCATAGCCGCTGCCGCGCCCCGGCAGCGGCGGGACATCCAGGTACCAGCGCACGGCGCCGACCACCGCCGCGCCCATCCAGCGCTCGGCGTCGTTCGGGTACTCCAGGACCAGCAGATACCACTCGCCGGGGTGCTGGAACTCGAAGCGGTAGGCGAACATGGCCGCCTTGCCCGTATCGGTCACTTCCCGGTAGACCAGGCCGGGCTTGCGGACGATCCGCGGTTTCAGGACCCGCTCGCCCGCCGGCCCGGCCCCGGTACTGGCCGGGGCGGTCGCCTCGGTCCAGGCGTGCGGGTCGGCCGGGTCGGTGAAATCAATCACGTCCTCCAGTTCCAGGTCCATGCCTTGCTCGTAGGTGTCGCCGGGCACCTCCTTCATGGGCAGCCGGCCGACGACCACCAGGGGCTCCTCGATGCGATGCGCCCGCGGGCGGTCGCCGTGGTACACGTCCACTTCGAGCGTGTAGACGCCCGGCTCGTGGACCCCCAGGTCGAGCGCGGCGACCGACGAGGCGGTGGCGGCATGGGCCGCCCAAACGGTGGCGGTCCCGCGGCCGACCTCGGGACGCTCGTTGCCGGGGTGCACGCGCCGGAGCACCCAGCGCGCCGACGCCGACTCCGCGGCCAGTCCGGGCGGCACCCGCAGCCTGACTTGCACGGGGCGGGCTGCGTCGAAATAGAGCTTGGGATCCGCGCCCGGGTTTTCCAGCAGCAGCGGCCCGTCATAGGCCGGCCAGCGGCGGTCGAGCGTGGTGGGCAGCGGCGCCGCGGCGGCTGCCGCCCAGGCGGAATCGTCGAAGCCCGCATTCGTCCAGCCGGGCGGGGGCGCGAGCGTCGTCTTCCAGGCCGGGCCGCTGTCGAGCGGGATGTCGCGGCCGTCGTCCAGCACGACGCGCCCCTGGAAATACGGCAGCGAATCCGTCGCGTCCAGGGCGATCACGTTCGCGGCGCCCGGCGTCAAGTGCGGCGTCAAGTCCACCGGGAACGTCCGGGCCGCCTCCTTGATTCGGAACAGGTTTGGCAGGACCTCGACCTCGCGGCCGTTGACCCACAGGCGGCCGGGGCCCAGTTCGGCGACCGCCCGCCAGATCGCGCGGCCGGCCGGCAGTTGGAACGTGTGCCGGAACACCCCCGATTTCACGATCTGGAGCACGCGGACCTGCTCGATGACCACCTGGTTGTTGGTGGGGCCCGCGATGCGCACGCTGAACCCGTCCGGATGCCCGCGGAAGGCGCGGAAGCGCAGCGTCTGCCGGTTCGTGCCGGTCGCCCGCGCCTCGAGGCGCGATTCGGCCAGGATCGTGGGCAAGGATACGTTGCCCAGCTCGAAGGCGCGGGTGCCGCCCATGTTCCCCGCGATTTTCTCGACGCCGTCCATCCAGAGCGAAAACCGCCACACGCTGCCGGTGGCCGTCTGGCGCACGACCAATTCCACCTCGTTGAAGCCCGAGAACATCCGGCGCCGTTCCGCCGGCGCCTGGATGTTATTGTAGTTGCCCCAACCGACCTCGACCTCGCTGCCGTCGGTCGTGAAGCGCAGGCCGGCGTCATCCACGGCCACGTTGCGGGCGGACGGGGAGAAAAACGTGAAGTGGCACTTGTTGCCGGCGCTGAAGCGCCACGGCGCGCCGGTGGTCTGCACGGCCAGGTCGTTGGTCACAATGGTGGGATTCATCGCCTGGGCGTGGTAGACGTCCGTCAGTTCCACCCGCGGCAGGGCGTTGAAGCCCTGCGCCGCGCCGCCCGCCGCCAAAACCGTCCCCAGCAGCCATCCGAAACAGGGTATGCGACGATTCATGATGCAGGGCCTTTCATGGGCGGTGTGTAGGCGTCAGGCGCCCGCGCCGGGCGGGCGCCATCCTGGTCAGCGTGCTTGCAGGGTCACGTCCAGCGGGTTGGGAAGGGCGTCGGCGTTATCCAGCACGGTCCGGACGGGCGCGAACCCGGGCGCGTGCACGGTCAGATCGTAGACATAGCGGATGGATTCCGGCGCCGCGGGGTCGTTGGTCGGGCGGAGTTCGCGCGCCGTGATGACCAGGGCGCGGCCCTCGGCGTCGGACGGCGTCAGGCCGTCGGCCCCGGTCACCGCCAGCGGGCGCACGACGGCCACGCGGTGCGGGTCGTTGCGGCAGGAGACCTGGACCGCCGCCCGTGGCACGGGCCGGCCTTGCGCATCGCGCACGCGCGTCACCAGGCTGATCCGCTCGACGAGCCCGGGATTGAGGGCCAGGCCGGGCCTGTCCCTGTAGATGCTGCCGCTACGCAGCCAGCTCTCGTCGCGCTGCGACCGCGGGATGGCGGCCGGCCGGCCGGCGCCCGGCCCGAAGGTGCAGTCGGTGAGGATCATCCCCATATGGGAGGGCGGCATGTAGATCGCCTCGGGGACGCGCTCGAATACGCAGCGCAGCGTGAGCCAAGCCCCCGCGCGGGCGCGCGCCAGGTCGCGGAACACGCAATCCACGGCATGAAACAGACCGACGGCGTTGCCGCCGTGTTCAAAGACCATGCCGCGCACCGTCAGGGCCTCTTGCCCGAGCGGGCGGACGGCGATGAAGGCGCCTTGGAACAGGTCGCCGTCCCACCAGGAGATGGTGGAATCGCGCAGCCGGTAATTGACCCCATCGTGCGAGAGACTGATGGCCGCCCGGTAGGTGTGGTCCGCGTCCGGCGTGGCGGCGGTCAGTGTGGCATGGGCCATGTACAGTTCGCCGATCGGCGGGTACCAGCGCTCGCCGTAGGGCACCGAATCGGCCAGGCGCGTGACCGCCACGGTGACGGCGAACTCGTTCTTGCGGGAGCAGGCCATCCGGACGACCGGGCGGATGGCGGGATCGCCGAATACGCCGAGCGTCAGGCGATTGGAGATCCGGTACCGGCCGTCGGGCCGGTTGCCCGCCCAGTCGGTGTAGGCCTTGATCGGGCGGCTGCTCGGGCGCGGCGGGACCACTGTCAGGTTCCCGTGGAGCACCAGGATTTCGCGCGGGTGCGCCGGGGTTCCGATCTGGAAGAAGGTGCCGTAATCGTTCGTGGAGCCGATGACCAGGGAGGCGCCCAGGGTGTAGGTGTCGGCGGCCGGGTCGTGGCTCATGCGGCGCCAGCCGTGCTGCCGGTCGGCGGCCAGGATGTCGGCGAGGGTGGCCGGCTGTTCCTCCGGGAATCCCGACACGACGAGCTGGTTGCTGGCGGCCTGGTAGACGATGACGCCGGCGAGCAGGGGCGCGGCGCCGCCGCCGACCGCGAGTGCCGCCAGCAGGCCCGCGCGCGCGCGGAGGTATCCGCGCCTCGGCCGCGCAGCGGCGTTCAAGGCCGGCTCTTGGAGATGGATGTTATTCGCCGACGATTTCATAGGTTCCTGGACCTTCGCCCGAAAACAGGACGCGGGTGGGGGTTACATTCTCCGGCTGGACCCGCAGGCCGCCGCCGACGGTCACCAGCGGCGGGGCGCGGAACGGTTCGAACGACAGGGACTCGCCGGGCGCGGCTTCGCCCCGGAGCACGCGTTCGCGCGAGCGGTTGGCGCGGGTGTCATAGGCGAACAGGCCGAGCAGGCTCACGGGCCCGCCCTGCGCCTCCGCCTCGATCCGGTGCCGGCCGTAGGGCAGCCCGAGGATGCCCCGCCGGTTCTCGATGTAGAGGGGTTTACCGGAGACCGCCGCGAAGGGCGCATCGGTCGGCTGCGCGAGGCGCTCGACGCCGTCCACCCGGACGTGGAGCGTGCCGCCGCCCGGCTGGTCGGCGTAGGCGATGGAAAACTCGGTGCCCGCGGCGTAGAGCAGGGCGCCCACGCCGGCCGCCAGGACCGCCTGGTTGGACCCGTAGGGCGCGCCCCAGTCCGAGCGGAAGGGCTTGACCGCGGGAGCGAGGCCGCGCCAGGCAGCGCTCTCCACGCCGATCCAGCGGCGGCCCAAGATCGTCTTGGCGTCGAGGGCGGTAATGACCGCGTTAGAGCCTTCCAGTTCGAGGATATGCCGGTCGCCCCGTGTCAACGGGGCCATGGTGGTGAAGGTCGAGTTGCGCGCGTCGCGGCGCGGATATGCGCCGAGCTTGGTCGCGGCGCTGTCCTGGCGCATGTTCTTTGGAACCGGCTTCCCGTCCAGGCGGATGCCCTCCGCCTCCTGGGCCCAGAGATTGGCGACCGTGTCGTCGAGGATGCACGCGCGCTGCCCGACCAGGCGCGGGTGGGGGGGCACATAGGTCGTGGCCTCGCCTTCCCATTCGAGCGAGCCGGGATAGAGCCGTTCGGGCAGGCGCGCCTGGGCCTGGCCCGGCTCGATGGGCGCGGTTGCCTCGAAGGCGCGCTCGAGGAGCCGGGCGAACAGGTAATGGCCTGCCGCCTGCAGGTGCCCGTCGCTCGTGAGCGCCCAACTGTTGCAGTGGCGGTTGAGCAGGTGGAACATCCGGCCGAAGTCGAGGCAGGGGATCTGGTAGTGCAGCGAGAGCTCCATCATCATCCCGGTGGCGCCCGTCAAGTCCTTTTCCCGGTTGTTCATGATCTGGAACAGGAACTCCGCGTCCGGATAGCGGCGCTGAATCCAGCGCAGCGTGCCTTCGAGGATCGGAGGCTCGTGGAGCCGGGCCAGTTGGCAGCTCCCGAAAATCACCAGGTCCGGGCCCGGCCCCTCCGGGCGGCTGAAGACTGCCGGGTGGAGGTCCTGCCAGCGCGGCGGCGCGGCGGGCGCGGCGGGCGCGGCGGGGGGCTTGGCGTCCGGGTCCGGCGGCCAGGGCTTCGAGCCGGGCCATGGCCCGGTCCCGGAGAGGTACGGGGCGGCCTCGAGCGCGGCGAATTCCGGCACGCCGAAATGCTGTTCGCACAGCACGGAGCCGCTGGCCGCCATGTAGTTCAGGAGAATCTTTTCGATGGGATAGTTGAACCGGCGCATCAGGGCCAGGCGGAGCCGGCCTCCGAACGCGAAATAATCCTTCCAGGCGCCCATGTGCGCGTCCCATTCCGGGTGGCCGATCCGGCGCCCGTCGAACCGGCCGGCGGCGATGGGCTGCTTGAAGGTCTTCGAGGCGGGATCTTCGTCATACAGGCAGAGCGCCGGATTGGCGTCGCCCCGATCCCCGCTGGCGCCCACGATCAGGATGTGGAGCGGCGCCCCGCGGATGAGCTTGGCCATGGTCCGCGGAATGTGGCGGTAGAGCGAGGGCAGCGGGCGCGCCGGGGGCCGGCGGCCCGGCGCCGAAGGGCCGCGCGAGAGGCAAGGCGCGTAAATCCACACATCCTGGTCCGGCGAGACGTTGACGAACTCGACCATGACGCCGATCGTGTTCGGCTGGTCGGTGGAGGTCTCCCTGGATTCCGTGAAGGCGCCGACGAGCTCGACGTCGTCCAGCGCGAGCTGAAAGTCGCCCGGCGGTCCCGAGCGCGCGGCGCGGGTGAAATCCCGCACCAGTTCGCCGCGGGCGTAGCGCGGGTAACGGCGGGTGTCCTCGAGCCCGACATCCGCCGGCGACCACGTGCCCGCCGCGCTGTCCACGCGCAGGTGGTGCAGGCGGGCTTCCAGCACGTCGTTCGTGCGCTGGAATCCGAGCACGGACAGGCTCAGCCGGTCCCCGGGGTCCAAGCCCAGCTCGGACAGCCAGGCCACCTGGAAGAACCGCTGGCCCGCGTGGATGACCACCACGTTGGGGACGTCCAGGCGCGGCCGGAACACGTCGACCCGCGGCGAGCGGCAGGCTTCCGCGTCGCCGTAGGCGTCCTGGTCCCAGCCCGCGACCGAGCCGGACCGGAACGAAACCCAACTGCCGGACCGCGACGACCCGAACGGGAGGAACTCGAAGTCCGGGTTCAGGAGCAGATTCTCGGGAACCGCGGCCGTTGCGGCCGCGGCCAGCACGCCGAGCACGGTCCCGAGGATCGCGCGGTGAATCATGATAGTCTCCCGGCGTTACGCGTCCGGCGCGAGCGTGATCGTCCAGCGGTACCCGACCGAGCCGCCCTCCTTGCCAAAGGGAGTATCAACGGCGCGGATGGAAATCTGCGCGGCCGTGGGGTGCTCGGGCGGCGTGCCGGAGGAGCGCAGCTCGACTCCCTCGGTGTCGCCGAAATCGTACGTCAGGCGCCGGCCCTCGACGCGCACGTCGAGACGCCGGACCTGGGAGAGCGGCTCGAACGGACGGTTCAGATCGCCCGTGACGGTCCGGCCGTCCCGCATCTGCGCCGAAAAGGGCAAACCGCCCGGCGCCCGCACGAATCGCTGCGGGCCGAAGGTGCAAAAGGCGATCGCCGGCCCCGGCGCGTCCCGGGTCACGCGGCAGTCGGCCTCGACCGTATCGCGCCCCACCTGCAGGGTCTGTTCGACCGCCAGGCCCAGGAACCGGCCGCGGATCGTCAGGCGCGCGCCCCGCGGGGTGTCGTCGCGCCAGCAGCGGACGGATTCCCAGGCGCCGCGCCCGTGGCCCAGGTCGGAGCCCAGCGTCACCAGGCCCCGACCCGGCACGCTGAGGATCGGGTTCGGCAGGGCCGGGCATTCAAGGCCTTCGTCGAGGACGATTATGGCGTGCCCGCCCATCGTCAGGCGCAGGCGGCCGACGGCCATGTCCACCGTCTCGCAAAGCATGCCGGGGTCGGCGTCGGGATCCTTGTCCAGCAGCCGGGCGGGCGCCGGGGCGGGCAAGAGCCCGCCGGCCAGCGCCAGTCCCGCGAGCCAGCGACGGATCGCCGCCCGGGCGGGTATCGGGCCGGTCGGGCGCATGGCGGCCCTCCATGTATTGCAAGAATGTATGGGCCAGTCAGGGCACGGCTCAAGTTGCATGTCCCCGTCATCTCTAAATGGCATCCGGCAAATCCAATAACGATTGATGTCAATAGCTTGCCATCCTGCGCGGATGGCGCCAGTGCAAACATTTGACATTTAGGCGCAATCCTTAACCGTTTGTGCACGGCGCGCCCGGGCCGGCTGTCGCGGGACCGCGGCGGGTGCGCGGCAAGGCCGTAGCCGAACACCGCCTCGTGCCGAACGGTATCCTCGGGATTCCGCCCGCGGCGGTTGAGCCCCGTCCGTCACGGGGGCGGCGCCACGGCCCGCGCCAGCACGTCCATGGGAATACGGTTGGTCGGGGTCGGCGTGTCGCTCAGCAGGTGCCGGATGAGGCCGGCCAGCAGGTGCTCGGCTTCCGGGCGCTTCCCCAGTCCGGGCGCCACGTCCAGCGAGGTCGCCAGCAACCGCCCCGCCTCGACCTGGGCCTCGAACAGGTAGGCCTTGTCGCGCATGCTCACTTGGTGCCCGATGCTGCGGATGATGGGCTGAATCCGGTGCGGCGCGAACACGGACAGGTCCATCGGGTAAATGCCAGTGATCAGGTGGTAGAACTGGAGCGAACACCAGCCGTCATGCGGGAACCCCTCGAGCACCGGATGGGGGCTGATGACGGTGCCCATGTTCCCGTTGGTGCCGAGGTTGAACAGCACGGTCCGGAACCAACTGCTTTTCTCGCCGGTCTCCTCGGGCAGAACGCCCTTGCTGAGCGCCACCACGCGGCCGCCCGCTGCCAGGTAGTCGAGGATGTTCCGGCCCAGCGACTGAACGACGACCCCATCCACGTCTTGTCCGATGGATGCCCCCGCTTCCAGCGGACCGGTGCCGGGGAAGAGCGTTCGCACGGACTCGAGGTCGGTCAGGACGGTGCGCCCCGCCAGATCGAGCCGCACGGTTGGAAAACACCACAGGCTCCAGCGGTTCGAGTTGATGACGGCGCCTTCCGGCCCGGCCAGCTCGGCCGAGAGGATGAGTTCCCGGCCGTTGTCGAAGGCCGGCAGCGTACCCTGCACGCTCGCGACCTGCTTCAGGTCCCCGCAGTCGAGATCGAGCGGCCCGGCGGCGCCCTCCAGCACCGTGTTCGTGCGATCCGCCACGCGCCAGGCCAGGCGGCCGCCGCGGATCGGTGTCGGCCCGTAGTGCGAGACCTCGAGCGCCCACTCGAGCGCGGCGCCCGCCCGCGCGCACCGGGTGCCTTGGTCCGCGAGCAGCAGGACGGTGTCGTCGTTATACATCCGGAACTCCGCGGCCGGCAGGTCGTCCGGCGGCTCCCAGAATTCGTTGAAGACGCCTTCCGGGCACCAGTCCCAGAAATCATGGATCAGCCAGTGATGGTACCCGGCGCAGCCTTTCAGGCGGCGGGCTTGTTCCAGCCCATCCTTGCGGAGCAGGTACTTCAGCGCGATCGAGTTCCGGACGAACACGTCGAGGAGCGGGGTCATGCCCGCCCGCTCGGCGGCGCGTTCCAGGTCCTCGATGCCGTGGGGCCTGACCGGAAGCCCCTGGTAGCGGCTCTTCTGGCTGATGATGGGGAGGGACGACCAGTACTGGTACTCGTGCAGCACCATGGGACGCGCCAGTCGCTCGCCCTTGCTGTTCCGAAATGGGATGTGGCCCATACTGTCTTCAATGATGTCCGTGACGCGCTGACCGAACCGCGTGTCGATGGTCTTGCCGTAGCCGACCGTCACGTCGATCACCAGCGCGCGCGGGTTGAGTTGCCGCGCGAGCGTCGGCAGGGCCTGCCCAAACAGGCGGAACGACGTCTCGGACGATAGATGAATGGGCATCTCGCTCGCCATGCTGTAGATCGCCACGCAGGGGTGGTGCCGGTCGGCCTTCACGATGTGCTCCATCTCCTGCGTCCAGAAGCGGGCGAACGCCTCCGGCGGATCGTCCTTCAGGCTTCGGAAGTTTGTCATCTTCGAGCCCACCTGGACGGCCGAGAGCCCGAAGGGCATCTCCTGGCAGACGAGGTACCCGACTTCGTCGGCGGCCTCCAGGAAGTCGTGCGGGAACACCTCGACGCAACTCTTGGTGTAGTTGAAGCCGTACTGCTTGGCGAGTTCGATCCGCCTGATATAAAAGTCCTTCGAGGCCGGCGGGGCGATCGTCTCCGGATAAATCTGGTCGTCGCAGCCGCCGCGGAGAAATATCGGCGTGCCGTTCAGATACACCTTCCCGTCTTTCTGCGAGATCGTGCGGAACCCGAAGCGCAGCGATACCGTGTCCACCACGGCGGTCCCCGCGCGCAGCGAGACCTCCGCCCGGTACAATACCGGCGTGTCCGGCGACCAGGGCTTCAGGTCCGGGACCGGCAGAGTCAACCCGCAGCCGGCGGCATTCCCAGTGAAGGCGGAGAGGGGCGCCGACGCGGAGCCAGCCGGCGCGCCGTCGGCCGCACGGGTGACGGCGCACCTGACCCCCAGCCGGTCCGGGGCCGCGCCCTGCCGCGCCACGGTCGCCTCCACCCGCACCTGCCGGCCCTCCATGTCGGGCTCGACCCGGAGCGCCTCGATCCATGCGTTGCCCGTCCATTCCAGGCTGACACCCCGGTACATCCCGAACCACTGCCCGATTCCCTGCGTCGAGAAATAGTCCCACATGCCGTTCAACTGCATCTCCGGGCCGAATATCCGGACCGTCAGCGTATTCGTAGCGTCCCACTTGACCCACGGGGTAATATCCGCCTTCAACGGAACCCGCGAGCTGGCCGAGGCGCCCACGCGTTCCCCGTTCACCCAGACCTCGGCCGCGGGCTTGGCGCCGCCGAGATGCAGCCAGATGCGCCCCTGCCGGCCCCAGGCGCCGGGCACGGTGAACGTCGTCTTGTGCCACCCGTCGCCCAACCCCTTGTAGCCCTGCGCCACCTGGCAACCCGGCACCCTGATGGTGTTGGTGAAGCGCACGGCATCCGCATACCACCGTTCCTCGACTCCGCTCCAGGTGCGATCCTGCCGATAGGCCCACTCGCCGTCCAGCGAGACCGTCGGCCGTTCCGAATGCCAGGGTTGGGTCGCCCGCAGCCGGTGGACATCCGCGGCCTCGTCCGCCGCGCGGGCGGCCATGAGAGGAAGCATTCCCGCAACGACGAGTTGCAGCATCCGTCGGTTCATTCCAGTCCTCCCGTTACGACGCAGGACGCCTCGCCATGAGACGGCCTGTCGTCGACAGCATAAATTACCCCCCCCCCCCTGGAGCGCAATAGAAATAAACGGTTCGCGATGTCCAGTGGTTCCTCGCGATGTCCGGCGGCGGCGATGGAGTCGGGAAGGCGCCTGCCGCGCGGGCCGGTCCGGGTGGCCGTCACACGCTCAGGGGTCGGGATAACGGCGGCGGGACCGCGGCGCGGCGCCGGGGCGCGTCCCGAGCCCCGCGGTCGGCTCGCCATGGAGTTGCCGGAGCAGCCGGCGATGGGCGATGGGCGTGCGCCCGGCGAGGCGCTTGAAGGCGCGGCTGAAGGCGTGAATGGAGTTGAATCCGCAGAGCGCGGCGATTTGCTTGATCATGGCATTGGACTGGTTCATCAGCAGGGCGGCGCGGTAGATGCGGGCGGCGCGGATCGCCGCGCCCACGCCGCGGCCTTCCTGCCGGGAAAACAGCTGTTGCAGGCCGGTCGGGGACAGCCCGACATGGCGGGCCACGTCGGGCACGCCGATCGGCTCGCCCAGGTGGGCCGTGATGAACTCCTTGGCCTGGAGGAGCATCTTGTAATCCGCGGTGATCTGGGCGCCCCGCGGGAGCAGGGCGGGGGGGGCGCTGGCGCCGGCCTGCAGCAGGCCCGCGAGCAGCCGCCAGAGTTCCAGCGCCATGCCCGCGCCGACATACGGCAGCGCGCGATGCGGATCGGCATAGCCGCGCAGGCAGGCGGCCAGGTGCTCCCAGAGCGGCGGCGTCAGGCGCGGCGTCATGTGCGCCAGCGGGCGCAGCCATTCCGTCGCCTCGATCTGGAACGCCAGGAACAGCCAGCGCAACCGGCCGCGCGGCCGGCCGTACTGATGATATTGGCGGGGCAGGATCAGCAGGGCATGACCGGGCGACAACGTGGTCGTCAGCGCGTCGAGCGTGACGTCGGCCGTGCCGCTCAGGGCCGCGATCAACACGCAATCCTGCAGGTTGACGTGCGGCGCTCCCCGGGTGAAGGCCGCGCCCTCGCGGACGAACATGCAGAGCTTGAGCGGCAGGCTGGCGCGCGGCAGCAGGATGCCCGTTTCGCGACTGTCTTGCGGCGGCAGCGTCGCGGCCAGCCGTCGGACCGCGGCGCGGCCGGCCGATCGCCGAACTGGTGAGCCCTCTCGGTGCATCGTCGATCTGCTGCCTCGCGCCGGACTGTGGCACGCGCGGAACGCGATGTCAAGGCGCCGGCTTCTCCATGGGTAACGCCTCCGAACGGGGACATGATCACATCGAACGCTGCGTGGGGCTTGCCCGCCTCAGGCGGACGGCCTACAGTTTTCCTGGACGTTTCGCTCCTTGTTGTAGGCCCGGTGCCCGCACCGGGCGATTATTTCACAGCTTCTGAGGCC
>CAZEVX010000057.1:0-15434 GCA_964515705.1 uncultured Verrucomicrobiota bacterium | reverse complement strand
CGCCTGCCCGCTGACCGACGGGAGGACGTGGAGGGCGAGGCTTTGCCGAGCCGCACCCCCGCGTCACTGAGAAGGTGTGAAATAATTAATCTGGACGCCGCGTGAGGCCTGCCCGCCTCAGGTGGGGCACGCGGCCTACAGTTTTCCTGGACGTTTCGCCCCTTGTTGTAGGCCCGGTGCCCGCACCGGGCGATTATTTCACGGCTTCTGAGGCCTTACTTCGGCCGCCACTTTCCGGTTGACAGCCGCTTGCCCCTCGTGCTACCAAGCGCCATGCATTCCGTATTCCCGCGGCCCGCGATCGTGTTGCCGGCGCTGGCGGCCGGGCTCCTGGCCCTGGCCGGCTGCGAGGTGGATTCCGCCAGCCGCCGCATCGAGGTGCGGCCCGACGGCGCCACGCTGAAATACCACGAGTCCGTCACGCTCACCGCCTACAACGGCTACGAGTACGACTGGTCCCTGTCCGACAACGCGATCGGCGCGCTCAATACCCGCCGCGGCCCGATGGTGACCTATACCAGCCTGAATGACCCCGCCAGCCCGGTGGTCCAGGTCGTGACCGTCACCTCGACCTTCTCCGACAACTACGACCCCAATACCAACACCGAGACCAACGCCCCGGTGACGCACACGGCGGAAGCCTACATCACCCACATTCCCATCGAAACCAACGACACCGCCGGGGGCGCCACGGACTGATGCGCCCACGTCTCCTGCTCGCCGCCGCGGTCGGTCTGCTGGCAGTCAGCCCGTTGCGCGCCCCGGCCGACGACGGCGGCGCCCATCCCCACCGCCTGGGCTTCGGCGCGCACTACTGGAAAACCATCGACCAGCTCCGCGACGACCACCGCCGGATCGAGGACGACGGCCTCTCCTGGATCGGCGGCTACCAGTACGCCTTCCCGTGGCTCAAGGCGGAAGCCGATCTCGAGGTCTTTCCCAAGGGCTATTACGGCTCGACCGAGACCACCTTCGCTCCCCAGGCCCTGCTGCTGCTTGGCTCCTGGCTCTATGCCGGCGCCGGCGTCGGCGTGGTCTATGCCGACGATCTCGACCGCCGCTTGAGCGACGCCATCTACATGCTGCGCGCCGGGCTGGACCTCGAAGTGCTGCCGCGCCTGCACCTCGACCTCAACGCCAACTATTACTTCGCCGACTGGGACGCTTGGGACCGGTTCAATACCGACACCGTCACGCTCGGCGGCCAGGTCCGGCTGGCCTTCTAGCGTATGCCCCTGTCATCCCCCGACTGGCATCGGCGCCTTTCGCTCGCCGCCGGCCTGCTGCTGGCAGCCGCCGGCCGCGCGGCGCCCGCGGCTGGACCGGACCCCGCGCCCGTCCTGGCGCTCGACCCCGGCGACCGCCTGCTCGTGCTGGCGCCGCACCCGGACGACGAGAGCATCGCCTGCGGCGGACTGATCCAGCAGGCCGCCGCCCGCGGGATCCCGGTGCGCGTGCTGTTCTTCACCTACGGCGACAACAACCAGTGGTCGTTCGCCCTCTACCGCAAGCACCCCGTGCTGAAGCCGGAGCGCGTCGAAGCCATGGGGCGGGTACGCCGCGGCGAAGCCCTCGAGGCCGCCCGGCGCCTCGGGCTGGGTCCCAATGCCCTGGTCTTCCTGGGCTACCCCGATTTCGGCACCCTGCGCATCTGGAACGCCCACTGGGGCGCGGCGCCGCCCTTCCGCAGCATGCTCACCCGCACCAACGCCGTGCCCTACCCCGACGCCTTCCGGCCCGGCGCCGCCTATACCGGGGACAACATCCTGGCCGACCTGAAGGCCGTCCTGCGCGACACCCGCCCCACGAAAGTTTTTCTGCCCCATCCCGCCGACCATAACCCCGACCATCGCGCGCTCTTCCTCTTCGCCTGCGTCGCCCTCTGGGACCTCGACGACCCGTTGCGCCCGGCGCTGTTTCCCTACCTGGTCCACTATCCCGCCTGGCCCCAGCCCAAACGCCTGGCCGCGGATGTCCCGTTCGAGCCCCCGGCGCCGCTGCGCGCCACGGTCGCCTGGACCCGGTTGCCGCTCGACAGCGCGCAGGTGTCCAACAAGTTGAGCGCCATCCAGGCCCACGCCTCCCAATTTCGTTACTCCGGCGATTACCTCGCGTCGTTCGTCCGTTCCCTCGAGTGGTTTGGCGCCTATCCGCCGATCCGCCTGCGCGCCGCCGACGCCGCCCCAAACACCGCCGGCCTCGACGAACAGGCCGAGGCCCCGCCCGAACAACTCGCCCCCGACGAACGCGACGATTTCACCGGCGTCGAGTGGCGCGCCATCCGCCGCGAGGACAACACCCTGGTGCTCGCCATCACCCTCTCCCGCCCGCTGATCCAGGCCGTCGAACTCGCCGTCTCCCTCTGCGGTTACCGGCGCGACCGGCCGTTCGCCGCGATGCCCAAGCTGCGCATCGGGGTCGGCCGCCTGGCCTGCCGCCTGGCCGATCAGGACCGCCGGCTGGATGGGCGCCTGGTCGCCGCCGAGCGCCACGGAAACACCGTGACCCTGCGTGTGCCGCTCGAGATCGCCGGGAACCCCGACCGCCTGTTGTTGTCGGCCCGCACCACCCGGGCCGAGGTCCCGCTCGATTGCACGCCCTGGCGGGTCGTGCTCCTGCGCGAGTAGCCGCGCCGGGGACCCGCCGGCGCTTCCGGGATGTTGCCATGCGGTTCTATCTCTGCCCCGCCCTGATGGACGCGACGGTCTTCCTGGTCGCGTTCGCGGTCATGTACCGCGCCGGCGAACAGCGCCTGAGCGCCGCCCAGTGCGCCTGGCTGGCCGGACTCTTCCAGCTGACGTACATGGTCATGAGCCTGGCGGCCGGGTGGCGGCTCTCCGCCCGGAACGCGCGCGCGCTGGCGCTGGCGGGTACCGCCGGCTGCACCGCCCTGGGCATCCTCAGCCTGGCGCCGCTGCCGTTCGGCTGGCTGCTGGCCGCCTACGGGGCTTTCGGCGCCGCGCTGGCGCTCTTCTTCAACGCCTTCCAGGCGGTCCTGCGCGACAGCGTCCCCGCCGAAGCCATCGGCCGGGCGCTCGGCCGCTATACGCTGGCCTGGAGTTCCGGCTGCGCGGCGGGCATCCTCTCTTCGGGATTCGCCTACCGGCTGGGCATGCCGGTCCTGGCCGGGTTGAGCTTGCTGGCCGGCGCCGTCTCGATGGCGCTGCTCCTGCGCCATCCCGCGGCCCCCGCACCCGCGGCGGACGCCGGCGCCGCGCCGCCGCCGACCGAACCCGCCCCGCCCGGGACCCGTCCCGTCGACCCGGCCTACGTGGGCGTCGGCTGGCTCTTCATCCTCGGCGCCATGTTCGTGCAGCGGCCGATCCACGCCTATTTCCCGGCGCTCTGCGCCAAGGCCGGCGTCAGCGCCTGGGTGACCGGGTTGCCGCTCTTCCTCCAGATGGCAATCCAGGGGGCGGCGGGCTATGCCTTGATCCGCGGGCGCCGGCTGTTCTACCGGCCCGGCCCGATCCTGGCGGCGACGGCGCTGGCCGCCGGCCTGGCGCTGGCGATGTGGCGCTCGTCGGCGCTGCCGGTCTGGTTCGCCGGCATCAGCCTGCTGGGGCTCTACACGGGGTTCGCCTTCTTCTGCGGGGTCTATTACGCCTCGCATTCCGGCCGGCGCGCCCTGAACATCGGCATCAACGAGTTCCTCGTCGGCCTGGGATCCTTCGCCGCGGTCTTCGCCGCCAACGGGGCGATCGCGCGCGGCGGCCGCGACGAGGACCTCTGCCTGGCCGTCATCGCCGCCCTGATGCTCATCGGCGGCGCCCAGCTGGCCGTCGCCGTCTTGGGCCGGACCCGCCTTGGCGGACGTTGCCTTGCCTGGATTTCGCGGTTGACACGCCGGCGGCCCGCGCTATGATTCCCCGGTTTTGCGAGGTGCCGGAAAGGACCGGCCTGTTACGGGAGGAGCAATGAACCCCTACGCCGTGATCGAGACCGGTGGCAAACAGTACCGCGTGGAAGCCGGAACGGTGCTGGACGTGGAACGGCTGACGGCCAAGGAAGGGGATACCCTGCGCCTCGCCCCGGTCCTGGCACGCTCGGACGGAACCGCCCTGGCGATCGGAACGCCCTGCCTGGACGCCGCCGCGGTGACCGCCGTCGTCATCCGCCACCGGCGCGGCAAGAAAGTCATCAGCTTCAAGCGACGGCGCCGCAAGGGCTACGAGCGCAAACTGGGGCACCGGCAGGAGCTGACGGTCCTCCGCATCGACAGCCTGACTTGAATCCACGCCGGCCTCGGCGGCAACTACCAACTCCTGGCAGGTGACCCATGGCATCCAGCAAAAGCTCCGGCAGCGGGAAAAACGGGCGCGACAGCCACGGCAAGCGGCTGGGCGTGAAACGCTTTGACGGCCAGGTGATCCCGGCCGGCGGCATTATCGTCCGCCAGCGCGGCACGCGGATTACCGCCGGCCTCAACGTCAAGCGCGGCCGGGACGATACGCTCTTCGCGCTCGCCGCCGGCCGTGTCCGATTCGAGAAGCACGGCACGCGCGTTCGCGTCGAACCGCTGCCGGCCGCCCCGTGAAGAGCCCCCGTTTCGTGGACTCCGCCGTGGCCGACCTGCAGGCCGGCCGCGGCGGCCACGGCCGGGTGGGATTCCGCCGCGAAAAGTTCATCCCCTACGGCGGCCCGGACGGCGGCGACGGCGGCCGCGGCGGCCACGTGGTCCTGGAAACCGACCCCCAGACCGATTCCCTGGTCTCGATCTACTTTCAGCCCGTGCGCCGCGCCGAGGACGGCGGCGACGGCCGCGGCAACCAGCAGCACGGCCGCAACGGCAAGGACCTCGTGATCCAGGTGCCCTGCGGCACCGTCGTGCGGGACGCCGAGTCCGGCGAGGTCCTGGCCGACCTGGTCGCTCCCGGCGCGCGCTTCCTGGCGGCGCGCGGCGGCAAGGGCGGCTTGGGCAACGTCCACTGGAAAACCAGTACCCACCAGACCCCGCGCGAACACACCGACGGCGAGGATGGCGAGCGGCGCCGGGTGCGCCTCGACTTGAAACTAGTGGCCGACGCCGGCCTGCTGGGATTCCCGAACGCCGGCAAGTCCACGCTGCTGGCGGCCATCAGCCAGGCGCGGCCGCGCATCGCCGCCTATCCCTTCACCACGCTCCACCCCGTGCTCGGCACGGTTGAGTTCGATTCCTGGACCCGTCTCAAGGTCGTGGATGTCCCCGGGTTGATCCGGGGCGCCCATGCCGGCACCGGCCTGGGACTCGAGTTCCTGCGGCACCTCGAGCGCACGCGCTGCCTGGTCTACGTGATCGACATGGCCGGCTGCGACGGGCGCCACCCGGCCGACGATTACGCCGTCCTGCGCGACGAGCTCGCGCACTACGACCCCGCCATGCTGCGGCGCCCGGCGCTGGTCGTGGCCGCCAAGACCGACCTGCCGGCCGCCGACCTCCTGCTGCCCGAGTTCCGCCAGCGGACCGGCCTCGACCCGCTGCCGCTCTCCGGCCTCACCGGGGCCGGCATCCCGGCGTTCAAGGCCGCTCTCCAGAACCTGGCCGGCACGCCGGGATGAGCCGCCGGCGTCCGGCCGCCGCGCGCCGCCCCGGCAGAATGACGACCGCCATGCGACGCTGGCATCCCGGTTTGCATCTGCTGATCTGGCTGGCGCTGCCCCTGGTGTGGGGCAGCACGTTTGCGGGCACCAAGCTCTGCCTGCGCGGCCTGACGCCGCTCTGGATGGCGGCGCTGCGGTATGCCATCGCCACCCTGCTCTGCCTGCCGCTGTGGTGGCGCCTGACCGATCGGCCGCGCAAACGCGACGCCTGGCGCCAGCGGCGCCTGATCCTGCTGGCAAGCGTGAGCGGCGTGTTCCTGGCGGCCCTGTTTCAGAATGTCGGCCTGCAGTATACCACCGCCACGGCCGCCGCCCTGCTCAGCCCGCTCGAACCGGTGTTCATGGCGACGCTGTGCGTGCTGGTGCTGCGCGAGCGGCTCGCCCCGGGCGCCGTGGCCGGATTGCTGCTGGCCGCCGTCGGCGGCTGGATCCTGGCGACCAACGGCGGGCGGCCGTCCGCCGCGCTGCTGGACGGCACGCTCTGGGGCAATGGCCTGATCGTCCTTTCCATGCTGTCCTACGCCGCCTATACGATCGTGTCCAAGCGCCTGCTCGACAAGGTCTCGCCCTTGTCGGCGGTCGCCCTCTCGAGCGCGCTGGGCCTGGTGTTGCTGACGCTCGCGGCCCTGGCATGCGAACCCCTGCCCGACTGGCGCCGGATCGGCGCGGACACCTGGGGCGCCCTGCTCTACATGGGGATGGCGCCGACGGCGCTGGCCTACGGCCTGTATAACTGGCTGCTGCGGCGCGTGCCCGCCTCGCGCATGACCGTTGTGCTCTTCCTGATCCCCGTCTACGGCGCCCTGCTGGGCGTGCTGATCCTGCGGGAACCGTTGCACGCCGCGGCCGGCGTCGGCGCCGGCTTGACGTTCCTGGGCATCGGCCTCTTCGAGTGGCGCGCCACGCGCCGCCCAGCCGGCTGACCACCGCCTCCATCAGGGACAGCCCTTAACTATTAAATTACGGACGCGGAATCGCCGCCTGGCGCGGGAGGGGGGACGGTTGTCCTTGGCCGCGTCGGCCCGGCGGTCCGAGCGGTCCGGTGACGGGGTTACCCGGGACGGCCGCGGGCGAACAGGGCGTCTTCGACGAGGGCGCAGAAGACGTGGGCCAGCAGGCCGTGGAGTTCCTGGACGCGCGGGGTGTCGCGGGCGGGAACGGCCAGGCAGAAGTCGCACTGGTCAGCCAAGCCGGCGCCATCCTGCCCGGTGAAGACGACCGACGCCAGCCCGCGGGCCCGGCAGACGTCGAGGGCGCGCCGGATGTTGGGGGAGCGTCCGGAGGTCGTCAGGCCGAGGAACAGGTCGCCGGGCGCGCCGAGCGCTTCGAGTTGCCGAGCAAAGACATGCTCGAAGCCACGGTCGTTGCCGACGGCCGTGAGGATTGAGGTGTCGGTCGAGAGCGCCACGGCGGCTAGCGCCGGGCGTTCGAAGAGGAAGCGGTTGACGAGTTCGCCGGCGATGTGCTGGGCGTCGGCGGCGCTGCCGCCGTTGCCGGCGAGCAGTAGTTTGCGGCCGCCGCGATAGGCGGCGACGGCGGCCTGCGCGGCGCGGGCGAGGGTCTCGAGCAGGGGGGCGTCGGCCAGGAGCGCCTGGTGGGCCGCGAGGGCGGCTTGCAGGTGGCGGCGGATGGAAGCCATCATGGCGGGGGTCCTTCTTGGGGCGGGGTCGTGGCGAGGACCAGGAACGCGTTGGCGAAGAACGGGAACTTGCCGTCGCGGATGACTGTGCGCCAGGCGCGCGGCTCGCGGAAGAGCGTCAGGCGTTCCTGGTCGTAGTTCGGCGCCGCGGCCAGCACGGCGGTCTCGTCCGGCAGACGGGTGTCGCTGAAGATTTCGGCGGGAAACTTGTAGTCCGGGCAGGGATAATAGAAGGCGGTCTCGGCGAAGCCGTGCCCGCGCACCAAGGCCGCGAGGGCGCCGCGCGACCAGGTTTGCGCGCCGCCGGCGGGATAATCCTCGAGGCCGTCGAACTGGCGGCCGGTGTGGTCGTCGCGGGCGCCGGCGAAGTACTTGAGGCCGAAGCGGTTTTCGACCGCCAGGATCAGGGTGCCGCCGGGCCGAAGCAGCCCCGCGGCGCGGTCGAGCAGCGCGCCGGCGGGATCGGGCGGCGGGAGAAAGACGCCTGCGTATTCCAGGACCCCGATGAGGGTGACGTAATCGAACCGCTGTTCGAACGGCAGGTCCATGACGTTGCCGGCGCGGACCTCGAGGTGCGGAACCGCGGCGTAGCGGCGGGCGACGATGCGGGCGCGGCGCGCCGAGAGCTCGACGGCCGTCACGCGGGCGACGCGCTCGGCGAACAGGCCCGTGAGGGCGCCGCAGCCGGCGCCGATCTCGAGCAGCGCCGCCTCGCGCCGGAACGGCATCCACTCCAGCAGGTTGCGGCGTTCCGGGGAGAGGTGGTAGAGGACCGGCCACCGGGAATCCCGCGCCAGGACCTCGGCAAACGCCTCCGGCCGCTCGACGAGCGCAAGCAGCTCGTCCTCGACCGCGCCATCGGAATAGGCGTCCGGCCCCCGGTAATGCTGGAGATCGAGCGTGGCCATGACGGGTTTGTCTCCGGCGGACGCGGGTCGGCGGGCGGGTCAGCCCCCCGGCGTCACGGCAATCTGGCTGTCGAGATCGAAGCACCCGACCATCGGGCGGTCCGAGGCGCTCTCGAAGAGCAGGATATCATAGAGGCGGTGATAGACAACCAGGGAATCGCCCTCGTAGCCCGTACAGCCCAAGGAGAGCGCGTAGCGGCCGGGGGCGGCCGGCCAGGTCTGGGCGAACTCGACCGTGCGGCTGTCGCCCGCCCGGCACGCCCCCGTCGGCACCTGGCGGAACTGGGTATTGGTCCCGGTGAGTTCGACGCCCTTGAGGTCCTTGATGGTGAAGGCGAAGATCGGGTCGCGGACCGCCTCGCGGAAGCGCACCGTCATGCGCACGTGAAACCGGCGTCCGTACTGCAGCAGGCGCGTGGGCTGGCGGCGCTCGTCGAGCAGGGCGAAGTCCGCGATGTGGGCGGCGCCGTTGCCATAGTTGAGGGCGTCCGGGTTGGCGTCCGGCCCGTCCGCGGCGGCGGGGTCCGGGACATCGGCGTCGCGGCATCCGGCCAGCACCTGCTTGTAGGCGTCCACGGCTTCCTTGGGGTCGCCGTCGAGCAGCACGGCGCCGCGATCGAGCAGCAGGGCGCGCGAGGCGTAGCGCAGGACGCTGTCCATGGCATGGGAGACGAGCAGGATCGTCTTGCCGGCGGCGCGGAACTCGTTCATCTTGCGGAAGCAGCGTGCCTGGAAGTTGAGGTCGCCGACCGCCAGCGCCTCGTCCACCAGCACGATCTCGGGGTCCACCATCACGGCCACGGCGAAGGCCAGGCGCACGAACATCCCGCTGGAGTAGGTCCGCACCGGCTGGTCGAGGTAATCGCCGAGCTCGGCGAAGGCCGCCATGGCCTCGCGCCGCGCGTCGAGCGCGCGGCGGCCGAACCCCATGAGCGTTCCCTGGAAATAGTAGTTCTCGATCCCCGACAGGTCCGGATTGAAGCCCGCGCCGAGTTCCAGCAGCGCCGTCAGCGACCCGCGCACGCGCACTGTTCCGGCGGTCGGGACCAGGATGCCGGCGATCATTTTCAGGAGCGTGGATTTTCCCGAGCCGTTGCGGCCGATAATGCCGATCGTTTCGCCCGGCCGGACGGCGACGCTGACGTCGCGCAGCGCGTAGAAGTCCTGGTGAAACGCGCGGCGCCCGCCGGACAGGGCTTCCCGGAGCCGGTCGGCCGGCCGGTGATACAGCCGGTAGATCTTGGTCAGACGCTCGACCTGAATGGCATGCATGGCGCCGCGCGCCGGCCGGCCCCGGCCGATGCGTCCTCACACAGGGGTGTCCGGAACGGGTTCTGGCCGGTAGCCGGGAACGGCGTCCGCGAGCCGGCGCCGGAGATCGTCCGGGGCATCCGTGTCCGCCGCCCGCCACAGGGTTTCCAGCAAGGCGTCCTGGCGTTCCGCCTCGCGCCGCGCGGCATCCCCGCCGTCCGCCAGCGGGTCGTCGGCGACGAAAATCTTGGCGTGCCGCGAGCGCCGCGCCTGCTCGCCGGGACGAAAGAGTTCCTCGACTAGTTTTTCGCCCGGCCGCAGTCCGGTAAAGACGATCTCGATGTCGCGTCCGACCTCCTTCCCGGAGAGGGCGATCAGGTCGCGGGCCAGGTCGGTGATGGCGATCGGCTCGCCCATGTCGAGCACAAAGACGCTGCCCGGCCGTTCCGCGCCGCCGAGCGCCGCCGCCTGCAAGACGAGTTGCACGGCCTCGGGGATCGTCATGAAGTAGCGCTTGACCCCCGGATGCGTCACCGTCACCGGCCCGCCCCGGGCAATCTGCTCGCGGAAAATCGGCACGACGCTGCCGCGGCTGCCCAGGACGTTCCCGAAGCGCACGGCCACGTAAGGCCGACCCGTGCGCCGGGCGGCGGCCTGGACGACGAGCTCGGCGGCGCGCTTGGTGGCCCCCATGACGTTGGAGGGGTTGACGGCCTTGTCGGTGGAAATCAGGACGAACCGCTCGACGCCGGCCCGTTCCGCGGCCGCGACGAGGCGGACGGTGCCGCCGACGTTGTTGCTGACGGCATCCTGGCAGTTGGCTTCCATCATCGGGACGTGCTTGTGGGCGGCGGCGTGAAAGACGACCTGCGGACGCTGCTCGCCCAACACCGCCGCCAGGCGCGGGCCGTCGCGGATATCGGCCACCACCGCCGCCAGCGGCAGTCCCGGGCAAAGGCGCCGCAGTTCCTGTTCGATCTGGAAGATGCTGTTTTCGCCGTGCCCCAGCAGGATCAGCCGCGCCGGAGCGGCGCGCGCGATCTGGCGGCACAACTCCGACCCGATGGATCCGCCGGCGCCCGTGACCAGCACGCGCCGGCCCGCAAGCATGGCGGCGACCTCGCCGGCCTGCAGGCTGACCGGCTCGCGCCGCAGCAGGTCCTCGATGTCGATCGTGCGCAGTTGGCTGACGCTGACCTGGCCGGAGAGCAGTTCGTACATGCCGGGCATGGTGCGGGAGGGCACGCGGGCGGCCTCGCACAGCCGGCGCACGTCGCGGATCACGCCCCCGGGGGCGGTGGGGATGGCGATGACGACTTCGGCGATGCGGTAGCGCGCCGCCAGGCGCGGGATATCCTCCCGCGTCCCGAGCACCGGAAGACCGTGAATGGATTTGCGTTGCTTGGCGGGATCGTCGTCCACGAATCCGACGGGGTCGAGACGCAGGTGCCGGCTGGTCAGGATTTCGCGGGCGATCATGGCGCCGGCATCGCCGGCGCCCACGATCAGGACCGGCCGGGCGTCCTGGGCGTGCTCGTCGCGGCGCGGCCGCCGGGCGGCCGCGACCCGTAGGCTGAAGCGCGTGCCGCCGGCCGCGACCAGGGTCAGCAACCCGTCAATGAACGGCACCGAGCGCGGCAGGCTCTGCCCGGCGTCGAGGCCCAACACGCCGGCGCCGAAAAAGAGCCCGGCGACCACGGCCGTCGCCGTGCCGACGGCCAGGACGATGCTGACGAGTTCGTTGACGCTGGCGTAGCGCCAGTAGCGGCGATAGAGGCCGAACAGGAAGAAGACCGCCAGCTTGACCGCCAGGGCCACGACCGTGAAGCGCGCCAGCGCCGCCGCATACACCGCCCAGCCCACGGCCACGTCCACGCGCAGCACCAGGGCCAGCGTCGGCGTCAGGGCCAGCAGCGCCAGGTCGAGGATGAAGAAGTAGCGGTTGCGCATGGCGCGGTCCCTTGCCAGATGACACCGCCACTATAGCCGAGGGCGCCCCGGCAAGCAAGCGGCCCATGCGGTGCGCGCCGTTACGATCGGGGACCGGCGAGCCGGGCGGTTACGAGGGCGTCGCCCGACATTGGGGTCAGCCCTTGAAATATGAATATCTGCCGGATTGCCGCTCGCCCCGGAGCTTGTCCGAAACCTTCATGATCGTAGTCTTCATGTCCCGACTGAGCCGCCGCGGTTTCACATATTCATTTTTCAAGGGCTGACCCCAACAGCGGCAAAGCTCGATCAAGGCGCCGGCAGCACCTCATACACGCGAATGCGGTCGCGTTCCCAGAGCAGCCGGAAGCGGTCGGGCCGGCCGGCGATCCAGTCCGGGAAGGCCGGAGCGTGGAAACGGGCGGTGGTCAAGATGTCGGCCGGCCAGTGCCCGGAGAGCCGGCCGGCAAGGCTTTGGCCGCCATCGCGGCGGTTGACGACCAGGAGCCAGGGATTGTCCGGGCGCGGGTGGAGCGACAGCAGGACGCGCGGCGCGAGCGCGGCGGGGTCGGGCGCCAGGAACCAATTCGTCTGATAGAATGGCCGGCAGGCGGTGAGGTGCTTGGCAAGATGGCCCGTCAAGGGATCGGCCAGCACCCGGCACGGCGGCCGGCGGTTGAGGCAGGCGACGAGGTCGCCCCACCATTCCCAGCGGTTGTCCGGCGGCACCCGGTTCAGGGAGAGCCAGCGGCTGGTCGCCGGCAGGGGCAACCGGACGGTCCACGGCAGGCACAGCAGGACCAGGCTAAGCGGGAGCGCCCAGCGCCGCCAGCGTCGGCCGGGCGGCGCGGGCGCGGGGCGCAGGCATTCGACGGCCAGGCACGCGGCCACGTAAGGGAGCGGGGCCAGGTAGACGAAGCGATAGAGGAGGAACGGCGCATAGAACCAGCGCAGCAGGACGTCGACGGCCAGCGGGTTGAAGAGGATCAGGAGCGGGGCCAGCAGTCCGGCTGCCAGGAACGGCACGCGCCGCGCGGCCGACGGCAGCAGGACGGCGAGGGCATAGACCCAGAGCCCCCAGAGACCGACGGCCTGGAACACCTGGCCCCCGGGGGCGGCCACGCGGATGGCCGGCCGCCAGGCCGTGCCGGCCGCGAGTTGCCAGACCGTCTCGGCGGTTCCCGGCTGCGGCGGGCGTCCGCGGGTTGCCCACCAGAGCGCCGCACAGGCGGCGGCGGACGCCAACCCGACGGCCATCAGCTTGGGAGACGGCCGGGCGCGCCGGCGCCAGGCCGCCCACCATCCGCGGAGCGCCAGCGCGGCGGTCAGGCACACGGCGAAGAGCGCCTCCTGGCGGTGGACCAGGAAGAGCGTCAGGCCCAGGAGCGGGATCAACCCGGCGGTGCGCGTCGCCCAGCGCGGCGTCCGGAGATCATCGAGCACCAGCGCCATGAGGCCGAGATAGACGGCGTAATTGAGGATCGCCGGCGCGAGGGCATAGTAACGGACATAGGCGAAGACGCTGACGCCGAAGGTGACGCCATACAGGATCGTGGCCGCCGCCGCCATGGCAACCTTGGCCCAGCGGCCCCAGCGAAACCCGGAGGCGAGTCCCAGACCGAATAGGAAGACGGCGACGCCGAATAGGCCGCCGGTCAGCGCGGCCGTCGTGCCGGCGGCCTCGACGATGCCGCGTCCGGCCAGCCGGCAGAGATAGGCTGTCAGCCAGTACCAATACGGGGACTGGCTGGCGAGGACGATCGGCGGCAGGTCGCCGCGGGCGACCGCCGCGGCCTGGTCGAGAGCGCGGGCGACGTGGGTCCAGGGATCGGCGGGCAATTCGAGGTACGGCCCGGCCCAGGCGCAGTAGGCCGCCCAGCCGGCGGCCAGCACCACCCCGGCGGCGAGGACTGGAAACCGGCGGCGACACCACGCTCGCCGCCGGACGGCGATCGGCGCCCGGGGCCGGCGCCATTGCCGCCAGGCTTGCAGCGACGACCCCGCGATCAGCAACGCCAGTTCAATGTGGAGCGCGCGGGTCAAGCCGGCCGTCGTCAGGCCGAGTCCGCGGGCGGCGACGAGATTCAGCAGGAGCCAGCTATAGGAGAGCGGCAACGCCAGCAGCCATTGCCAGCGGCGGCATCCCAGCAGGCGCGCCGCCAGGAATCCCGGCAGAACGAAGAGCCCCAGGAAATAGACCGGATACATCATGATGCTTGCCGCTCGCGCTGCGCCGCGTGCTCCCCGGCGTTGGCCGGGCTGCCGACGGGAAGCTCTTGCAAAACCCTTTGGCGGCTCACCCCAGGTTCGCCCTCCTTGTCGGTTTCCGGTTTCTTCATGGCGCCAGGACGGCCCGGCGGGACGCCGGGCCCTGCCCATGGAGCCCGAGAGACGGGTGCACTCCGCGGGCGCCGCTGGCGATGCCGATCCCGGTCTCGATTCCAGGAAATGCGCTTGATCATGGCCCGTCCCTCATGTCCGGTCGCGCCGCCCGGCATCCGGCAGCGTGTCCGGCGCCGCTCGGCGGGTCCAGGGCCAGACCGTTTGCCAGAGGACGCCAAGGTCCGAGCAGAACGTGCGGCGATCGAGGTAGTCGAGGTCGAGCCGCAGTTTGTCGGGCATGACGACCTCGAGGTAGAGGCGTTCCCAGTCGTCGCCCCGGAGGAGTTGCTCCTCGCGCCGGTAGCGCACCGAGGCGGCGCTGGTGATGCCCGGCCGCACGCGCAGCACGCGCCGCTGTTCGGGCGCATAGCGGGCGACGTAGCGCGGGTCTTCCGGCCGCGGCCCGACCAGGCTCATGCTGCCGGCCAGCACGTTCAGCAGTTGCGGGGTTTCGTCGAGTTTCGTGCGGCGCAGCCAGCGTCCCGCCGCCGTCACGCGGGAGTCTCCGGCGCGCGTGATGCCGGCGCCTTCGCGGTCCGCCCCGGGCCGCATGGTGCGGAACTTCAAGAGTCGGAAGGGCCGGCCGCCGCGGCCGACGCGCTGCGCCCGGTAGAAGACCGGGCCCGGCGACGTGGCGCGCACGAGCAGGGCGATGGCCAGCCAGAGCGGCAGCAGCAGCAGGACGCCCAGCAGGGCCGCCGCGACATCGAAGGCGCGTTTCATGGGCGCTCCCGCGGTTTAGGCCGGGTGGGACCGCACGATCTCACTCACGGCCTCGATGACGTCCTCGACATCGCGGTCGCTCATCGCCGAGTAGATCGGCAGGGAGACTTCCCGCCGGTACTCCGCGCAGGCCACCGGGAAATCCTCGTCGCGGAACCCGTAGGTCGCGCGGTAGTAGGGGTGCATGTGCAGCGGGATGAAATGGACCGAGGTCCCGATGCGGCGCTGCTTGAGCGCCTCGATCAAGGCCGCGCGGTCGAGCGCCAGTCGCTCCGGGCGCAGGCGCAGCATGTAGAGGTGCCAGGCGTGCTCGCAGCGCGGATCGTCGGCCGGCGTCTGCAGCGCGGCCAGGGGTCCGAAGGCCGCGGTGTAGCGCCGGGCGATCGCGGCGCGGCGCGCCCGCATGCGCTCGGCCTTGGCCAGTTGCGCCAGGCCGATGGCGGAGGCGAGGTCGGTCAGGTTGTACTTGTAGCCCGGGGCCGCGATCTCGTAATACCAGGACCCCTCGGCCGTGTAGCGTTTCCAGGCATCGCGGCTGATCCCGTGCAACGCCATAATGCGGCAGCGGTCGGCCCACGCGGGGTTGGCGGTGGTCAGCATGCCGCCTTCGCCGGTGGTGATCGTCTTGGTGGCGTAGAAGCTGAAGCAGGTGATGTCGCCCAGCGTGCCCACGCGCCGGCCGCGGTAGGCGCAGGGGAAGGCGTGGGCGGCATCCTCGATCAGGACCAGATGCCGCCGCCGGGCGATGGCCGCCAGGGCGTCCAGGTCGGCGGGCAGGCCCGCCACGTGGACGGGCAGGATCACGCGCGTGCGCGGCGTGATGGCCGCCTCGACGCGTGCGGGATCGATCAGCAGGGTGTCCGGCAACACGTCCACGAAGACCGGGCGCGCCTGGAAATAGCGGACGACCTCCGCCGTCGCCGCGAAGGTATAGGGCGTGGTGACGACCTCGTCGCCTGGCTGCAGACCGACGGCCTCGAGCGCCAGGTGCATGGCCGCGGTACAGGAATTGACCGCCACCG
>CAZEVX010000056.1:0-15448 GCA_964515705.1 uncultured Verrucomicrobiota bacterium | reverse complement strand
TTTCCAAGGCAGTGCGTCGCGTGGAGCAGGGCGACGATCCGGACCTCCGGCGCCTACGCCGCCTTCTGGAAATAATACCAAGAATCTCGGACTGACCCCTATGCCCCTAGCTGGAATATATACCAAGAATCTCGGACTGACCCCTATATTGCCTATATCCTTGCTCCGCCCGGATCGGCCGAACGGGGCGGGGCGAGCATCACGAGCGCCTGACGGGCGCGGATCAGGATGGACGCGGCCCGGCAGGTCGCGCCACGAACTCCGACGGATCGCGGCGGTCCGGAATCAGCGGCGTGCAGACGTATCCGCATAGGGCCAGGGTGTCCAGGCACGCTTGCCGCAGCCGGTCCGAATGGGTGGATAGGAACAGCGTGGGCTTGGCCCGCCGCAAGGTGTCCTGGGCGCCCCGCAGGACGGCGAGTTCCGCACCTTCGACGTCCACCTTGATGACCCGCGGCATCGCGCCGAACCGCTGGACGATCGCATCCACCGGCACGGTCAGCACGGGAACCGCGGCGCCGGGATTCCCGTCGTCGCCCAGGTGCCCCATGGCGCAGTTGCCGCCGGTCGAGAAGGCTTCCAGCGTTAGGGCATCGGAGCAGGCTGCCGTCACCAAGGTGACGTTCGTTACCCGGTTGAGTTCCAGGTGGCGGTACAAGTAGGCGATGTTTCTGGCGGCGGGCTCGAAGGCGAATACGGCGCCGCGCGGGCCGACCCGGCGCGCGGCCAGCAGGGTGTAATACCCGACGTTGGCGCCGAGATCGAAGACCACGTCGCCGGGATTCAAGGCGGCAGCGAACGCCAGGGTTTGCTGCGGTTCCACCCGGTTGAGGTAAATCGAGGCGCCGCCCCCGGGCCCCGCCGCCGCCCCTAAGATAACCCGGGTTCCGCGGAGCGGCCCGCGCAGGACGGGGTAGGCGAGGCGCGGCAGCATGGCCGTGAGCTGCCGGGCACCGGCAAGGATCCAACGATACATGACGCCCACCTCCTCGCGGAGCAATCGGCGCAGCGTGCCCTGGATGACGGCAGGCCTCCGTGGCGCCCGATCGCGGCCGGCATTAGGGCGGCGCACCGGGCCGCTTGGAACTTTGTTTGCGTCTCCAGAACCCGATTCCCAAGGCGATGACGGCGCTCCAGAGGAAGAGGTCGCCGAGGTAGGCCGCGGTCGTTTTCAGGACACCTTGCCGCTCGACGATCTCGTCCACGCCGAGCGCCAGAGTCGATGGCCAGTGCAGTGGCGACCACCAGAGCAGCGGCCCGTAGCCGGCCACGTTGATGGCGCCGTCGAGGACGGCCAGTCCCGCCAGCACAATCGCCCACGGCCGGGTCCAGCCCCCGCGCCAGACGGCCAGCGCGCCGGCAACGACGGCCAAGCCGCCCAGGGCTGCGGTGGCGACTCCTGGATCCAATCGCATCAGCGGATGACTCCAGCCAAAACAACGGAGACGATGCCAGTCCCGGCGTGGACACGACCCGGTGCTTATCCTTTACGATAGCGCGTCCCAAGCACGGCCGTCAATCGAAACCTGCGCCCGAGGACGCGGCCGGGCGAGCCGGCTTGCGGGCTATCCGGCGGAGGCGCAGAGGCGCGGCGAACAGCAGCGACTGCTGATCGGGAGAGCGCTGGCTCGCGTCGCGATGCCTCGACCCGCCGGAACGCGACGCCCCTTTTCGACGTTGACACCACCGGTGGCGCGCTCTACGGTGCAGCAGGAGATGAGTGTGCTCGGACGCGCTGCCGTTTCGGGAATACCGTGAGTCATGGTGATGCCTTGATGACTGCCGATCCGCCGCCGTCCCCGGCGCCCGCGCCGCGCCCGCCGTTCAATGAACTGTCGGTGCTGTTTCCGCTGCTGACGCTCTACACGGCGGCCTACCTGGGTCTGATGGCGGCGGCGTTCCTGCTGCGCGGGTCGTTTGACCTGCCGCCGGGAATGATGGCGGTCTATATTGCGCTGGTCGGAGCGTATGCCACCGACAAGGAAATACGGCGCTGGATGGGGGCGACGGAACCGCCGCGCAAGGGATCGCTGTTCGTCTATCTCTGGCTGCTGTTCTTCCTGGGGGCCTACCTGCTGCACGCCTTCCGGCGGGAGTTCGTGTTGCCCGATGACCTCGTGCCAGTGGTGCTGCAAGTGCTGGGCATCTTTTTCGGGTCGCGCGCCTCGAAAGCTTTCTACGAGCGACGGGCAGTGGGCGAGGATGCCGAAACCCGCACCCGGCGCGAAGCCGCCGTGCTGGAGATGATCCGCGCCCGGGGACAGGTCGGCACCGGCGAGGTGGCTGCCCAGTTGCAGGTTTCGAGCGCCACGGCCCGGCGTCTCCTGGCGGAGATGACGGCCCGGGGTATCGTCCTCCAGAAGGGTGAAGGCAAGGGCACTGTCTATGTCTTGCCGTCATGAGCGGTATTTGAGCGGCAATGAGCGGCAATGAGCGGTATATGAGCGATATGTGAGCGATAATGAGCGGTATCCGGATTGCGATGAGCGATATGTGAGCGATATCCGGCCGGCGAAACGACGATGCCGCGCGGGTTGGAAGACGGTAGGGCGGGGCAGCCTGCCCCGCCGCTGGCGACACCAAAACGGCTGGTCTGGCAGGTCGGCTAGACTGGAACGATAGCCGTTCTGTTGGCCGAGGACCGCCCGATGACGTCTAAAGAACGCATTCTGGCGGCGATTGCCCACGAGGAGCCCGACCGGGTGCCGACGGGCGAATGGGAATTCGGGCGCGAGATCGTCGAGCCGGTCCTGGGTCCCGGCACGTATCGCCATGAGTGGGCGACCAAGCTGGCGCTCTGGCAGGGCCGGCGCGACGCCGTGATCCATGCCTGGAAAACCGGGCTGGTGGCGCTGACGCATCATTACGGCTGGGACGCCGTTCTGGTGCACCTGTGCCTGGGGCGCGACACGCCGATCGAGACGCCGGAATCCTTGGGAAACAACCGCTTCCGCACGCGCCGGGGCGACATCGTCACCTATTCGCCGGAAACGGACGCCTTCCTCTATACCGAGCGCGCCCCGGCGCCTGGTCCGCCGCCGCCACCCCCGCCGCCGGAAGAGGCCGCCGCCCGGCAGCCGACGGACTCGGAACTCGAGGTGCTCCGCCACGCGGTGCGCGAGATAGGACGCACGCATTTTTTGTTCAGCGCGGGGCTGTGGGGGCATCCGGGCCTCCACTATGCCGATGCCACTCGCAGCGAAGTGGAGAACTGGGTGGCGGTGTATGAGGATCCGGACGCGGCCTGCGAGCGCCGCCTGCAACAGGTGCGGACCCCGGCCACCCGGCTGGGGATCGAGACTGCCAGGCGCGAGGGCATGGACGGGGTGGCGACGGGCTGCGACTACGGCTGCAACACGGGGCCGTTCCTCTCGCCGGAGATGTTCCGCCGCGCGGTCTTTCCCGGCCTCCAGGCTTGGTGCCGACTGGTCCACGAGCACGGGTTGGTGACGCTCCTGCACTCCTGCGGCAACAACCGGGTCCTCATGGACCAGATCGTCGAGGCCGGTGTGGATATCTACCAGTCTATCCAGCCGGAAATGGATATCGCGGCCCTGAAACAGCGTTACGGCAAGCATCTCACCCTCTGGGGCGGCGTGCCGGCCGGCGCGCTGGTCAGCGAGTCACCGTCCGACGTTCGGGCTCTGGCACGGCCGGTGCTCGAAGCCTGCAAACCGGGCGGCGGGTTCATCTATGCCACCAGCCACAGTGTCATGCCGGGGGCCAAGCCGGACAACTATCGCGCCATGCTCGATGTCCTGCGGGAGTTCGGCGGCTACCTGCCGCGCTGATTGGCCGCTAGCTCTGTTCCCGGGAGAATGCCATGCCGTTGGTGGATTTGACCCTTGCCATTCCGGCCGGCGCCCCGTCGCCGGCATCGCTCGAACGGCGCCGGATTCAGACCTACACGGCCCAAATCTATCATTTCCGGCATGACAGCATGGTCGGAACCTATCTCGACCTGCCGGGCCATATCCTCGAAACCGACGACGGTCTCGACGCCGCGACCTATCCGCTCGACGGCCTCTACCGCGTGCCGGCCACCGTCGTGCGCCTCGATCGGCGCGGTGGGTCCGGCGCGGTCACGGCCGCTGAACTCGAGGCCGCCTGCCCGCGGCCGGTCCGCGGCCGCGCCTTGATCCTCAATGCCCTTGGCCGGCGCCGCTTCGACGCCATCGCCGAGTTCAGCGTCTGGCTTGCCAAGGATGCCCGCGCCTGGATCGCGGCCCGCCGAGTCCGTTTGCTGGTGTCCGATATCTATGAGTCCCGGCCGCTCGACGGCGTCTTCCTCGACCTGTTCCGCGCCGGGATCGCCACGGTGTGTTACCCGGTGAACCTGGCGGCGATCGCGGCCCCCTACGTGCGCCTGACGGTCCTGCCGGCGCGGTTTGAAACGGTCACCCAGTTGCCTTGCCGGGTCGTGGCCGAATGGGAGGCCCGCGCGGCGCGTCGGCCGCGGCCGTCCCGGCCGATGCCACGCCGAAAGGAAGCACGATGATCCGACAAACCGACATCGAAACCGGCCTGCGCGACCTTGGCCTGGCGCGCGGGGACATGGTCATCCTGCACAGTTCGCTCGCTAGCCTCGGCGAGGTGGCCGGCGGCGCGCCGACGGTCGTCGAGGCGTTCCTGGCGGTCCTGGGCCCGGAAGGAACCCTGGTGGTCCCGACCTTCGGGTCGCTGGGCGTGATTCCGGAGACCGTCAAGCGCGATCCGCGTGCCGTGCACAGCACGCACCCGCTGGCCTCGGTGGCGGCCATTGGGTCGCGCGCTCTCGCGCTCTGCGCGGACCACTGGAAACCCGACCTTGCCCACGGCCCGGACACGCCTTACCTGCGGCTGGCCGACGCCGGCGGTTACGTCTGCCTGCTGGGCGTGGACCAGGACCGCAACACGATGCTGCACACCGCCGAGGAACTGCTGGGATTGCCCTATTTGCAGCGCACGGCCGAGCTCACCTTCGAGACGCCGGAGGGCCGGGTCACGCGCTCCTGGCCGCTGTTCCCCGGCCCGCACCGCGACTTCATCGGGCTCGACCGCTGCTTGCGCGACAGCGGCCGGATGAAGTCCGGCCGCATCGGCACCGCGGCCGTGCGCCTGATCCGCGCCCGCGACCTGCTCGACCTGGCCCTGGACGCCGGCCGCCGCAACCCGGCCTTCGTGCTCTGCGATAACCCGGCCTGCGCCGATTGCGTCGCCCAGCGCGCCGCCCTCCGGCGCGCGCGACTGGCCGGCGAATCCTTCCGGCTGGCGGCCTCGACGCAGTTGGCCGGGCGCTATATTCCCGAAATCATCGAGCAGTGCGCGGCGGCCGGGATCGCCGCTGTCGAGGTGGACGTCCTCGAGGGATTGCCCGTTGACTGCCTGCCCGGCGCCCGCCTGCGCGCTGCCCTCGACGCCCTGCGCGCCGGCGGCCTGGTGGTGACGGCCCTGCGCGGCCGGCGCGTCGGCACGGCTCCCAGCGCGCTGCTGGACCTGGCCCGCGACGGTGGGGTCCCGCGCGTCGTCCTGCCGCTGGCCGCAGGAGCGGAGCGGGCGGCGGCCGCCGCCCGCGACCGCGGACTGGCCCTGTCGTTCTACAACACCGATGCCGACAGTGCGTTCGCCTCCGCGCTTCTACTGCGGCTGCGGGAGGCCGGGGTCGCGCCGCGGTTCACCTTCAACGCCGCCGCCTTCGCGCGCTTGGGCGAACAGCCCTTTCTGGGCAGTTACAAGCAGAAGCTGCGCCGATTCGTCGACCAGCTCGACCTCGAGGACGGGCTCCGCGACGGCAGTCCGCGCCCGCTGGGCCGGGGCCATGCCGAGATCAAGGAAATGATCTCCATCCTGCGCTGCGCATCGTTCGCCGAAACCCTGGTGCTGGGCGCTGCCAACCGGGCGTTCGGTACGCTTGGCGATGCCGCCGCCCGGTTCCTGGCGCTGCTCGACGGCATGTGAGGATGGGGGGGGCAAGGAACCGCGGCGCCGCTCGCCGGAGGCTTCAGCGCGCACGATGCCGGCGCCGCGCGGCGAACTCGGGAGCCTCGCGGATGCATTCGCCCAGGATCGCCAGCGCCTGACGGAAATGCCGCTGGCTCTCCCGGCGGGCACCCGCCGGGAGAGCGTCCGGCGGCGCCCCGACGTCCGGCCAGCCGGCGGCGTCGAGATGACCGGGCGGGATCGCCAGCCGTTCCCAGTTGTGGAACAGCCGGCCCCAGTCGCTCTGCAAGGCCTGCCGCAGCCGCTCGCGGTGCGTCGGGTACCAGAAAAAGTCGTGATACAGTACGCTGGCGATGTAGGACCACGGCGCCAGGATGGTTTTCAGCGACCATTCCAACGGCCGCTTCAACGGGCCCCAGTAAATCCGGTGCTGCATCCGGCTGGCGAACGTCATGCGGCGATACGGCCCGACAAAGCGCCAGTTCTCCCGGGCGGCGTCCTCGTCGCCGACGATCCGGATGTCGCGCGGGTCGCCGCAGCCCAACCCGCGCTCGTGCGCCAGCCGCACGTAGCGCAGGTCGCGCAACGGGTCGAATCCCATCAGCCGCGCCGCCACGGCGTCGATCGCCACCTGGTCGGCCGAGGCCAGCAGCACGTTCTTGACGTGCGGCGCCATGCAGCGCGGACCGGGGCCGTCCCCGGCGAACGTGCCGTCCATCACCGCGAAAATCCCGCTGTGAATGCGCTGCTGGATCATCAGCAGGTCCACCAGCGTTTCATGGATCACCGGGTGTGTCCAGTGCCGCCGCTCGTTCAGCAGCCCGCCAAAAGCGTTCTTCATCGCCCCGGTCGTGGTCGTGAACACGTGTGTCTTGACGGTCGGCAGGTGGATGATGTTTTCCCCGATAAACCGTTTCGGGATCAGAAACCCGTCAGGATACACCCGGTTCAGGCAGAGGAACCGGTCCGCCAGGTCGCCGACGGCGTCCCGAATGTGGATCCACTCGATCTCCGGCTCGTAGAGATGCAGGTTGCGCAGCCCGTGGGACTCGACGACCGCAAGTTGCTTGTTTTCGCGCTCGCCGAGCCGGGCATCGATCACCACCGTGCGGTTGTGGCAGGCGTGCAGCGCGGCCGGGGCGTAGCCGTCGCGTTTCAACGCGCGGATCACGCCGTCCAGTTGCCAGGGCGTCGTCGAGCAGCCGGGATAGAAGAAATGCCACGAAATGTTGACCTTGAGCGCCGTCTCACGGTCCTTCGGTAGCGCGGCCTGGTAGCCCGCCAGGGTCATGAGGCGGTGCACGTCCGATAACACGGTCGCCGGCGACGTGCGTACGATCGCCACGGTGGATGGGGCGGTACTCATGCGGTTGACACTAGCACGCTGGCAGGCGGCAGGCAACCGGTTTCAGGTCTGATCAGAACTGCCACGGGGAGACGCTAAATACTAAATACAGGGCTGACCCTATGAGGGCCAGGATTTTCTCCGTGGCGCGCGGCAGGGGATACCGGGCGACGTGGTCAACCGGCACCCAGCGCACCCGGGCGGCGGCGCGCGCCCGGGCGCGCCCGGGCGCCGCCGTGCAGCGGAACGCGGTCAACTGCACCCGAAAATGGGAATAGGCATGGCGCACAACGCCGTAGCGCTGGCCGACCTTGATCCGCAGGCCGGTTTCCTCGGCCGTCTCACGCCGGGCGGCGTCGGCCAGCCATTCGCCGCGCCGGGGCTTGCCGCCCGGAAATTCCCAAAGGCCGCCGAGCATCTGGTCGGGGCGCCGCTGCGCGAGCAGGACGCGGCGTCCGCGCCAGACCACGGCAACCGCGGCGCGCACCAGTGGAATCCGGCGTTCCGCAACGATCGCCGGCGGCACGGCGTCGCGGTGGCGCCGCCAGGCCGCGCAGTGCCGGCGGATCGGGCAGACCTGGCAGCGCGGCCGGCGGGGCTTGCAGACCAGGGCGCCGAGTTCCATCAGCGCCTGGTTGAAGGACGAGGCCTTGTCCGCTGGAATTGCCGCGCGCAGGCGCGCGGCCAGGGCGGCAGGCGCCGCGCCCGGCCGCCCACCGTCCGCCTCCGCCCACAGCCGGGCGCCAACCCGCCGCACGTTGCCGTCCACCGCCGGTACGGGCTCGCCGAACGCGATGCTGGCGACGGCGGCCGCGGTATAGTCCCCGATCCCCGGCAACGCCCGCAGCGCGGCATGGGTGCGCGGCAGGCGGCCGGCATGCCGCTGGCGGACCCGGCGGGCGGCGGCGTGCAGGTGGCGCGCGCGGGCGTAATAGCCCAGGCCCTGCCAGGCCTTGAGCACGTCGCCCAGCGGCGCGCGCGCCAGGGCCGCCAGGCTCGGGAATCGGCGCAGGAACCGCCGGAAATAGGGGATCACCGCCGCCACTTGCGTCTGCTGCAGCATGACCTCGCTGACCCAGACCGCGTAAGGCGTCGGCCGGTGGCGCCACGGCATCGGACGGTGCCCGCGCTCGAACCAGGCGATCAGGGGTTTGACCCAGGCGTTCATGGGCGCCATCCTGCCAGAGCCGCGGCGGCGGAAGAAGCGCAATGTTCCGGCTCCGCCGGAGGTGTCGTCCCACCCGGGGTGGCAGTCGCTGGGGCGAGCTCTCCGAGCGAGCCGCCGTTTTGGCGTCTTTGGGACGGGGTCTTGGGGGTCTTGGGGACAGAGAAACAGCTGCCGGTGGGAAATCGCCGCGAAAGAACGCATGGAACGCAGAGAATGGGAGGCCCGAGAAGTTGTAAAAATAATTGCCCGGCTTGGCCTGATGCCGGGTTCCGTGCTATGCTATGTGGGCGGTTGGGCCGCGGGGTGTCGCCATGCTGCAACGCACGTTTGTCCATATTCCGGGCGTCGGGCCGGTGCGCGAGCGCCGGTTCTGGGCGGCGGGTTTGCGGACCTGGAGCGACTGCCTGGAGTGTGGCGGCCGGCCGGCGGACGCCGTGCCGGGTTTGCGGGAGCACGTGGCGCGGTCGCGGGAGGCGTTCCGGCAGGGCGCCTGGGGCTTCTTCGAGGAGCGGCTGCCCGCCGACCAGAAATGGCGGGTCTTCGGCGACTTCGCCGATCGCGCCCTGTGCCTGGACATCGAGACCACCGGCCTTGGCGAACAGGACGCCATTACCATGATCGGCGTCTACGACGGGCGCGAGGTCCGGACCTATGTCGCCGGCCTCAATCTCGACGCGGCCGCCGCCGACATCGCCCGCTACCCGTTGCTGGTCACCTACAACGGCGCCCTGTTCGATCTGCCGCGAATCCGGCGCCGGTTCCCCGGGCTGGGCCCCAACCATATCCACGTGGACCTGCGCTACCCGCTTCGACGGTTGGGTTACCGCGGCGGCTTGAAGCGCATCGAGGACCGCCTGGGCATCGTCCGGAGCGCCGAGACCCGCGGGCTCGACGGCTGGGACGCCGTGCGGTTGTGGCAGGCCTACCAAGCGGGCAGCCGCGCGGCCCTGGACCTGCTGATCGCCTACAACGCCGAGGACGTCCGGCATCTGCGGCCGATGATGGAGTTCGCCTACCGGGCGCTCGCCGCCCGTCTCGAGGCCGGCCCCCGATGCGCGCCGCCGCCGGGTTAGAGACAGACCCGGTTCCCGCCGGCCTTCTTGGCGTCGAAGAGGCGGGCGTCGGCCAGGGCAATCAGGTCCTGCGGCGAGAGGCCGGGGTCGCCCGCAAACACGCTGACGCCGAGGCTGGCCGTCAGGCGCGCGGGGGCCGTGCCGTCGCCGGCGCCGAACGGGTACGCGGCGACGGCGGCGACCAGGCGTTCGGCCAGCGCCCGGGCTTCCGGAGCCCCCAGTTCCGGCAAAACGACCATGAATTCCCCGCCGTCATACCGCGCGGCAAGGTCGACGCAGCGGACGGTGGACGCGACCATGCCGGCGATTGCCTTCAAGGCCTGGTCGCCGCGCAAGAGGCCGTGGGCGTCGTTGAACGCTTTGAACCCGTCCACGTTCAGCAGCATCACCGCCAGGGGATGCCCGAAGGCCCGCGCGCGCGTGAGTTCGCGATCCAGCAGGCGAACGATCTGCTTGCGGTTGAAGAGGCCGGTGAGATTATCGTGGCTCGCCAGATCGGCGAGCTTGAGGTTGGCGGCGTGCAACTCCTGCGTATACCAGTCCACGTCGTTGCGCGCCTGGCGCAACTCCGCCATCATGGCGCTGACGTAACCGGAAATCTGGCCGGCCTCGTCCGCGTCGCCCGGGGGCTTGCGGTCCGACTGCTCCGCCTGGTGCAGGAACGCTTCCGCCTGGCGGGCCATGGAGGCGATCGCGCCGATCGAGCGGTACAGCAGCGCCACGGCGCCCAGCGACAGCAGCAGGGCTGCCGGCCCCAGGATTTCCAGGCCGAGCAGGATCGGGTTGCGCTCCCCGGCGGGCGTCCGCGCGATCAGGTCGCCCATCAGGTAGAGCAACCCGCCGACCGGAAGCACGAACAGCAGGCAGTACATCGCCAGCAGCTTGCGCTTCAGGCTTTTGTTAACCATCCACACATCAGTTGTCATGCGGCGATATCCGGATGTCCGGGCCGGAGAGCGGGATCGCTGCCGGCACGTTAGCGTGGCGACGCCCGGCCGGCAAGCGCAAACGGGCCCTGATAGGGTCAGCCCTGAATTTAGTATTTAGCGTCTTGCGGGTCGCGCGGCGCGGCATCGGATAGGCGCCGCTTGTCCGCCCGCCAGGATCGTGCTACGTTGCCTGCGGGAGCCGCCCATGCCGATGCGCGAATACCAGTCCTGCCAGCCCGGGCAAGGGTGCCCGGCATGCCAGGCGCCGTTCGAACGTCTCGAACGCCTGTCCGAGGCGCCGCTCGACCGCTGCCCGGCCTGCGGCGGGCCGGTGGCGCGCCTGCTGTCGGCGCCGCGCGTCGGCCGCTCGCGCAGCGGGCTCGACGCCCGCGCCCGGCAGGCCGGCTTCCACAAGCTGAAACGTCTAGGCAAGGGTGAGTACGAAAAGCAGTATTGACGGCGGCGCGTCGGGCCGCTGGGTTGCGGGGTCAGGGATGAACTCCTTTCGCCATCTCTTCGGCCCGGTGCCCTCGCGGCGCTTCGGACTGTCCCTCGGCGTGGACCTGGTGCCGCGCAAGACCTGTACCCTGGACTGCATCTTCTGCGAGGTCGGACCGACCACCGCCCGCACGCTCGAGCGCCGCGAGTATGTGCCGACGGACGCCGTGCTCGGCGAGCTCGACGCCTGGTTCGCGCGCGGGGAGTCGGCCGACGCCGTCACGGTCACGGGGTCCGGCGAGCCGACGCTGCATACCCGCTTCGGCGAGGTGCTCGAGGCCATCCGCGCCCGCGGCCGGGCACGCGCGGTGCTGCTCACGAACAGCACGCTGCTGCCGCTCCCCGAGGTGCGCGCCGGCGCCGCGCGCGCCGACCTTGTCAAGGCGACGCTGCCGGGCTGGGACCAGGCGTCCTTCGCCGCGCTGACGCGGCCGGTTCCCGGGCTGGAGTTCGACGAGATTCTCGAGGGGTTGCGCCGGTTCCGCGCCGAGTTTCGCGGCCTGCTCTGGCTGGAAATCTTCCTGGTGCCGGGTCTGAATGCCGCGCCCGACCAGGTGCGCCGCATAGCGGCCCTGGCGCGCACGATCCGGCCGGACCGCGTCCAGTTGAACACGGCGGTGCGGCCGACCGCCGCCCGCGATGTGCCGGCGCTGGACGAAGCCCGCCTGCGGGAGCTGGCGGCGCTTTTCGGGCCGGCCGCGGAACTGATCGCGCGCTTCGCGCCCGCCGGAGGCGCCGCGCGGCGCGGAGACCGCGCGGCCGTGCTGGCCATGCTGCGCCGGCGTCCCTGCACGGCCGACGACGTCGCCCAGGCTTTCGGGCTGACCGCCGCGGAGAGCGACGCCTTGATCCGCGGCCTGGACCGGGACGGCTTGGTGCGCGCGGAATCCCGCCAGGGGCAATGCTTCTGGATGGCCCGCTAGCCCCAGGGGAGATTGGAGGAGATTGGGGGAGATTGGGGACAGAGAACATGTGGTACGACTCAGGGGGCGGGGCTCCAGCGGCGGGACAAGGCTGTCCCGCCCTACCTGCGATGCTCGGAATGGGTAGGGCCGCACAGCCTGTGCGGCCGCTGTGGATACGAGACCGGGCTTTCAACGCGCGTGTCGCATGGTATGTTGTCCTTCATGGCTGGCTTGCCTGACGCCGAAAACCGCCCTCTAATGAGTAACCCAGCATGCGCACCCTGATCATCGGCGGCAGCGGATTCGTCAGCGGCGCCCTGGCGCGGCGCGCGCTTGAGCACGGCCACGAGGTCTGGACCCTGACGCGCGGACGCCGGCCGGCGCCGCCCGGCTGTACGGCCCTGGTGGCGGACCGGACCGATCCGGCGGCCTTTGGCGCGGCGCTCCGGTCGGCCGGCGCCGACTGGGACCTGGCGGTGGACGCCATCTGCTATCATCCGCCCGAGATGCAGGCCGTGCTCGAAGTGTTGCCGGGCAAGGCCCGGCACCTGGTGTTCGTCTCGACGGATTTTGTCTACGATCCCGCCCGGCGGCTGTTCCCGCAGCCGACCGACAGCCGGCACTACACCTCCGCGGCGGGCTACGGCGCTGACAAGCGCGCCTGCGAGCGCCTGCTGATCGAGCGCGCCCCGGCCGACCTGGCCTGGACCATTTTCCGGCCGAACCATATCTACGGGCCCGGCAGCCAGTTGGGTTGCCTGCCGGCGCACGCCCGCGACGCCGAACTCCTGCGCCGCATCCGGGCGGAGGTTCCCCTGCGCCTCGTGGACGGCGGGCATTTTCTCCAGATGCCGGTGTTCGCCGAGGACGTGGCGGATTTGGCGCTCAGCGCCGCCGGCAACGCCGCGGCCGCCGGCCGCGTCTTCCATGCCCCCGGCCCGGAACTGATCGAGTCGCGCCGCTACTACGAGCTGATCGCCGAGCTCGTCGGGCGGCCGCTGACGATCGAGTCGCTGCCCCAGGACGCCTACCGGCGGGAGCATCCCGACAAGGCGCCGTTCCTGTGCCACCGCATCTACGATCTCGCCCCGCTGGCGGCGGCCGGCCTGGCCGTGCCGCACACGCCCCTGCGCGAGGGCCTGGCGTGCCAGATCGCCTGGCTGGATGCCCAGCCGGCCGCGTCCGCGGCGGCTGCCTCGTGAACGTGGCGGCATTGGGGTCGCGGCTTCTCGCGGGCGCCTCCGGCGTGACGGGCAGGGCTCGGCCTCCGCCGGCACGGCGGTGTTCATCCGCGCTTCGGCCGGCCGCGCCCGCGCAGTAGATGAACCGTCCGGGCGCGGCGTTGTTGGACGGCGCGGTAGGCGGCGGCCGTGCGCCCGGTGTGGCGGCGGAAGACGTGCATGAAGTAGCAGACATCGGAAAACCCCAGGCGCGCCGCGACGCTCTTGATCGGCAGCGCCGTCTCGGCCAGCAGCCGGCGCGCGGCGTCCATGCGGGTCCGCATCATGAACCGCGCTGGAGGACAGTCCGGGTAGCGGCGTTTCCAGAGCCGCCGGAAGGTGGCCGGCGCCAGGCCGTGCTCGCGGGCCGCCCGGTCCAGGCGCACGCCCTCGCCGGCATGGCACTCGAGGTAGGCGCGCAGGGCCTCGATCGCCGTCTGGCGGGTGTTCGCGGGCGGCGTGCGCCGGGGCGCGAGCGCCGTTTCCATGAGCAGCAGGTCGCAGAGACGATCGATCCGATCGGCCCCGCCGACGGCGTCGGCCAGCGCGCGCGCCTCGTCCAGCCACAGCAGGAGATGGCTGATCTGCGCCGGGTGCGCCAGGGGGCGCACCGGCGGGCCGTGCAGCAGTCCCAGGCGCTGGACCATCGGCAGGTAGGCCTGTCCGTAGTCCACGTAAAACTCGTCCCAAGTCGTCCCGGGGTCCGGCCCGTAGCGGATTGGCAGCGTCGGCGGCTTGACGATCGCGCAGGGCGCCTGCACGCGCCAGGATTGCGCGCCGACCCGCGCCGACCCGCGCCCGCGCACGATGAACGAGATGTCCACGTCGCGCCGCACGGCGTTCCGCCAGTCGTTCCAGGCCGCGCGGCGCGGCACGTAGCCCAGCATGCGCACCGGCAGGCGGCAGGGGAAATGCCGGGGCCGCGCGGAAAGATTCAGGTTGAAATAGTTCAAGCCGGTGTCCCGCAATGATCGGTACGTCAATAAATACGAGCGGAATACGCATTGACAGGCACGCCGGTGTCTACCATGCTGACGCCGGAACCGCAAGATTTCTCCGCGTCGCGCGCGGCGGTGTGCCTGTTCCGGCCTCGCGCGCCGGGACGTTGTCTTCGGGGGAGGATGTACAATGAACGTTCGTATGGCCATCGGACTGGCGTTGGCGGCCTCGGCCGCCTCGGCCCTCGACCGTTACGTCGCGCTCGACGGCGGCAACCAGCCGCCCTACACCAACTGGGCGATGGCGGCCGCCGACCTGCGCGCGGCCGTCCAGTGGGCCAACACCAACAATGCCGGCGACACCGTCTGGGTCTCGAACGGCACCCACGCACTGACCGTCCCGGTCATCATCAGCAACGCGACCGTGCGCGGATTTGGCCCCGCGGACCAGGTGATCGTCAGCGGCGGCGGGGTCACGCAGTGTTTCTTGCTGCGGCACGCCAACGCGTGCCTGACCGGCCTGACGGTCTCGAACGGCTATAACATCGGCGCCACCCTCTATCGGGGCGGCGCGGTGACCCTCGAGGCCGGCCTGGTGTCCAATGCCGTGATCGGCTGGAGCTATGCCCTCTACGGCGGCGGGGTCATGTTCCGTGGCGCCACGGCGGCGGACGCCCTGCTGGCGAACTGCCTGGTCGTGAGCAATCGGGTCTCGACCTACGGCGGCGGCGTCGCGTTTTTTGGAACGAGCGGCTCCGGCAACGGCACGCTGCGCGACTGCACCATCGTCAGCAACGCGGCCACGTTGTCCGGCGCCCGCGGCGGGGGGATTTGCACTTATTCGATGACGGAGGCCGATATCCGCGGGTGCGTGGTGCGGAACAATACCTGCAGCAACGACGGCGGCGGCCTGTACTTGGCGGCCACCGGCACCGCCCGTGTCTGGGCGTGCGTGTTTCAGTCGAACCTGTCGTACGGCGCCGCAGGAGGCGGGGGAATCGACATCGCCTCCGGGACAACCAACGCCGACATCCGCCGCACGATCTGCAGCGACAACACCGCCAACATCGGCGCCGGGATGAGCGTGTTTGCCGGGACGGTCAGCGACTGTCTGCTGGCGCGCAACCTGGCCACCAACACCGGCACGGGCGGGGGCGGTGTCTATTGCCGGTATACGTCCGACGTATACAATTGCACCTTCGTCGCCAATACGGCCAATCGCGGCAGCGGCATCTACGCTTTTGACTCGACCGTGCCGGCGACGTTCCGCAACTGCGTCATCTACGGCAACAGCACGACCAGCGGCACCTCCACCAACGAGGTGGATCAAATCGGCAGCAACCGGTTTTTTCACTGCACGGCCCGGCGCTGGCTGTCCCTGGACCAGCAAAACATACGACCTGATTTTTGCACGGAGCACCTGATTTATCACTAAAAAACCATCTGGGGCCCC
>CAZEVX010000055.1:0-15548 GCA_964515705.1 uncultured Verrucomicrobiota bacterium | reverse complement strand
GTGCAGCGGTCGCAGACGATCACCGCCTGGACGCCGGCGGCATCGGCGGAGCGCAGAATCGTGCCGAGGTTGCCCGGCTTCTCGATGGCTTCCGCGGCGATCAGCAGCGGGTTAGGCGGGAGGGCCAGGTCGTCCAGCCGCGGATGGAGCTGCGGGAAGACGCCCAGCAGGCCTTCCGGCCGGTCGCGGTACGCCAGCTTGGCGAACACCGGCGTCGCGCAGGCCAGGAGGTCGGCGCCGGCCTGCCGGCAGCGGTCGAGGAGCGCCGGCTCGTGGGTTCCCAGGAAGAAGTCCTCGCAGTAGAACAGGGAGATCGGCCGGCGCCCGTTGTCGAGCGCGCGCTTGAGCTCGCGGTAGCCCTCGACCAGAAACAGGTTGCGGACGTCGCGGTCGGCGCGTTGGCGCAGCTTGACCGTTTCCTTGACGCGCGGGTTTTGCAGGCTGGCGATATGGGGGTCGGGCATGGCAACCCTCCGGCGGGCGCTGGGCGCCACCATACGCGCCGCCGGCGTGGATCGTCAATCCTTTCCCTGAGGGGCAAAAGGGGTCAGTCCGTACATATGTGCAAATCCGAGATAGCGATGGGAACGCCTAGGAACGGAGAGGAACCTGCTGCGTGGGGAAGCGTCGCTTGCCGTGGCGGGTTCCTACAGGTTGCCCTTTTCGGGCGTGGCATGTTGGGACCGGTCCCCGGACGGCGATCGAGCAGATGCGGGCCCGGCGAACAGCGGGGGCCAATGCGGGCGCGAACGTGGCTAGCCGAAAGCCGCCGCTGCGGGCCCGAACCCAGGATCGCGGCCTTGGCGAGGCACTCGTCGTATTCCCGGCGGGAGTTCGAGTCGTGAGTGATGCCGCCGCCGACAGCATATTCGGCGCGTCCCGTGGCGGTGTCGAGGGTTGCCGTGCGGATGGCAACGTTGAAAACGGCGCGGCCATCGGGCGCCCACCAGCCGAGCGTGCCGCAGTAGAGGCCGCGGGGAAAGGGTTCCAGGTCGCGGATGATTTCCATGGCGCGAATCTTTGGGGCGCCGGTGACCGAGCCGGAGGGGAAGAGGGCGGCCAGGATTTCCGGGACGCCGGCGTTCGTGCGGGCGGCGATGGTCGAGGTCATCTGCCAGAGCGTGGGGTAGCGTTCGACCTGGCAGAGGCGGCGGACGCAAACGGAGCCCGGGGCGCTGACGCGGGCCATGTCGTTGCGCAGGAGGTCGACGATCATGATGTTCTCGGCGCGCTCCTTGGGGCTGGCGGCCAGGGCTGCCGCCGCGCGGCGGTCGGCGGCGGGCGTGCGGCCGCGCCGGGCGGTGCCCTTCATCGGGCGCGTGACGAGCGTGCCGCGTTCGAGCCGGAAAAACAGCTCGGGGGAAGCCGACAGCAGGCGGAAGCGGCCGGTATCGGCATAGACGCAATAATCAGCCTGCTGGGCGCGGCAGAGGCGTTCGAACCAGGCCACGGGGTCGCCGGCGAAGGCGGTCCGCAGCGGGAACGTGTAGTTCACCTGGTAGACGTCGCCGGCGACGATCAGGGCATGGATGCGGCGCAGGGCGGCGCGGTAGGTGGCGGCGCCGAGGCGTGGCGACCAACGGCCTGGGCGCACCGTGTCGCCAGCGCAGTCTGCCAGGGGCGGACCGACGGCCGGGGCGTGCCGGTAGAGACCGAACCAGGCCGCCGGCAGCGGCCCGGGCGGGCGCGTGCGCATCGCCGGGTCGAAAGCCGGTGCCGCCTCGTAGGTCAGAAAGCCGGCGGCGTGGCGCCCGCGCGCCACGGCGGCCGCGACTTGCGCGAGGCAGGGGCGCACCTCGGCCGCCGTCACCGCGGCGATGACGGTCTCCGGCGCCGCAAAACGCCATTCGCCGCGTTGCGATACAAATCGGATGTCGCCGACCGCCATGCCGGTTCTCCCGCCGGCCGCACGATAGCGCCGCGGCCCGGACATGTCGCGTCAAAACGCGGGGCGGGATCGTCGAGCGTCAGACCGGCAGGAACAGCCGGGGAATGACCAGCCGGCGCCGCGCGGTTTCGCCGGGCAGGAGCGCCGTGCGGCGCACCGGCGGCAGGCAACGTTCCGTGCGGGGTCCGCGGGCGAGGAACAGGGTGGGGGCCAGGCCCAGGGAGTGCTTGCCAAAGCGTGCGTTGACATTGTCCAACGCCCGGGCGGCCCGGGCCAGCTTGTCGATGCGCAGGCGATCCTCGAAGAGGTCGGGCTGTTCGCGGGCATCGGAGGCCAGGCCGTCGAGGATGACCGTGGCGGTCCGGTACTCGGTGTTCGCGGCGAACAGGCGGTCGAAGATCGCGGCGGCCAGCGGCGCCGCCTCCTGGGCGCTGGCGGTCGGCCGGTTCAGTTCGGCCGCGATTCCCGCCTGGCTGAAATCGCGCCGGCGCAGGATGGCCGTCAGGCCGCGCGCCGTCAGGCGGTGTCGCCGGAGCTTGGCGAAGGCCGATTCCAGGTTGCGGATCAGCATGCCATAGACGAAGAGCCGGTCGGCGGAGGGGGCGGGAAAGGTTTTGCATTTGCTGATCGAGGCCGGGGCGGGCGGGGCGTCGGCGTGCACCGGGTGGACCGCGTCGCCGCGCAGTTCGCGCCAGAGTTCGGCGCCGGTCTTGCCAAGCAGGCCGCGCGCCCAGGCTTCGGGGCGCCGGGCGAACTCCAGCGCCGTACGAAGCCCGTGGTGGGCCAGCAGGTGGACGGTGTTGGGGCCGAATCCCCAGACCTTGTCGAGCGGGGTGCGCGCCAGCAGGAGGTGGATGTGGCGGCCGCCGACGGCGGTGAACCCAGCCGGCTTGCGAAACTTCGAGGCCAGTTTGGCCAAGCCTTTGGAAAGGCTCAGGCCGACCGAGACGCTGATGCCGAGCGCGGCGCGAACGTCGGCCTGGATCCGCCGGGCGATCTCCGGGTAGGAAGCGCGGTGCAGGCGGCGCAGGCCGGAGAGATCGGCAAACGCCTCGTCGATCGAGTATTCCTCGACCGTCGGGGTATAGTGCCGGAGGAGGTCAAACAGGCGGCGCGAGAACAGGCTATAGGTTTCGTAATCGCTGGGCAGCACGACCAAGTCCTGGCAGCGGCGCCGGGCTTCGTGCAGCGGCAAGCCGCGGGCGATACCGAGGGCCTTGGCCTCGTAACTGGCGCAGGCGATGATGCCCCGTTCGCGGCCCGTCACCACCGGCCGGCCGCGGAGTTCCGGGTGCACCGCCTGTTCGACCGAGGCAAAGAAGGCGTCGGCGTCCACGTGCAGGACGGCGCGCGGGAACATCTCGAGCATGAACGGGGTGTCCATGATCAGTATTTTCGGATCACGGCGCGCACGACGCCGGCGATGAGCAGCGAACGCGCCGGCCGGATGGGAGGATAATGGCTGTTGGCCGGTTTCAGGCAGACGCCTTGGGCATCGGGCTCGAAGTATTTGATGGTCCACTCGTCGTCGACCTGGGCAACGACGATGTCGCGGGGGGCCGGGGTCACGCCTTTTTCCACGAGGATCAGGTCGCCGGGCTGGATACCGGCCTCGATCATCGAGTCGCCGGAAACGGTCAGCAGAAAGGTGGCCTCCGGCCGCCGGATCAGAAATTCCTCGAGGTTGATCGTCTCGGCGAGTTCCTCTTCGGCGGGGGAAGGGAATCCCGCGCGGACGGAGCCGAGCAGGCGGACGGTGCTGATTAGCCGCCCGGTGGCGGAAAGCCTGCCGGCGTGTTTGCGGACGTAACCGGCCTGTTCCAATCTCCGCAAAAGCCCATGGACGGCGTTTTTAGACCGGTATCCGAAGAGCGCCAGCATTTCGGCATAGGTCGGAGCACGGCCTTCGTGGCGCCAGAATTGCCTAAGGCGCATGACTTTAGGATTGATGTCGAGCGTACGTGGCATTGTGGATTCTCCCGGACCTTTTCTACGACGCGGTATCTGCGATCAAAAATAACTGAACGGGGGTTCCGTTATCAATATAAAAAGCGTTTTATTTTACTTTGACTTACACCCGCAAGGCGATATATTCTAACAAATAAGGGGTGAAGGAAGCCATGACTAGCGGCATTATTGTAGCCGGCGGCAAGAGCGAGCGGATGGGTCCGAACGTCGACAAGACGTTTTTGAGCCTTGGGGCCAAACCGGTGTTGGTATATTCCATGTTGGCCTTCGAAAAGTGCGCGGACGTGGACGAGGTGGTGCTGGTGGTCCGCAAGGAGCGCATCGAGACGGCGCGGTGCGCGGCGCAGATGTTTGGCTGCAAGAAAATCACCCGGATCGTGGCCGGCGGCAACCAGCGCCAGCAGTCCGTGCTGCAGGGGCTGAAGGACATCCATGCCGAGTCGGAGCTGGTGGTCGTGCACGACGGGGCGCGCCCGTGCGTGACGCCCGAGTTGATTTCCGAGACGCTCAAGTCCGCCCGCCTGTACGGGTCCGGCGTGGCGGCCGTCAAGGTCACGGACACGGTCAAGGAAGTCGAAAAGGGGACGGTGATTTCGCGGACCGTGGACCGCACCATGCTCTGGCAGGTGCAGACCCCGCAGGCCTTCCGGGTGGACCTGTTGCGCAAGGCGTTCGAGGTCGTGGTTCGCAAGAAGATCAAGATCACGGACGAGGCCGCGGCAGTCGAGTGCATCAGCACCGATGTGCGGCTGGTGGCTGCGTTTCCCGGCAACATCAAGATTACCACGCCCGACGACCTGGTGCTGGCGGCGGCCTTGATGCGGCTGTAGAGAGCAGGGCGGGGGCGTTCCGCGGGCGCGGTCCGGCCGGGGCCGCGCCGTTTTGCGCGCCGCGGATGCGGCATGGCGCGCGGCGGGCGCAGAAAGGCGGCAGGATGGGCGCTGCGCGATACGCCATACTCAGCGACATTCACGGCAACTGGGAGGCGCTCGAGGCCGTCTTGCGCGACGCGGACGCCCAGCATGTCAGCCAGTTTGTCGGCGCCGGCGACATTGTCGGATACAACGCCAGCCCGTCGGAATGTCTGGACCGTATGCGCGCCCTGGGGGGCGTGATGGTCAGCGGCAACCACGACCACTACTGTTCGTTTGACGACGATCTGACCGGGTTTCACCCCCTGGCGGCCGACGCCGTGGACTGGACGCGGCGGCAACTCTCGGCGGAGCAGCAGAAATTTCTGGCCGACCTGCCGCTGGTGCAGCGTGTCGGCAACTTCACGATCGTGCACAGCACGCTCGACATGCCGGACATGTGGGGCTACGTCTTCGAGAGCCTCGAGGCCGAGGCCAGTTTCAATTACCAGATGACGACCGTCTGTTTTTACGGCCACACCCACGTGCCGCTGGCCTTCGAGAAGGCCGCCGTGGTGACGGGCGGGGTCTACATGCGGCTCCAGATCAGCCTCGAGAAAAAGTATTTCATCAATGTCGGCAGCATTGGCCAGCCGCGCGACGGCGATCCCCGCGCCGCCTACGTGATCTACGACTTGGACAAGAAGGAAGTCGAGTTGCGGCGGGTGCCGTACGACATTGCCACCGCCCAGGAGAAAATTCGCCGATCCGGGTTGCCGGAACGGCTGGCGGCGCGGCTGGCCATCGGGCGCTGACGACCATGCGCGAGCCTCTCCCAACGTCTTGCGAGCCTGCGGCGCCCGATGGCAGCGGGCGCGAGCAGCGCGTGGAGGCCGTCCGGCGGCTGCTGGCGGCGGGTGTTCGGCCGTTTGGCGGGGCCTTCGATGGGGCGCAGCCGCTGGATGCGTTGCGGGCGGCTTTTCGCGAGGAACAGCCGGCCTGCGCCGCCGGGCGGCTGGTCACGATCCGCGACATGGGCAAGAGCGTGTTTGCGGACCTGCGCGACGGCAGCGGGCGCTTCCAGGTCTACGCTGGACGGGCGCAGACCGGGCGGTTCGACGACTTCAAGCGCACCCTGGACACCGGCGACCTGGTGGGGCTGCGGGGCGACCTGTTCACCACCCGCATGGGCGAGCCGACGCTGCGAGTGCGGGAGTGGACGCTGCTGGCCAAGGCGCTGCGGCCGCTGCCGGAAAAATGGCACGGGTTGCGGGACGTCGAGATCCGCTACCGGCAGCGCTATCTTGACCTGATCGTGAACCCCGCGGTCCGGCGGCGGTTTGACCAGCGTGGCCGGATCGTGCGTGCCATCCGGGAGTTTTTCTGGGCGCGCGGCTTCCTCGAGGTCGAGACCCCGATGATGCAGCCGCAGGCCGGCGGCGCCGCCGCGCGGCCGTTCCAGACCCGCTACGAGGCGCTGGGGACGGAGATGGTCCTGCGCATTGCCCCGGAGCTGTATCTCAAGCGCTTGCTGGTAGGCGGCTACGACCGGATCTTCGAACTCAACCGCAACTTCCGCAACGAAGGCCTGTCCAAGACCCACAACCCCGAGTTCACGATGCTGGAGGCCTACCAGGCCTGGTCCGACCGGCGCGGCATGCAGGCGCTGGTCCAGGACCTGATCCTGGAGACGGCGCGGCAGGCCATGGGCACGCTCGTCGTCGGTCCGGCCGATCAACCGCTGGACCTGGCGCCCCCCTGGCGCGAAGTGGCCTACCGCGACCTGGTGTGCGAGGTGGCCGGAGCGGACTGGTTTGGGCTGGCGCCGGACGCCGCGCGGGCGCGCGGCGCGGCGCTCGGCCTGGACCCCGACCCGTCCTGGACGCTGCCGCAGTTGACCCACGAATTGTATGAGAAGCGCATCGAGCGCACGCTGCGCGCCCCGACCTTCGTGACGCGCTTGCCGCGCGAGCTCGTGCCGCTGGCCAAGACCTGCGAGGACGACGACTCCGTGGTGGACGTCTTCGAACTGGTGATCGACGGCAAGGAAATCGCGCCGGGCTATTCCGAACTGAACGATCCGCTCGAGCAACGGCGGCGCCTGGAAACCCAGGCCGGCGGCGATCCCCGGCTCGTGGATGAGGACTTTCTCACAGCCCTCGAGCACGGCATGCCGCCGGCCGGCGGGCTAGGGCTGGGCGTCGACCGGCTGGCCATGGTGCTGACCGGCGCGGAGTCGATCCGCGACGTGATCCTCTTCCCGCAACTGCGGCCGCGGACGGACTCCGCCTGACCTCGGTCTTTATCCGCTAATGGCGCGACTGCTCGGCTTTTAGCCTGTCAACCCCATGCTCCCCTTTTCGCTCTTCCTGGCGTTCCAGTACCTGAAGCCGAAGCGCACCTGGCTCTCGGTGATCTCGCTGATCTCGGTGGTTGGCGTGATGCTGGGGGTGGCCGTGCTGATCGTGGTCCTATCGGTCATGAACGGCTTCGACGACATGTGGCGCGACAAGATCCTGGCCTTCGACGCCCACCTGACGGTGTCAGGCGAGGGGGTGCTGGACGAGACGCTCGACATCGGGACGCTGGCCGCCGGCGTGCCAGGGGTGGTCAGCGCGGCGCCGTACGTGCAGGGACTGGTCTTCGTGCAGCACGGCAGCCTGGTGCATACGCCCCTGATGCGCGGCGTGGACCTCGCGCGCGAGCGGACCGTCAGCCGGATTCCCGATCACCTCGTGGGTGGGCGCTTCGCGATCGAGGAGGACGAGGTGGTCATCGGGCGCGAATTGGCCTGGCGTCTGAACTTGGCGGTGGGCGACACCCTGCTGCTGCACGCACCGCACGGGTTGATCGCCGGCAAGGACGAGATCAGCTTGCCGCGCGAGATGCGGGTGGCCGGCATCTTCGAGATCGGGATGTGGGAATACGACGTCGGGTACCTGTTCGTCCCGCTGGCGACCGCCCAGGAAATCTACGGCCTGGAGGGCGCCGTCCACGCCTGGCGGGTGATGACGGACGATCCCTTCCGCGCCGGGTCCGTGGCCGCGCGGCTGGCGGAACGTCTGCGGGGCGAGTCCCCCGGGCTGCGCGTCCAGACCTGGATGGACGCCAACCGCCAGCTGTTCGGCGCCCTGCGGGTCGAGAAGAACATGATGTTTTTCCTGCTGATCTTCATCGTGCTGGTGGCGGCCTTCGGGATCACCAACAGCCTGATCATCGTGGTGGTCCAGAAAACCAAGGAAATCGGGCTGCTGCAGGCGCTCGGGTTCGGCACGGGCAGCATCATGCGCATTTTCTTCTGGCAGGGCTGGATCGAGGGGCTCTGCGGCACGGCCCTGGGTCTCGGTCTCGGCCTGGCGGCGCTCGCCTATCGCAACAGCTTGATGCGCGGCCTGTCCGCCTGGCTGGGCATGGAGCTCTTTCCCAAGGAGCTGTACCATCTTAGCGAGATTCCGTCCCGCACGACGCCGGCCGACGCGATGCTGGTTGCCCTGGTATCGTTGGCGATCTGCACGCTGGCCGGCCTATTGCCGGCCTGGCGCGCCGCGCGGCTCGACCCGGCCCGGGCGTTGCGCTATGAATGACGATCGCATCCCGGCGGCCGCCGCGCCGCCCGGTGGGCCCGCGGGCCCGCTGCTGGAGGCCGAGGCCCTGCGCAAGACCTACCGTATCGGGCGGGCGGAGGTGCCGGTCCTGCGCGGGGTGTCCCTAGCCGTCCGCGACGGCGAGACCGTGGCGATCGTCGGGGCGAGCGGCGCCGGCAAGAGCACGCTGCTGCACGTCCTCGGCGCTCTCGACCGGCCGGACGCCGGAACGGTGCGGTTCCGGGGCGCGTCGCTCTACGACCTGCCTTCGCGCCGCCGCCCGCTCTGCCGCGCCCGCCGCGTGGGCTTCGTCTTCCAGTTTTACCACCTGCTGCCGGAACTCGATCTCCTCGACAACGTTCTGCTGCCGGCGCTCGCCGCCGGCGGCTGGCCGCGGCTGGACGCGCCGGCCCTCCGGGCGCGGGCCGCCTCCCTGCTGGAGGCCGTCGGGCTGGCCGCCCGCGCCCGGCATCTCCCGGCCGAGTTATCCGGCGGCGAGCAGCAGCGCGCGGCCCTGGCGCGCGCCCTGATGAACCGGCCGGACCTGGTGCTGGCCGACGAACCGACCGGCAACCTCGACTCCGTGGCGGGCGGCCGCGTGCTTGACATGCTCCTCAGCCTCACCCGCGGCGGCGGCCACGCTCTTGTCCTGGTGACCCATAACCTGGCCGTGGCGCGCGCCGCCGACCGCATCCTCGAACTTCGGGACGGCGGCCTCGAACCGCGCTGACGCACCCCTTCCGCGCCAGGAGGCGGGCAGTCGCCCGGGGTGCCGGCGGCGCAGGCCGGTCCGTCGCGCCCCGGCTCGGCCGGACCCGCGGCGCGCGAATCACGAGTGGCAAGCTTGCATTTTCCCGACAGCGCGTGTAGGATAAACACGGTTGGCGGGAGGAACAGCGCCCCCCCTTTTTTTGGAGGCCGCGATGAAGATTTATCTCAACGGCCGGCTGGTCCCGGAACGCCGGGCGGCGGTGTCGGTCTTCGACCACGGGTTGCTCTATGGCGACGGCGTGTTCGAGGGCATCCGCACCTACAACCGGCGGGTGTTCATGCTCGAGGCGCACCTCGACCGGCTGTGCCGCTCCGCCAAGGCGATCGCCCTCGAGATTCCGATGAGCAAGCCGGCGCTGGCGGCGGCCGTGGTCGCCACCTGCAAGGCCAACCGCACGTGGAACGGCTATGTGCGCCTGGTCGTGACGCGCGGCGTCGGCACCCTCGGCCTCAATCCCTATACCTGCAAGAACCCCCAGGTCATCATTATCGCGGCCGGCATCCAACTCTATCCCCAGGCCCTGTATGCCCAGGGACTGCAGGTCGTGACCGCCGGCACGATCCGCAACCACACCGAGGCCGTCAGCCCGAATGTCAAGAGCCTCAACTACTTGAACAACATCATGGCCAAGATCGAGGCCATCAATGCCGGGGTCGAAGAGGTGGTCATGCTCAATCCCCAGGGCTTCGTGGCGGAGGCCAGCGGGGACAACGTGTTCATCATTAAGGGCAACCAGTTGTTGACGCCGCCGATCAGCGCCGGCGCGCTCGAGGGGATCACGCGCGACGTCGTCATGGAACTGGCTCGCGGCGATGGCATGGAGGTGCGCGAGAGCGTGCTGACGCGCTACGACCTCTACAATGCCGACGAGATGTTCCTGACGGGCACCGCCGCGGAGATCATCAGCGTGATCCTGATGGACCGCCGTCCGATCGGGAGCGGCAAGCCGGGTCGCAAGACGACGGCTTTGACCCGGCGGTTCCGCGACTTCGCGGCGACCCACGGGACGCCGATTGCCTGAAGGGGCGTTGTTATGATGTGCGACCTATGCGGCAAGCACCCAGCCACCGTGCATTGGACCGAGATGGTCAATGACGCGGTCACCAAGCTGCACTTATGCGAGGCGTGCGCGGCAGCCAAGGGGATGGACGTGGCGAACCCGGCGGCGTTTTCGGACGTGCTACTCGGATTGGGCAAGGCCGCCGCGCCGGAGGCGGCCTCGCGGGAGACCCCCTGCCCGGTCTGCCATCTGCGCGTGTCGGACTTCAAGAAGACCACGCGGCTCGGCTGCCCAGCCTGTTACCCGCACTTTGCCGGAGAACTGGCCCCGCTGCTGGCGGCCATGCACAAGGGCACCCGGCACGCGGGCAAGGTGCCCGCAGCCATCCGCGAGCGGGCGCAGTCCTCGCAAACGCTGGCGGACCTGCGGCGCGCGCTCGATCGCGCCGTGAGTGCCGAACGCTTCGAGGAAGCCGCCCGCCTGCGCGACCAGATCCGGCAGGAGGAGCGGGCGGCCGTTCCCGGAGAGCCCCGATGAAACTCGTGGAAGAACTGGTCAAGCAGCCGGGCGCCTGGCTGAAAGCCGGGGAACCGGCCGGCATCCTGGTGAGCAGCCGGGTGCGCCTGGCGCGCAACCTCGAGCAGACCGCTTTTCCGGGCTGGGCCGGGGAGGAAGAAGCCGTGCGGGTGTGGGCGCGGCTGCGGCCGGTCCTGGAAGGTCTGCCGGGTTTCGAAGGACGGGCGATGACGTTCGAGATGAGCGACCTCAGCCGCGTGGACCGCGAGATTCTGGTGGAGCGGCACCTGATCAGCCGCGACCTGGCGGGGCGCGGGCGGGGCAGCGGGCTGGTGCTGCGGCCGGACGAGACCCTGGCGGCGATGGTCAACGAGGAGGACCATCTACGGCTGCAGGCGATGTCGCCCGGGCTGTCGCTGCAACCGCTCTGGCGGCGGGTGGATGCCATGGATACGGACCTCGAGCGCCAGGTGGGCTACGCCTTTTCCCCGCACCTCGGGTATCTGACCGCCTGCCCTAGCAACGTGGGCACCGGCATGCGGGCCAGCGTCATGATGCACCTGCCGGCCCTGGTGCTGATGAACGAAATCACCCCGATCCTCAAGGGGGTCACCAAGATCGGGCTGGCGGTGCGCGGCCTGTGGGGCGAAGGCACCGACGCGGCGGGCAACATGTTCCAGATTTCCAACCAGACCACGCTGGGGGAATCGGAGGAGACGATCCTGCGCCGGCTGGAGCAGATCGTGCTCGAGATCGAGATGCACGAGCGCAACGCCCGTGCGCGGCTCGTCCAGCAGAAGGCCTGGTCGGTCCGCGACCATGTGGGCCGCGCCAGCGGCATCCTGACGCAGGCCTGGCTGTTGAATTCGAAGGAGACGCTCGACATGCTGTCGGCCTTGCGGCTGGGGTTCGAGCTGGGGCTGGTACGGGAGTGGCCGGCCGCCGTCCTGGACGAGCTGTTCGTGCTGATCCAGCCCGGCCATTTGCAGAAGGTCGAGGGCAAGGTGATCGGGGCGGAACGGCGCGACCTGGCCCGCGCCCGGCTGGTGCGCGAACGCCTGACGGCCGCCCGCCGTCCGGCCGACGGACGGCGTCGGCCGCGCCGGTCCCTGGACCCGTGACGGCGCGTAGTGCCCGTCGGGCCGAGGCCGCGGGCGGAACGAACGACGAATCGCCGTTCGCGCGCGGCGGGCAGAAGTCCGCGCGCGGACGGCCGTAGAGATGAGATCGCCATGAGCGACTTGACGCCGCGCGCGCAGCAGGTCCTGCACCTGGCGCGCCAGGAAGCGGAACGATTCAATCATCCCTATGTCGGCACGGAGCACCTGCTGCTGGGCCTGATCGCGCTCGGGCAGGGGGTGGCCGTCTCGGTGCTCGAGCGGATGGGGGTGGACCTCGATGGCCTGCGTTTGGAGGTGGAGAAGGCTGTCGGTCAGGGTCCGGAGACCAAGACCGTCGGCACCCTGCCGATGACGCCGCGCGCCAAGAAAGTGCTGGCCCTGGCGCGGGCCGAAGCCCAGGCCCTCAACCACGGGTACATTGGCACCGAACACCTGCTGCTCGGCCTGCTGCGGGAGGACGAGGGCGTGGCCGCCCACGTCCTGCGCAACCTGAACCTGGACATCGAGCGCGCCCGGAGCGAGGTCCTCAAGGAGCTCGATCCCAACCTCGAGGCCGATGCCGAAAGCGAGCACGAGGGCCGGTCCCCGTCCGAGCCCGAGACCAAGCCGTCGTCCCCGGCCGCCGGCAAGCCCGCCGCCGGCAAACCCGCGCCGCCCAAGACTCCGGCGCTCAACGCCTTCGGCCGGAACCTGACGGAACTCGCCCGGCAGGGCAAGCTCGATCCGGTGATCGGGCGCGCCGAAGAGACCCAGCGCGTGGTGCAGATCCTCTGCCGGCGCACCAAGAACAACCCCGTGCTGCTGGGAGAGGCCGGCGTCGGCAAGACGGCGATCGTCGAGGGCCTGGCCCAGCGCATCGCCGACGGCGACGTGCCCGATCTCCTGGCCGGCAAGGAGGTCATCTCGCTCGACATGGCCCTGATGGTGGCGGGCACCAAGTACCGCGGCCAGTTCGAGGAGCGCATCAAGGCCGTGATGGACGAAATCCGCCGGACGCGCAACGTGATCCTGTTCATGGACGAGCTGCACACCATCGTCGGCGCGGGGTCGGCCGAGGGCGCCATGGACGCCTCCAACATCATCAAGCCGGCCCTGGCGCGCGGCGAGCTGCAGTGCATCGGCGCCACGACGATGAACGAGTACCGCAAGTACATCGAAAAGGACTCCGCCCTCGAGCGGCGTTTCCAGACGGTGCGCGTGGAGGAGCCCACGATCGACCAGGCGATCGGCATCCTGCAGGGATTGCGCCCGCGCTACGAGGCCCACCACAAGGTCCAGTTCGCCGACGCCGCCCTCGAGGCCGCCGTGCGCTTGTCGGCGCGCTACATCACCGGCCGCTACCTGCCCGACAAGGCGATCGACGTGCTGGACGAGGCCGGCGCCCAGTCGCGCACCCGGGTGCTCACCCGGCCGCCGAACCTGAAGAAGGCCGAGCAGAAGATCGCCGACCTCCGACGGCGCAAGGAAGACGCCATCCGCGCCCAGCAGTTCGAGGACGCCGCCCGCTGGCGCGACCGCGAGCGCGTGGCGCGTGAACGCTTCGACAAGGTCATGGATCGCTGGCGTAAAGCCCAGGACCGCAAGACCGTACTCCTGAAGGAGCCCGAGATCCTGGCGGTCGTCGCCCGCTGGACCGGGATCCCCCTGGCGCGCCTCGACGCCAACGAGACCACGCGTTTGCTGCAGATGGAGCAGCAACTGGGCGCCGCGGTCGTCGGCCAGGCGGAGGCCGTGGCGGCCGTGTCCCGCGCCCTGCGCCGCTCGCGCGCCGACCTCAAGGATCCCCGCCGGCCCATCGGCTCCTTCATCTTTCTCGGCCCGACGGGGGTCGGCAAGACGCTGCTCGCCAAGGTACTGGCCGAGTACATGTTTCACGACCGCGACGCCCTCGTGCAGCTCGACATGTCCGAGTACGTCGACAAGTTCATGGTCACCCGCATGGTCGGGTCGCCCCCCGGCTATATCGGGCACGAGGAAGGCGGGCAACTCACCGAGAAAGTCCGCCGCAAGCCCTATGCCGTCGTGCTGTTCGACGAGATCGAAAAGGCCCACCCCGACGTCATGGACATCCTCCTGCAGATTCTCGAGGAGGGCATGCTCACCGACAGCCTCGGCCGGCGCGTCAATTTTCGCAACACGATCGTCATCATGACCTCGAACCTCGGCTCGAAGTTCAGCCGCGGAGGCGGCGGGCTGGGGTTCGGCCAGGACGCGGCCGCCGCGCGCGCCGACCGGCTCAAGGGCCAGATCCTCGACGAGGCCAAGCGCGTCTTCAAGCCGGAGCTTCTCAACCGCGTCGATGACATCGTCGTCTTCCGGCCGCTGACCCGCGAGGACGCCGGCCGTATTTTGGACCTGGAACTGGCCCAAGTCCTCGCGCGGCTGGCGGACAAGCAGGTGATGCTCGACCTGAAGCCCGATGCCCGCGCCTTCCTGGTGGAGAAGGGGTTTGACGAGGCCTACGGAGCCCGGCCGCTGAAGCGGGCAATCGAAAAATACCTGCAGGACCCGCTGGCCGAGGACCTGCTGGCCGGCCGCCTGGCGGGCGCCCCGGTCGTCGCCGTGCGCCGCGACGGCGACCGCCTGGCGTTCGCGCCCGCCGCCCCGGACACGCTCCCGGCCGGCGCCCGCGCGGGAGCGAATGGCGCGTGAGCGCCAGACGCGCAACGGCATTCCGGCCGGTCGAGCGGCGCGCCGTGTCCCCGTACCGCCCCGTCCGGAGGCGCCCGGCCCGATGATCGCGCTGTTCCACGGCTTGTCGGCCCTGTGCGGGCGCCTGTCGCGCGCCCGGGTCCAGCGGCTTGGCGCGGCGATCGGCTGGTGCCTGGGATCCCTGCTGCGCGTGCGGCGCGGCGAGGTGCAGGCGGCCATCGGCCGCTGCTTTCCCGACAAAACCCCCGCCGACGTGCGCGCCGTCGCCGACGGCATGTACCGCCATCTCGGCATTCTGCTGCTCGAGACCTTGCGCTTCGGCGCCATCGATCCCGACCGGCTCGGCGAGGACGTCGAGGGCGACGGGATTGAGCAGGGCCTGGCGCTCCTGAGCCAGGGCCGCGGCCTGATCGTGCTGACGGCGCACCTCGGCAATTTCGACCTACTGGCCATGGCCGCCGGCCGCCACGGCGCGCCCCTCACGGTCATCACCAAGTCCCTCAAGCCGGCAGCCCTCAACGCCTGGTGGAACGAGACCCGCGGCCGGTTCGGGGTGCGCCTGCTGCCGCCGCGCGGGTCCTACCGCCGGTGCCGCGAAGTCCTGAAAGCCAACGGCATCCTGGGCTTCGTCCTCGACCAGAACATGAAACGCAAGCGGGGCATCTTCGTCGACTTCTTCGGGCGGCCGGCCTGTACCTCGCCGGGCCTGGCGATGCTCAGCGCGCAGAACGCGACCCCGGTCCTGCCGGCCTTTATCACCCGCCTGCCCGACGGTCGGCACCGCGTGCGGCTGGGCGACCCGCTGCCGCCCCCGGCGGACACCGGCGACGACGCCATCCGCCGCGCCACGCAGGCCTACACGGCGATCATCGAGCGGGCCGTGCGCGCCCAGCCGGACCAGTGGATTTGGCTGCACCGCCGCTGGCGCACCCAGCCGGACGCGGCCGCGCCGGCGGCGGCCGACGCGCAGCGCAGGTAGGACGAGGGCTGCCGCCTTGGCGGGGCGCCGCCCCAAAAACCGCGGGAGTTGCGCCGGCCCCTTTTGCCCCGTCAGGCGCCAGACCGTGCGCCTGCGGCTCGGCACCATGCGCGCCGTAGCGGCGGCTTGACGCGCCGCGTAGGCGGGCGCCGCGCCCTCCACGTCCTCCCGTCGGTCAGCGTGCATGCGTTCCTTGACGAATCCACGTGGAGGGCGA
>CAZEVX010000054.1:0-15574 GCA_964515705.1 uncultured Verrucomicrobiota bacterium | reverse complement strand
AACCTCTACGGCGACCTCTCGGCCGGCAGCGGCCACAACGCCCTCGCCCGCGACCCGGCCTACGCCGCGGCCTTCCTCAACGAGTTCCAGGACCGGCTGCTGTTCGGCACCGATATCTGCAGCCCGACGGCCGAGCCGCCGCCGCTGATCGCTTTCCTGCGCCGCGTCCGCGACGCGGGGCAGATCAGCGGCGCGGTCTTCGATAAGATCGCCTCCGGCAACGCCCTGCGCCTCCTGAACCTGACATGACCCGCCAACTGTTGATTTTCGACCTGGACGGCACCCTGGCGGACACCCGGCGGGACCTGGCCGCCGGCATCAACCGGATGCGCGCCCATTACGGCCTGCCGCCGCTGCCGCTCGCGACGGTCACCGCCCATGTCGGCGACGGCGTGCGTACGCTCGTTAGCCGCTGCCTGCCGGACGCGCCGCCGCGGATCGACCTGGACGAGGCCGTCCGCCTGAACATCGCCGCCTATCGCCAGCACTTGGTGGACGACACCACCCTCTACCCCGGGGTGCCCGAAGGACTGCGCGCGCTCGCGGCCGCCGGCCACGTCCTGGCGCTGCTGACCAACAAGCCCGAGCCGGCCGCCCGCGCCATCCTGCGCCACTTCGCCATCGAGCCGTTTTTTGTCCGGGTGATTGGCGGCGACAGCGGGTTGCCGCTCAAGCCCGATCCGGCGGCCATCGTCGCCCTGCAGGGCGCGGCCGGCGCCGCGGCGGCGGATACCTGGATGATCGGCGACAACCATACCGACATGGCCGCCGCGCACCGCGCCGGGGTCCATAGCATCTTCGTCGCGTACGGCTTCGGCACCCCGGACGCCGACCCGCCGGAGCGCACCGCCGGGCGGTTCGATGACGTGGCCGCCCTGTTCCTGCAAGCGTAACTCCGATCCCGGCGCCGAGATTCGCCGCCATGCACGACCCCGCCCCCGCAACCCCGATCCGGGCGATCAGCCTGCTGTCGGGCGGACTGGACAGCCAGCTGGCCGTGGCCGTCCTGAAGGCCCAGGGCATCGCAGTGCATGGGCTGACGTTCCGCAGCCTGTTCTTCGAGGCCCGCGCGGCCGAGCGCGCCGCGCGCACCCTGGATATCCCCCTGACCGTCGAGGACTTCACGCCGACTATCCTGGGGCTGATCGCCCGGCCGCGCCACGGGTTCGGCGCCGGGCTGAATCCCTGCATCGACTGCCACATCGCCATGGTGCGCCGCGCCGGCGACCTGATGCGCGACCAGGGCGCCCAGTTCGTCAGCACCGGCGAGGTCCTCAACCAGCGGCCGATGTCGCAGCACCGCGTGGCGCTGCGCCAGGTGGCCGAGGAATCGGGGGTGGGCGACTGGTTGCTGCGCCCGCTGAGCGCCCGGCTGCTGCCGGACACCGAGCCCGAGCGCCGCGGCTGGGTGGACCGCGCGCGGCTGCTGGATTTCCACGGCCGCACGCGCCGGCCACAGGAAGCCCTGGCGCGCCAGTTCGGCATCGCGGACTATCCGCAGCCGGCCGGGGGCTGCCTGCTGACCGACCCGCTTTACGGGCAGCGGCTGCGGGAGCTCAAGGACCACGAGGGACTGGGCGACGCGCGGCTGATCCGGCGCCTGCGCCTTGGCCGCCATTTCCGGATCGGCGCCCACCGCCTGGTCGTGGGGCGCAACCGGGCCGACAACGAATCCCTGGCGCGCGACGCCGGCCCGGAGGACTGGGTCCTGCAGGCCCGCGACGTGCAGGGGCCGCTGGCGCTCTTCCCCGCCGCGGCCGCCGAGGCGGACCTGCGCCGGGCGGCGGCTGTCTGCGCGCGCTACAGCGACCGCGCGCCCTTGGCGCCGGTCGTCATGACGGCACACCGTGGCGGCCAGGTCCTGACCTTCGAGGTCACGCCCGCCGCGCCGGCGGAGGCGGAGGCCCTGCGCCTCTAAACCGCGAACCGGCGGTTCGGCCGGCACCCCGCCCATCTCCGCGGGAGGGGGCTGCGGCAGGCGCTGCCAGGGTTATGCCTCCGCCGCGGTCACCGGGTTGCGCTGTTCGCCCAGGCCCTCGACCGAGCACTCGAGGGTGTCGCCCGGCCGGAGGTAGAGCGGCGGCTGGCGCGCGGACCCCACGCCGGCCGGTGTGCCGGTGGCGAGGATGTCGCCGGGCCGCAGGGTGATCGTGGCGCTGAGAAAAGCGATCAGGAATGGGATCTTGAAGAGCATGTCGGCGGTGGTCCCGTCCTGCAGGAGCTGGCCGTTGAGCCGGGCCCGCAGGCGCAGGGCCTGGGGATCGGGAACCTCGTCGCGGGTGACGAGGAACGGGCCGAACGGGCAAAAGGTGTCGGGGCTCTTGCCGCGGAACCATTGGCCGGCGGCGCGCTGGACGGCGCGGTCGGTGACGTCGTTGAGCACGGCGTAGCCGGCCACGCAGGCGAGCGCCTCGGCCTCGGCCACGCGCCGCGCCGTCCGCCCAATGACAACCGCCAGTTCCACTTCGCCGTCCACGCCGGCGGCCCCGGCCGGCAACACGACCGGGTCGCACGGCCCGTTCAAGGCGGTGACGGCCTTGGAAAAGACGATCGGGGTGGCGGGCACCTGGCTGTCGAACTCGCGGGCATGGTCGGCGTAATTCTTGCCCAGGGCCATGATCTTCCCGGGGGCGGCCACCGGCGGGCCGAGGCGTTGGCCCTGGGCCGCGAGGAGTTTGCGGCCCGGCTCGCGCAGCAGGCTGGCGACCCGCGCCAGGCCGTGGGTGGCAAAGAAATGCTCGTTATAGTCCTCGATGTCGAAGGCCATCGCGCGGACATCGAGAATCCGCGGGGCGCCGTCCTGTTCGAGCCAGACTCCCGGTCGTTCCGCGCCCGGCGGGCCGAATCGCACCAATTTCATCAGACATCTCCCGTCTCCGGCCGTACCGCCGGCCGCGGCGCATGGTCCGCATGGTGGCCTGGCCCGGGGCCGCTGTCAACCCAGAATATCCTTGCGTCGCCATATCCGTCTTGGCATAGTTCCGACCCGCAAAACCGCGCATGGGGGGGAGACTGCTGATGAGCCAGACGCATCGGATTGCCGTGCTGCCCGGGGACGGGACCGGCCCGGAAGTGATTCGCGAAGGATTGAAGGTGTTGCAGGCCGCCGGCCAGCGCTTCGGCTTCGCGCTCGACTGCACCCCCTATGATCTCGGCGGGGAGCGTTTCCTGCGCACGGGCGAGACCCTGCCGGATTCGGTCCTGGCGGAACTGCGGACGTTCGACGCCATCTATCTCGGCGCCATCGGGCACCCGGACGTCAAGCCGGGCATCCTCGAGAAGGGCATCCTGCTGGCCATCCGCTTCGCCCTCGACCAGTACATCAACCTGCGGCCGGTCAAGCTGTTTCCGGGGGTGGACTGCCCGCTGAAGAACAAGCGGCCGCAGGACATCGACTACGTGGTGGTGCGCGAAAACTCCGGCGGCGCCTATACCGGCACCGGCGGCATCTCGATGAAGGGCACGCCGCACGAGGTGGCGGTCCAGGACATGGTCTACACGCGCTTCCAGGTCGAGCGTTGCCTGCGCTACGCCTTCGCGTTGACCCGCCGCCGCGGCCAACGCAAGACCCTGGCGCTCTGCGGCAAGACCAACGTCCTGACCTACGTCTTCGACCTCTGGGAACGCGCCTTTCACGAGATCGGCGCGGCCGATTATCCGGACATCAAGCGCGACTACTACCATGTGGACGCGACCTGCATGTGGATGGTGAAAAACCCCGAGTGGTTCGACGTGATCGTCACCGAAAACATGTTTGGCGACATCATTACCGACCTGGGGGCCATCACCCAGGGCGGCATGGGCATCGCCGCCGGCGGCAACCTCAACCCCGAGGGCGTCAGCATGTTCGAGCCGATCGGCGGCTCGGCCCCGAAGTACACGGGGAAGAACGTGATCAACCCGCTGGCGGCGATCTGCGCCGGGGCCATGATGCTGGAGGAACTCGGCGAAGCCGCGGCCGCCCGGGCGATCGAACAGGCGGTCATCAACGTCACGACCCATAAGGTCCGCAACCTGGGCGCCGGCAAGATGGGCTATTCCACGACGCAGGTCGGCGACCTGGTGGCCGCCGGCGTGGCCGGGTGAGGGACGTATGAAACAATACCGGGTGGGCATTGTCGGGATCGGCGCGGTGGGCGCCGAGATGATCCGGGTTCTGCGGCAGCGCGATTTTCCGGCCGAGGAAATCCGCGTGCTGGCGCGCAGCGAACGCGACGAGACGATTGCCGGCGAGACCGTGCACGTTTTGCCGGCCACGGCCGAGGCGTTCCGCGGGCTGGACTTCGCCTTTTTCGCCGGGACCGAAGGCGCCAAGGGCGCGTCCCAGCAGTTCGGCTGGCAGGCGGCCGAGCAGGGCGTGGTGGTAATTGACAACGGCGACGACTTTCGGATGGACGCGCGCGTGCCGCTGGTGGTCCCCGAGATCAACGCCGCCGCCCTGGCCCGCCACAAGGGATTGATCGCCAATCCGAACTGCAGCACGATTATCGCCCTGATGGCGCTGGCGCCGCTCTACCGCGTGGCGCGCATCCGCCGCTTCGTCGCCTGCACCTACCAGGCCGTGTCCGGCACCGGCCGGCCGGCGATGCTCGAACTCGAGGAGCAGATCCGGGGGCTGGCCGCCGGGACCCCGCTGAAACACAGCGCCTATCCGCACCCGATCGCGCTCAACGTCATCCCCAAGATCGGCTCGCTCAAGCCGGACCTGCCCGGGTACACCAGCGAGGAACTCAAGATGCGCAACGAGACGCGCAAGATCCTCGAGGACAAGAAAATCCGGGTCGCGGCCACCTGCGTGCGAGTGCCGGTGATGAACGCGCACTGCGAGGCCATCCACGTGGAGTTCGACCGCCCGATGGACCCCGACGAGGCCCGCACGATCCTGGCCAAGGCGCCCGGGGTCAAGGTGCTCGACAATCCCGACAGCGATCTCTACCCGATGCCCATCCAAATCTCCGGACAGGACGACGTCTACGTCGGGCGGGTGCGCGTCGACGAGAGCGTCAAGAATGGCCTGGCGCTGTTCGTATGCGGCGACAACCTGCGCAAGGGCGCCGCCACCAATGCCATTCAGATCGCGGAAGCCCTGATCGCCGCCAAGGCCTAGGAGCGCAGCTCCGTCCGGCTTGCGCCCTACGGCATGCCCGGCAGCGTCGGGGCGCCTTCCCACGGCTGGGGGACGTTCCAGGGGACGTCGGACTGACTGCCGGCCGTTGCGCATCCGGCCAGTCCCGCCAAGGCAAGCCCTGCGCCCGCCGCGAGCGCGGCTGCCCGCACGGCCGCCCGCCGGGCGGCGCTAGAAGATGACTTCGTCGCCCTTGCCAAAGGGGTGCTGTTGCCAGTCATTGACGATTTCCGCCACGGCGAGGGTGTCCTCGACCACGGTTTGCACGCGCACCTTTCCCACAAACCGGTCGGACCGGTGGATCAGCAGCTCGGTCTCGGGCCCCACATAGCGCGCACGGGTTGGATCGAGCCGCACCAGCAGGAAGTTCCATTCGGGGCTCACGTAGACCACCAGCCCGATTTTGCCCTTCGGGATGGCTTCCCGGCGCATGTCCGGGCTGATCATCTTCTCAAGCTCGTCGACCTTGGCGACGAGGAAGGCGTTGGTGTCGATCAGGTCGCGGTTCTCGACCTCGAGGTCTTCGATCTGCTGTTTCTGCTCGTCGCGGGTTGCCTGCAGCTCGCCCTTCTCCTTCTCGAGGCCGCGAATCTGGGTGTCCTTTTCGGCGATGGCCGTGTTCTTTTCCTCGATGGCCGCCTCTTGCTGCTTGATCGTCTCCCGGGCGCTGACCAGGTCGTTCGACGTCCGCGTCAAGGTGTCCACCGTGCGGCCAAGCTCGGCGCGGGTATCGGCCAGCTCGGTGCGGGTGGTGTTCAGGCGCGCCAACTGGCGCTGGGCGCCGCCGACCAGCAGATTCAGGGGCACGTCCATGGTCGCCGGTCCGCCGGGCACCGGCGTGAAGGTCTTGAGTTGGTCGTCCGGCAGGGTCAGCTTGACGTCCGGGACGCCATCCTCGGCCTCGATCGTGGAGGCCACCTGCCGCACGGCGGCTTCCAGTTTCTGCGTGCGCCCCTTGAGCGTCTCGCGCTGCTGGTAGAGCTTGACGCCCAGCACCAGCGCCGTTGCACTCAAGGCCAGCAGCAGCGCCGCCAAGCCCCGCGACAGCCATTTGGTCATATCAGTTCCCCGCCGCGCCTCGCCGACCGCCAATCCGATTGGCGGTATACCCTATATCAAGGCCGGCCGCCGAGGCAACAGTATTTTTGCGATGGCCGGTCAGGCGGCGGGCTTGTCGCCCAGCCGGACCACGGCATAGACCAGGGCGCCGAAAAGCCCCGTGAGCAGGGTCACCGGGATCCACAGTCCTGAACCGGCGTTGCGGCGCCGGAGATCGCCAACAACCCAGGTCGCCAGCAGGAGATGCACGACCAGGCAGAGCAGCAGGAATCCGGCCCGGTGCATCATCCGGCAGCGCGGCCCGTCCCAGCCCGGCTTGCAGGGACCGGGCGCCGGCGGCGGGGCTTCGAGGGCGCGGCGCGCGCGGTCGAGCTCGAGACGTTTCTGTTCCAGTTGCAGTTCCCGCATCTCGTTGGCAAACTCCAACTCCGCCCGCTGCCGTTCGAAGGTCAACCGGCGTTCCCCGCGGTCCTCGCGGTCCGCGCGTTCCGCGCGCGGGGCTTGCGGCGGGGCCGGCGGCCGGGGCTGCTGGGCCCAGGCCCCCGTACCGACCAGCCACAGTGCGGCCGCGGCCATCCAGCCGATGCGTCCAGGGTTCATGGCGTGTCTCCGGTCCTGCGTGCGGGTTGCGACACGGCACTAGTATAGCGCGCGGCGCGCCGCTGTCCAGATGCAAGCACGCTTGAGACCCGCGGGGTGGCGTCCCCTCCGGTCGGCCTGTTGGACATCATCCCGGCAGATCGAGCCGTCGCTCGCCATCCAAGGCCGATGGTAAGGCCTCAGAAGGTGTGAAATAATTAATCTGGACGCCGTCGTGCGGCCTGCCCGCCTCAGGTGGGGCACGCGGCCTACAGTTTTCCTGGACGTTTCGCCCCTTGTTGTAGGCCCGGTGCCCGCACCGGGCGATGATTTCACCGCTTCCGAGGCAGTACGGCCGATGAATTAATGCGATTGCCAGCGGCGCGGTTTCCGGCTATTAGGGATGGTTTCGTCATGACGCCAGGATTGCACATTGTCGGCACCCCGATCGGGAACCTAGAGGACCTGTCCGCTCGCGCCTTGGAGACGCTGCGCAGGGCCGACTGCATCCTGGCGGAAGACACGCGGCACACGCGCATCCTGCTGGACCGCCATCAGATCCGCGGCACCCTGGTCAGTTGCCACCGCTTTAACGAGGCCGCGCGGGCGGCCGGCGTCGTCGAGCGCCTCCGCGCCGGGCAGGCGGTGGCCCTGGTGACGAACGCCGGCATGCCGGGGGTTTGCGATCCCGGGGCGCGGATCGTCGCCGCCTGCCGGGCAGCCGGGCTCCCGGTGACCGTCGTGCCCGGCCCATCGGCGGTGACGGCGGCGGTGGCGTTGAGCGGGTTCGTCTCCGGGTCCTTCCGCTGCGAAGGGTTTCTGCCGCGCAAGGCGGGGGCGCGCCGGCGCCGGCTCGAAGCGCTGCGCGGCGAGCCGGCGCCGGTGGTGCTGTTCGAATCGCCCTACCGCTGTCTGAGGCTGCTGGCGGAACTGCGCGAGGTGATGCCGGAGCGCGGCCTGTTCCTGGGGCGGGAACTGACCAAGCGCAACGAGGAATGCCTGTGGGGCACGGCGGGCGAACTGCACGACCGGCTCGCGGCGCGCGGCGGCGCGCCGGGCGCGCGCGCCGTGCGGGGCGAGCTGGCGCTGGTGCTGGCGCCGGCCGAGCGTTCCGCCCGCGGGGAACCCGATGACGGTGATGCCGTGGCGGACGCCGATGCCTAATCCCGACCCAGCGGCCCAGGTGCTCGCCGTGGCCCGTCGCGGGACCACGGCCTACGTGCGCGTGACCGGCATGGCGACGCTGGCCGTGGCGGGAGCGCTCAAGCAGTTCGGTCTGTCCGCGCTCGAGCGCGGTTGCGCGCGGCTGGTCGTGGATACGGCCGCCTGCGCGACCATGGACAGCACGGTGCTCGGCGTGCTGGCCGGCCTGGCCGCGCGCCTGGCTCGGATTCCCGGCGGCGCGCTGGTCCTACTGAACGTGCCGCCCACGCTGGCCGGCATCCTGACCACGCTGGGGTTGGACCAGGTCGTCGCCTGCGAACCGCTGGGAGCGGCCGCGGGCTCCCCGGCGGCCGCGCCGGCGGACCCGGCCCTGCGCCCGCTGGCGCCCGAGCCGGCCGCCGCGGCCGCCACGCGCGACCTGATGATCGAGGCGCACACGGCGCTGGCGGACCTGTCGCCCGCCAATGCCCTGCGCTTTCAGGACGTCCTGACCTATCTGAAAGAGGACCCGGCCGCGACCGGGGCCGGACGGGAAGGATAACGGCCGGGGCCGGATCGTCGGAAGGAGACGCGTGGACTGGATGGGCTGGATTCTGGCCGCCCTGGGCATGGCGCTGCTGCTCCTGCGCCTGCGGCGGATCAGCCGGGAGCGGGCGGCCCTGGTGGACGAACGCGAGGTCGTGCTGCATTTCGTGCGCGACGTCAGCGAGGCCTTCGCCGAGGCGGGCGCCGGGGCGCCCGGCAGCGAGTTCCTGCTGCAGCGGGTTCTGTTCCACGCCCAGCAGACCGCCAAGGCGCGCGCCGGCGCCATCTACTGCACGGACCCGGACGGCCGCGCCCTGCGCGCGCGCGCCATGACGGGCCTGTTCCCGCCGCTGGCGGCGCCGGACACCGAGCCGGCGGGCGGCGCCGGATTTTTCGAGCGGGTCGAGCGCGCCGTCCGCGACCAGGCCGTCCGCGTCGGCGAGGGCTTGGTCGGCGCCGTGGCCGCGAGCGGCCGGCCGCTGCTGATCGCCGACGCCGAGCGCGACGCGCGCGTGCCGCGCTTCCGCAGCGCCTTTCTGGCCGTCGAGACCCTGCTGCTGGTGCCGATGCGGTTCCAGAACACCGTGCTGGGCGTCCTGGTGCTCGTCAACCGCATCGACGACGCCCCCTTCCTGCCATCGGACCTGAACCTGCTGCAGGCCCTGGCGGACCAGGCTTCGGTGACGGTGTACTTCGCCAAATTCAACGAGGAACTGGACCAGAAGCGCAGCCTCGACCGCGACCTGCTCGCCGCGCGGCGCATCCAGCAGGCGCTGCTGCCGGAACGGCTGCCCGACCTGCCAGGCCTCGAGCTGGCGGCGTTCAGCTTGCCGGCGCGCGAGATCGGAGGCGACTATTACGACGTCATCTCCCTCGACGACGACCGCCTGGGGCTGGTGGTGGCCGACGTGTCCGGCAAGGGCGTCTCGGGCGCCCTGCTGATGTCGGTCTGCCGCAGCGTGGTCCGCGCGCACGCCGCCGACGATCCGAGCCCGGCGCGCGTGCTGCGGACCATTCAGCGCATCCTGGCCCGCGACATGCAGGAGGACATGTTCATCACCATGGTCTACGGCATCCTCGACCGGCGGAGCTACGCGCTGACCTTCGCGCGCGCCGGGCATCCCCATCCCCTGCGGGTGACGGCCGGCGGCCGGGTCGAGGCGCTGGCGTCCGGCGGGTCGGCCATCGGGCTCGTGCCGCCCGAGTGCTTCGACCGGCAACTGTCCGATGCCTGCGTACGGCTGGAGCCCGGCGACCTGTGGGTGCTCTACACCGACGGCGTCACCGAGGCCTCGCGGCCCGGGCAGCCGGAATGGGGCCTGGACAACCTGCGGCAGACCGTGCTGGCCGAGGCCGCCCGCGGGGCGCCGGCGGTAGTCGACCGCGTGCGCCGGGAGCTCTTGTCTTTTTCGGGCGGCGCGGTACCATACGACGACATGACGCTATTGGTCGCGCGCCGTTGTCCAGCAACATCGGGGACCGCATGAGCAAGGGAAAAGACAAGCAGGCGGCGCCGGGGCCCGCCGCGGCGGGCCCGGCGCCGGCCGCCGCCGCCGAGACGCCGGCCGCGCCGGCGACCGACGCCCTCGCGCGACTGCAGGACCAGTACCTGCGGCTGCAAGCGGACTACGACAACTTCCGCAAGCGCACGCTGCGGGACAAGGAGACCGTCTACGAGCAGGCCCACCAGGCGCTGATGCTCGAGCTGCTGCCGGTCCTCGACCACCTGCATCTGGCGCAGGCGGCGGCCGCGTCCCGCCAGACCGATCCCGCCTTTTGCGAAGGGCTGGCGCTGATCCGGACGCAGTTGATGGACGTGCTGGCCAAGTTCGGGCTGCAGCCGATCGCCGCCCTCGGGCAGCCGTTCGACCCGGAAGCCGGCGAGGCCATCCGCACGGTGCCTTCCGCGGACGTCCCGGAAGGCGCCGTGCTGGAGCAGGTCCGCGCCGGCTACCGGCTGCACCGGCGCCTGTTGCGCCCCGCGCAGGTGATTGTCTCGAGCGGCCCACCGCCGGCCGCGCCCGCCGCGGACGCGGCGGCCCCGGAGCCGCCCTCCGATCCGCACGCCGCGCCCGGCAGGAAAGGACAGGGCCGTGGCCATACCGCGTGACTACTACGAGGTCCTGAACGTTCCGCGGGCGGCCGGCGACGACGAGATCAAGAAAGCCTATCGCCAGCTGGCGATGCAGTACCACCCGGACCGCAACCCCGGCAACAAGGCGTTCGAGGAGAAGTTCAAGGACCTGTCCGAGGCCTACGAGGTCCTTAGCGACCCGGAAAAGCGCCGGACGTACGACCAGTATGGGCATGCCGGCCTAAAGGCCTCGTTCGGCCCCGGCGGCTTCGATTTCTTCCGCGATTTCACCCACACCGCCGATCTCCAGGATCTCTTCGGCGATCTTCTGGGCGGAGGCATGTTCGAGGCGTTGTTCGGGCGCCGGTCCGGCCGGCGCGGCGGCGGCCGCGCGGCGCGCGGCAGCGACCTGCGTCTCGACCTGGAGATCGAGTTCGAGCAGGCGGTCTACGGCGCCGAGCACGAGATCACCCTGCCGGTGGCCGACGAGTGCGCCGACTGCCGCGGCACGGGCGCCGAACCCGGCAGCCGCCGGGAGACCTGCCGGCACTGCCAGGGGCGCGGCGTGGTGGTCACCGCCAATGGGTTTTTCCACGTCCAGCAGGATTGCCCTGTTTGCGGGGGCGGCGGCGAGGTCGTGCCGCGCCCCTGCCGCGCCTGCCGCGGCACGGGCACGGTCAAGACCCGCAAGCGCCTGGCGCTCCGGATCCCCCCGGGCGTGGAAACCGGGTCGCAGTTGCGGATGGCCGGGCGCGGCGAGCGCGGCCCGCGCAACGGGCCGGCCGGCGATCTCTACGTGGTCCTGCACGTGCGGCCGCATGCTCTCTTTCAACGGGAAGGCCATGACCTGCTCTGTGACGTGCCCATGCCGCTCGAGGCCGCCCTGCTCGGGGGAACGCTCCAGGTGCCGACCCTCGAGGGCTGGACCGACCTCAAGATCGCCCCCGGCACCGCCAGCGGCAAGGTCTTCCGCCTGCGCGGCCAGGGCGTGCCCGACCCCGGCGGCGCCGGCCGGGGCGACCTGCACGTGCGGGTGACGATCGAGCACCCCGTCAATCTCACCAGCGCCCAGCGGCGGAAACTGAAGGAGTTTCTGGACGCCTGCGGCGCGGACCAGTATCCCGAGGGCCGCCGGTTCCGCCAGCAGGCGGAGCCGTTCGTGGCGCGCCGGGGCCGCCCGGAGGCGTGATCCGTGGCGCCGTTCCCGACCATGCGATGCCTGGTCACGCCCGCGCAGTGGACTGCCGCGGCGATCGACCTTCCGCCGGACGCTTCCCACCACTTGCTGCGCGTGCTGCGGGTTCGGCCGGGCGAGCGCGTCGGCCTCCTGACCGGGCAGGGCCACGCGGCCGAGGCGACCGTCGCGTCCGCGGCGGCGGGGCGCGTGACGCTCGCCGTGCTGGCCGAGACGCGCCGCGAGACGCCGCCTCCGGCCGTGGCCGTGACGCTCTTCCAGGCGATCCCCAAGCACGCCCTGATGGACACGCTCGTCCGCCAGGCCGTCGAACTGGGGGTGCGGGAACTCGTGCCGCTGATGACCGAGCGGGTCATCGTGCGGCTGGCCCCGCGCGAGGCCGAGCGGCGCGTCGCCCGCTGGCGCCGCCTGGCGCGCGAGGCGCTCTGCCAGTGCGGGCGCGCCTGGCTGCCCGCGGTGCAGCCGGTCTGCACCGCGGCCGAGGCGGCCGCCCGGGTTTCCGCACACGACCTGGTGCTGCTGGGCGCTCTGCGGCCCGGCGCCCGGCCGCTGGGCGAAGTTCTGGCCCCCTGGCGCGGGCGCGCCCCGGCGCGGCTCGGCCTGGTGATCGGGCCGGAAGGCGACCTGTCGGATGCCGAGTTGGACGCCTTCACGGCCGCCGGGGCCAGGCCCGTGACCTTCGGCGCGGGCGTGCTGCGGGTGGATACCGCCGCGCTCTACGGCCTGAGCGTGCTGCTCCACGAGACCGGCCGGGACTGACCGCGGCCGGCGTTGCGGGTCAAGGCCCAAAGAGATCGGGCAGCGGGCCGAGCCGCCGCTGCGCCGTTGGCGCAACCAGACGCTGGAAGGCCTCGTTCCCGTACAGGCCCTCGAGGCGGCCGTCCTTGCGGAGGACGTCCTTGAAGGGCTCGCCGCCGGACTGGACGGCCTGCCGCACGGCCTGGAGGGCGGCGTCCTGCCGGCCGTTCTGGAGATGGACAGCGGCCAGTTCGAGCCAGGCGCGCGGGTCGGAGCGCTCGCGCGCGAGGTAGCGCTCGTAAGCTTCGGCCATCAGCGTCCAGCGCGGCGGCTGCGACGCCAGTTCGGCCACCTTGAGGAACGCCTGCGGCGGCAGGTTGGAGTTGTTGAGCACCTGGCGGCAGAGGTCCTGGAACGGCTGCTCGCGCCCCGTGCGCTGGTAGAGCGTCCCCAGCTCGAAGACCTGGTCGAGCGTGCCACTGCCGGCTCCGAGCCGCTGCTGCAGCTCGCCGATGCGCACGTTGAGCTGGGCCATCTCCTTGATCTGATTCATGAACCCGCTGATGCGGTCGTTGCGCGGGTCCTGCTCGAGGTTCTTCTCCATCACCCGCAGGGCGTCGGCGAACCGGCCCATCTGCAGGTACATGTCCGCCATGCGGAAGTTGGCCTCCGGGCTGCCCGGGTAGAGATCGACCGCCTGCTGGAAGGCGATCTCGGCCTGGTCGAACATCCGCCGCCAGGCATAGAGCCCGGCGATCGCGCAACGCAGCTTGGAAAACGTCTTGCGCGCCACCATGTCGCGCTGGAACTTGCGGTCGTTCAACAGCCGGGCGCAGTACCATTTCCAGAAGTCCTGGTCGTTCTTGACGATCTCGGGCGTCAGGTCCGGCAGGGGTTCCTTGTTGATCTTGAGGATCAGGCCGTGCGGCTCGAGATAAGGATACATCCAGTTGATGACGTAGCTTTCCTCGACGTAGAAATCGTGCAGGTGCTTGTTGGCCTCGAAAATCGCCTTGCTGATGATCCCGTTGATCTCCATGACCCCCTGCACGCCCTGGACGCTGACCTTGCCGTTCCGGTCAATCGTCACGGCAGCGTTGGACGGGATGCGGCCGGCGCGCACGTCCTCGACGTAGGTCTGGAAGGCCTTGTTGGTGTCCTGGGGGGTCGGCATCCAGATCAGGTCGCCGTAGAGGTCCCGCATGACGTTCATGTAGGTGTTGTCGGCCAGGGCGTTCTGGGTGATCAACATTACGTCCGGCCGCACCAGCGGGCAGTAGATCATGTAGGTCGGGACGAACCGGCCCGGGTCGGTGCCCCCGTAGAAGACGGCGTTGGGGGTCATCGCCGGCGGGAACGCCGGGTTGGGCAGCGGGGCCTCGCCGGGCTTCAGTTCGCGGGTGATGGCCTCGGCGCCGCAGAGCTGGTAGCAGCCGAACTGCCAGCCGAAATCGTGGCCGCGCAACTCGATGCCGCCGTTCTGGCGGAAGAGGTCCTCGTCGTACCAGTTCTGCCAAATCAGCGCCAGCGGCGAGAGCAGCACCACGGCCACGGCCAGGCGCAGCACCCACCGGAGCCGGACGACGCGCTCCAGGAAGGCCAGGCCGAAGAGGAAGCCGTAGCCGACCCAGATGGCGTAGACGGCCGTGGACTGGACGAACTGGACCTGGGCGATGTAGAGCGCCTGGATGTCGTGGGCCGGGTTGAGCAGCACCATCATCCCGGGGCCGGTGACGGCGAAGGCGATGATCAGGCCGAGCAGCCAGGACCAGTGGCGGCGCCAGATATGCGGGAAGAAGAAGACCGGGACCACCGCCAGCAGGGCCATCGGGAACGGGAACTGGTCCTCGAGCTGGCTGAGGAACTCGCCGATCTGGGTCGCAAACTGCTTCGGGCTCAACGCCGGCGCCAGCGCCTGGTACTGGCCGCGGGTAACGGCATGGCGGAAGCCCTCGAAGGTCCGGGGATAGCCCCAGTTCATCGGCGGGTTGAAATCCGAGGCGATCGGCATGTAGATGAAGAGCGAGAGGCCCAGCATGGCGAACAGGATCAGCGGCACCAGCCGGCGCCACTCGGTGAACAGCGAGCGACAGGCCGCCCAGATCGCCAGCGGCGACGCCAGCAGCAGGAGGCCGATGGCCGTCCAGACGTCGCGCCGCGCCAGGTTCAGGAAGGCGTACTCCGGATACGCCAGTTGCAGCAGGATCGCCACTCCCACCAGCGCCAGGCCGGCGGCCAGGCAATCGCGGAACAGGCGGCGATCGGCCGCCCAGAAAATCATCATCAGGCCAGGCACCAGCAGGACGATCGGCTGGCAGTTGGTGAAGGTTACCCCGAAGACGGCGGCGATCCAGTAGAGCAGCCGGTCCTCGCGCGGGCGGTGCAGCCAGACGTAGGCCAGCGCCAGGATCAAGACGTGCAGGAACGTGTTGATCGTGTAGACCTCGGCGATCACGCTCTGCGACCAGATGTACGGGCAGAAGGCCAACGCCAGGCCGGCGGCGATGCCGCTGACTCCGCTGACAACCTTTTCGGTGGCGGTGGCGGTTTCCGTATCCTCCTCGCGCCGGAAGGTGCGCAGCAGGTCGCGGCCCGAGCGGCTGACGATCAGCGCTGCGATCCCGCTGGTGAGCGCCCCGAAGAAGCCGGACATGCAGTTGACGGCCCAGGCGGGGTTGGGGTGCCCGTGGTAGCGAACGAACCAGAACAGGCGGGTGAAGAGCCAGGCCAGCAGCGTCCAGAGCGGATACCCCGGGGGATGGGGCACGCCGAGGTGATGGGCGGCGGTCACCAGTTCGCCGGAATCCTCGAGGGTCACGGTCGGCGCCTGGGTCAGCGCGTAAAAGACCTGGGCGATGACGAAGGTGGCCCCGAAGGCCAGCCAGTCGTAGCCCTTGAAGAATCGGCCGGGATACCCCGTCGCCGCCACCTGGAGCGCCATGTTCTCCTGGGGTATGATTCTTTTTGCCATGGCGCCACCCACCCCCCGCGCCTGTCAGCGAGGCATTCGGGCGGCACTCTACCGGCTGGCCGCCACGCGATCAAGCGAAATGATGGCGCCCCCGATGTGCGGGAGTTGCGCTTGTCCGCGGTCACTCCCGGCGCGATCCGTGCA
>CAZEVX010000053.1:2084-15822 GCA_964515705.1 uncultured Verrucomicrobiota bacterium | reverse complement strand
ACGTGGAGGGCGAGGCTTTGCCGAGCCGCAGGCGCACGGTCTGGCGCCTGACTGGACAACAGGGGAAGGCGCAACTCCCGCCAATCATGGGGCGGGGATTACGCTTGACGCTGCCGGGGGGTGATCTCATAGTGACTGGGCGCGCCGCGAGAAATGGCGGCCGGTCGGGATCGATGCCATGTGGAGGCGCGGAGCAAGTCAACGCATGCAACGGCGCGGCGAGACGGGACGGGGCGGGGGGCGGTTCGCCGCCCTGCGGTCCGGTCGTCCAACGCCCTGGGCGCGCCGGGCGGCCGTCGCCTTGGTCGCTCTGACGACCGTGGCGGCCGCGGGGGTTTTGCTGTGGCTGGGCCTGCGAGCCGCCACCCGCGCCCTGGTGTGGGACAACGCCTGCTTCCGGGTACGCGAGATTCGGGTGGAATGCAGCGGCGACGTCATTAGCTCGCGGCACGTCATGGACTATGCGCGCCTGGGGGATCTGCGCTCCCTGTTCGCGACCAATATCGCCGACGTGCGCGCCCAACTCCTGGCCAAGGTGCCCCGGCTCCAGTCCGTGACGCTGGAACGGCGACTGCCCGGCGACCTCGTCGTGCGCGTGCGGGAACGCCTGCCGGTCGCCAATATGCAGGCGCAACAGAACATCCTGACGCTCGACCGGGAAGGCATGGTGCTCGGGCCGGCCCGCCCGTCCCGCGTGCTGCCGCTGATCACCGGGCATTTCGCGCCGGGCATCCGGCCGGGCGTGCGCCTGAGCGCCGCGCCGATCCGCAACGCCCTGGCCGTGCTCGATGTCTGCCAGACCACTCCCGTGGGGCGGCAGGTCCGCGTGGCCGCAATCGACGTTGGCGACCCCGAGGCCCTCGACGTGCGCCTGGCGGACGGGGAGCGCATCCGCCTGGCCTGGACCCAGATGGGGGACGCGTCGGCGGTCGGGCGCGAGCAGCTCGAGCGCAAAATGGCGCGGCTCGTGGAAGCTCTGGCATCCGCCAAGGCTCGGCACCGGCGCATCGCCACCCTGGACCTGACGATGGAGAACAACATCCCGGCCCGGGAATACTGAACCCCCGCGGGGGAAAGGATCGCGAACATGGCAGCGGAGCCGATCGTCGCACTGGAAATCGGCACGTCCAAGGTGTGCGCCCTGGTGGGCGAGGCGCGGGGTGACGGCCTCATCATGGTGACGGGCACCGGGCGCGCTCCGTCCCGCGGCGTCTGCAAGAGCCTGGTCGTGGATCTGAAGCTGGCCGCGGAGGACGTCCAAAAGGCCCTGCGCGACGCCGAACAGAGCAGCGGCATCGAGATCAACGAGGTCTTTCTGGTGGTCTCCGGCGGCCATATCCGCTGCCTGGACAGCCAGGGCAGCACGCCGGTGGCCGACCCGGCGGCGGGGATCAGCGCGGAGGATATCGCCGAAGTCAAGACGATTGCCCGTGCCGTCAATGTGGCCCACGACTGGGAACTGCTCCACTCCATCCCGCGCATCTACCGGGTGGACGACCGCCTGGTGACAGCGAACCCGCTGGAGCTGCGCGGGGCCAAGCTGTCGCTCGACATGCTGCTGATCCATGGGCAGCGCGCCGCGCTGGAAAATGCCGTGCAGGCCGCCCACAGCGTGGGGGTGGAGGTGCGCGACGTCGCCTTCAGCGGGCTGTGCGCGGCCATGGCCGTGCTCACGCCCCAGCAGAAGGACCACGGCGCGGCGGTCGTCGACCTCGGCGCGGGCACGACCAGTTACTTGGTCTATGCCGGCAACCGCATTGCTTTGGCCGGCGCGCTGGCGGTGGGCGGCGACCACGTGACCAACGACATCGCCCTCGGGTTCGGCATCTCGCCGCAATGCGCCGAGCGCCTGAAACGCGACGTGGGCACGGTCATCCCGGATTCCAGCCAGCATTTTCAGCAGATTGCCGTGCCCGCCGAACTGGGATACCCGGCGGTCAGCGTGGCCGTGGCCGACTTGAGCGCCGTCATCCACGCCCGCCTGGACGAGACCCTCGGCCTGGTGGCGGCCGAACTCAAGCGGCAGGCGGTTCTCGAACATCTTCATGCCGGGGTGGTGCTGACCGGCGGCGGAACGCATGCCCGCGGTATCCAGGTGCTCGCCGAGCAGGTGTTCCAGACCCCCTGCGCCATCGGCCGCCCGTTCAACTTCAGCGGGATTTCCACGGCCACCGACGGGGTGGAACATGCGGCGTTGCTGGGCATGCTGCGGTATGCCGCGCGCAGTCTCCAACGCTCGGATACGCCGGCGACATTGCGCGACTGGCTCGATCGTATTCTGGGGAGGTCATGAGCACGGATTCCCGGTCGCCCGACGCCGTCGCTGCCGAACCCGACCGCACGCTCGTGGTTGGCGTGGGCGGCGGAGGCTGCAGCATGGTGGCGCGCATGGCGCCGCAGTGGCCCAATGGACCGCACTGGGCGCTGCTCGACACCGACGGGCGCAGCCTGGCGCCGGTCCCCGCCCTCGACACGCTCCAGATCGGGGCGCGCGTCATCCGGGGACTGGGGACGGGCGGGGATCCCCGGGTGGGCCGCCGCGCCGCGGAATCCGACGCCGAACCCCTGCGCCAACTCCTGCGGAATCACGCGCTCGTGATCGTCGTGGCGGGGCTCGGCGGCGGGACCGGAACGGGCGCCGCGCCATTCGTCGCCGAACTGGCCCGCCAGGCCGGCGCACTCACGCTCGGCTTCGCAACCCTGCCCTTCGCCTTCGAGGGCGACGGCCGGATGTGCCATGCCCAACGCGGGCTGGCCTCGTTGCGGACCGCCGCCGACGCGGTCGTTTGCCTGCCCAATCAGCGCCTGTTCGAGGTCATCGAGGATCGCGCCAATATCGCCCAGGCGTTCCGCACGGCAGGGGAAACCCTCAGCCGCGGGCTGCAGTCCTTCTGGCAGGCCACCGCCCGGCGCGGGATCATCAGCGTCGACATCGACCACGTGCGCGCGCTGGTCAAGCAGGGTGGCGGCTATGCCGTCTTTGCCAGTCTCGAAGGCCGGGGACCCGACAAGGTCCGGCAGGTGCTGGACGGCATCGCGCGTTGTCCGCTGCTCGAGCGCGGCGCCGTGCTGCAAGCGGCCGAGGCGTTCCTCGTCAGTATCATGGGCGGCGACGACCTGACGCTCCGGGAAACCGACGCCCTGATGACCGGGATCGCCAAGCGCAGCCGGCCGGCGGCGCTCCAGATGGCGGGAATCAGCCTTGATGCCGCCGGGCGTGACCGCCTGCAAGTGACCTTCCTGCTGGCCGAACCGCGGGAGCGGCCGCCGGGCGCCGAGCCGGGTGCCGGCCCGGCGAACGCGGCGCCCGCGCTCCCGGCACGCCCAGCGCCCGCGCCCGCGGCCGGCGAACGGGCGCCGGTCCAGACGGAATTGTTCGGGGGGCGGAGCCAATTCAAGGACATGGAACCGACGGTTGTGAACGGCGCCAACCTGGACCAGCCGACCTTCCTGCGGCGCAACATCCCGATCCGGAAGGGATTGCCCCCGCCGGGTTGAAGCGCGCCGACGGGCGCGGGATCCGACGATGGACTTGACTCTGCTGATTCCCGCCTACAACGAGGAAGCCCGGCTGGGCCAGACGCTCGACCGCTATCTTCCCTATGTCGAGGCGCGCTACGGCGGCCGCGGCGAGATCCTGGTGGTCGTCAACGGGTCGCGCGACCGTACGGAGGCGATCGCCCGCAGGTATGCCCGAATGCACCCGATCCTGCGCGTGATCGTGGAGCCGCGCGCGGTGGGCAAGGGCGGCGTGTTGATGCTGGGGTTCGCCGCGGCGCGCGGACGGCTGGTCGGCTTCGTGGACGCGGACGGCGCCACGCCGCCGGAGGCTTTTCAGGAGCTGGTCGACCATATCGGGCCGGCGCAGGCCATCATTGCCTCGCGCTGGATGCCAGGAGCGCGGGTCAGCCCCCGCCAGCCGTTGAGCCGCCGGATCGCCTCGCGGATGTTTAACACCCTCGTGCGGGTGCTGTTCGGCCTGCGCATCACGGATACGCAGTGCGGCGCCAAGCTGATCCGGCGCGAGGCCGTGCAGGCCATACTGCCGCACCTCGGCGTGACCCGCTGGGCGTTCGATGTGGACCTGCTGTTCCAAGTGCGGCGCGCCGGCGGGATCGTCACGGAAATCCCCACCACCTGGCGCGACGTGAGCGGGTCCCGGCTGCGCATCGGCCGGGCCTCGGCCGAAATGTTCGTCGCGATGATCCGCCTGCGGCTGCTGTACTCGCCGCTGCGCGGAACGGTGGCCCTCTATGACCGCCTGCTGGGCGGACGCCTGCCAGGGATGGCGCCCGGAACGGACGTCCCGCCGCCGTCCGGGGAGGCGCCGTGCGCTTGATCGGCAAAACGGTCCTGGTCACCGGCGGCGCCCGCCGCATCGGCCGGGCCCTGTCGCTCGCGCTCGCCGCCCGCGGGTGCCATGTTGTCATCCATAGCCGCCGCCCGCTGGCGGCGGCTCGCCGACTGGCGGCGCAGGTGCGACGGCAGCGGGTGCGGGCGTGGACGGTCTCGGGCGATTTCCGGGATGCGGGCGCCGCGGCGCGCGTCTTCCGCGAGGCCTGGACGGCGGCCGGCCGGATCGATATCCTCATCAATAACGCCGCCGTATTCCGGAAACAGCCGCTGCGCCGGGCAGCCGAAGACGAGCTGCGCGAACACTGGGATGTCAACCTCTTGGCGCCGTTGCTGTTGACCCGCGCCTTCGCGCGGCGCGCCCGGCACGGGCTCGTGCTCAACCTGCTCGACACCCGCGTCGCGTCGGCGCGCGCGGATGCCGTGCCCTATGCCCTGTCTAAAAAATCGCTGGCGGACCTGACGCGCCTGGCCGCCGCGGAACTGGCGCCGGGGTTCCGCGTCAACGGCCTGGCCCCCGGGCCCGTACTGGCGCCCCGGGCGTCCCGGAGCACGTGCGAGCCGGCGGGCCCAATCCCGCTGCGGCGCCGGCCGACGGTGCGCGACGTGGCCGCGGCCGCCATCTTCCTGCTGGAATCCGATGCCGTCACGGGGCAAGTGCTGTTCGTGGACGGCGGACAACACCTGCTGGGATAAGGACGTCGCCCCATGCCCATGCCGATGCTCCCAGACCGCTTGGCCGATCGCATCGAACTGCGCGGCCTGACGGCCGACACCGTGATCGGCGTCGGCGCCCGCGAACGCCGCGCCCCCCGCCCGGTGGTCGTGGACGTGGTCCTGGAGGTCGACTTACGGGATGCGGTGCGGCGCGACCGGCTGGCCGACACGGTGGATTACGCCGCCCTCGCAGCGCGGGTGCGGCGGACGGTGGCCGCCAGCCGCGTCCGGCTGCTCGAAGCCCTCGCCGGGCGTATCGCCCGGGTGTGCCTCGCCGCGCCGCGCGTGACGGCCGTCGAGGTGGCGGTCCGCAAGCCCGGCGCCCTTGCCGGCGTGACGGCGTCGGTGGTGATCCGCCGCGCCCGGCACGGCGGGCGCTCCCCAGAGAACGGCGTCCCGCCCCTGGCCGCGCCGGGGCGTCAGGGACGGTAACGCCGCCCTTCGTCGAGCAGCGCCAGGCAGGCCGGATGCGTGGCGCGGACGGGATGATACGGCGCATGGATACACTGGCCCACGCGGTCTATGGGGCAACGCTCTTCAGCCGGACGGGACTGGCGGGTGGCCGGCGCGGGCCGCGGCCCGGGTTCGACTGGACGGTGTGGGCGGCCGTCGGTTTCGGACTGTTGCCAGACTTGGCGTCGATCGGCGTCTATTTCGTGGAATCCTTCATCGGGGGGAACGGCATCAGTTTCGCAGGCATTCCGGGGTACGTGTTTGTTCTCTACAACGCCACGCACAGTCTGGTGATCGCCGCGGCGGCGCTGGGGCTGATCCGGCTGGCCTGCCGTCCGCTGTTCGTTCCCGCCCTGTCGTGGCCGCTGCACCTGGCCATCGATATGGTCACGCACGCGCGCGGACGCTTTCAAACCCCGTTCCTGTATCCGCTGTCCGATGTTGCCGTCGACGGCATCAACTGGTGGATGCATCCATGGCTGATCCGACTCTACTGGGCGGTGTTGCCGGCGGTATGGATCGGCATCGCCCTGGCGCGGCGCCGGTGGCGCCGGATGGCCAGGCCGCCAGCCGGATAGAATGGCTCAGAACTGGTACGAAATGCCGAAGGCGAGCACGGGGTAGATCCGAAATACGTCAGCGTCGTCCTGGATCTCGTCGCGCTCTTTTTGCAGGTCGGCGCGAAACACGGGGTTGTCGGCCAGCGGGCCGCTGGCCTCGAGGTCAACCTCCGGGCTGCCCTGAATCATGATCCCCAGGTCGAAGACGAACCCCCAGGTCTTGTCGGCGTCCAGCACGGCGTTGCCGTATCCCAGGCCGACATAGGGCGCCCAGTTGCGGAACCGCACGGCGCCGCTCAATTCGCCGATCAGTTCCGGTGGGTACTTGTGGTCGCCGATCGTGACCTCCTTGTTGGGCCGGCTGTCGAGGTCCCCCATGTTGCGGTTGTACAAGGCCCCGCCGGTGATGCGGAACTCGTTGCGGAAGGGGTGGATGTCCAGCAGCAACGGGACCGAGGCCAGCTTGACGTCGACGTCGTATTCCACGTCCTTCACGCTGCCGCTATGCTTGACCCGTACGTAGTGTCCGCCCGCCCGCAGGTTGATCCATTCGGCAATGCCGACCGTGGCCTCGAGACCCGGCCCGAGCGTGCCGATCTTCATGGCCGCCGCGATATACGGCGGATTGTCGGCGTCCTGCGCCTCGGGAGACGACGCGGCGGTCCGCGCGGGCGCCGGGCGCGCGGATGCCGCGGGGACCCCCGGGCGGTCCGGCGCCGGCGACGCCGCAACGGACAGACCCGCCAGACTCGTCAACAAGGCCGCGGTAGCGAGCGTCAGGCAGCGATCCATGGGACTCCTCGGTTGGGTGGGCTCACGCTTCCGCCGGCCTAACAGGCCAGCCGCCGGCGGACGAATGGCCGCATAGTGAAGGTTCCCGGGCCGGAGCGCAAGCCCTATCGCCGGCCCCGGGCGCACACCGGCCAGCCGTAACCGACCCCGATGCCAATGACAGACCGAGATTGCTGAATGGGGACCTGAGCAGTTACGAATATTTAAGGGCTGTCCCTGACGGGGGTGGGGAGGCGACAAACAGCGTGACAAACCGCTGCCGGCACGTATCATGAGCGGGCAACAGGGGCCTTTATCTGCGCGTTGGGATGGAGCGCTTTCATGATGGGGGCGGGATGCGTCCTTGCTGTCTGGGGCTTCTGATGGCCGGCATCTTGGCGGCAGACGGCGGCGCGGCAAATCCGGCAGGGCAGCGCGCCGAACCGGAAGACCCGCGCTGGGTGCAGCGGCGCGAGGCGATGGTGCGCCTGCTGCGCGAGGACGGCATCACTAACGCGGCGGTGCTGGCGGCGATGGCCAAGGTGCGCCGGCACCTCTTCATTCCCGAGTCCTACCGCGCCTTCGAGGATGCCTATGGGGACTGTCCCTGCCCGATCGGGCATCGGCAGACGATCTCGCAACCCTACATCGTGGCCTATATGACCGCAAAACTGGATCTCCGGAAGGGCGACAAGGTGCTGGAAATCGGCACGGGATCCGGCTACCAGGCGGCGGTCCTGGCGGAATGCGGCGCCGACGTGTACAGCATCGAGATTCTTCCCGTTCTGGCGCTGCACGCCCGGTCGGCGCTCGACGCCGAGGGTTACGGCCGGGTGCGCCTGTTGACCGGCGACGGCGCTCGGGGCTGGCCGGACTATGCGCCCTATAACGCCATCATCGTGACGTGCGCCCCGCACGAGATCCCGCATCCGCTCAAGGACCAGTTGGCGGACGGCGGACGGCTAATCGCCCCGGTGGGCGGCATCTGCCAGCGGCTGGTGATCTTCCGTAAGACGCAGGGGCGGATCGAGGAGGAGGAAGACCTGCCGGTGCGTTTCGTGCCCATGATGCGCGACCCCGCCCCGTAGATAGGCGCGGCAGTTCCTGGCGCCCGGCGGCTAGGCGCGCCGCGTTTCCACGACGGTGTACAGGAACCCCTTGAGATATTCGGTTTCGGGAACGGCCGGCAGCACGGGATGGTCGGGGCTGGCGCCGAGCAGGGCTTCGCGCCGCAGGCACACGCCGGTGTCGGCGGCCGCTTCGAGGATGATGGCCTCGAACGCTGGCCGCGCGACATGGTGGGAACAGCAGAAGGTCGCCAACAGGCCGCCGGGCGCCAGCAGTTTCAAGGCGCGCACGTGGATTTCGCGGTAGCCGCGCTCTGCCTCCGGCACGGCCTGGCGCGTGCGCGTAAAGGAGGGCGGGTCGAGGATCACCAGGTCGTAGCGGTCGCCCCGGGCGGCCGCCGCCCGCAGGACGTCGAAGGCGTTGGCCGCCTGCAGGGTCAGGCGGTCTGCGACGCCGCTGCGCTGCGCCGAGTCCCGCGCCGCCGCCAGGCTGCGCGCGTTGCTGTCCACGGCCACGGCCGCGGCGGCGCCGGCGAGCAGGGCATGGATGCCGAAGCCGGCCAGGTAGCAGAAGGCGTCCAGCACGCACATCCCCGGGCGCACCCAGTCGGCGACCAACTCGTAATTCAACTGCTGGTCGAGGTAAAAGCCCGTTTTTTGGCCGTCCAGCAGGTGGCCCGCAAAGTCGCCGCGCCCAAGCCGGACGGTCACGCTGCCGTCGCCGGCGCCGCGCAGCCGTTGGCGGCGCGGCGGGAGCCCCTCCAGGCGGCGAGCGGGACTGTCGTTGATCTCGTAGATGGCGTCTGGCCGGAGGCGGTCCTCCAGCAGGCGCGCCCAAAGTTCCAGGCGCCGATCCATGCCGCAGGTCGTAGTCTGCAGCGCCAGCGCCGCGCCGTAACGGTCCACGATCAAGCCTGGCAGGCGATCGGCTTCGCCGGCGACCAGACGGCAGGCTGGGCGGTCGGGGAAGCGCGCGGCGCGGTAGGCGATGGCGGTGTCGAGCCGCTGCGCCCAGAAAGCGTCGTCGAGCGCGTCCGGGCGGCGCGTGAGCAGGCGGACGGCGATCTGGGAGCGGCTGTTGTAAAAGCCGCGCCCCAGCGGTCGTCCCCGGCTGTCCAGGACCTCGACCGCGTCGCCGTCGGCCGGCGCGCCCTCGAGGGCCGCAATCTCGCTGCGGTATACCCAGAGGTGCCCCTGCTGCGCGGGATGCACTCGGCGCGGCGTCAGACGCGCGATGGCCAAAGATTCAGGAGGCATATGTCTGTTGGTCAAGGGTGTCGGAACGCGATGCCGGTTAGGCGGTCACTCTGCGGTCGGCCCCGGGCGACGTCAAGGGCAAACCGAGCCTTAGCGATTGTCCGCGGTCAAGGGATGTGGTATGGTCCTGATCAGCCAGTAGCTGGCGACAGTCCGCCAGCCGGCCCGCATTCGCCATGACCGCCGAGCCTGACGCCGCCCTGATCACCGCCCTGGATGCCCCAAACGCCGCCGCGCGCCGCCGCGCGCTCGGCGCGCTGGTGGCAAGTCGGCAGGGGTTGCCCGAGCCGTCCGTGGAGCGTTTCAACCTTCACCTGCATTCCTTCTATTCGTTCAATGCCCGGGGGTTCTCGCCCAGCCACCTGGCGTGGGAAGCCCGGCGCCAGGGCCTCTATGCCGCGGCCCTTTGCGACTTCGATGTGCTCGACGGCCTGGAAGAGTTTTTGGAGGCCGGGCGCCGTCTCGGATTGCGCGCGGCGGTGCATCTCGAAACCCGCGCGTTCTGCCGCGACCTTGCCGACCGCGACATCAACTCGCCGGGCGAGCCCGGCGTGCTCTACATCATGGGCGCCGGGTTCGGCCGGTTGCCGCCGGACGGCACGCCGGCCGCGGCCGCGTTGGCCGGGTACCGCCGCCAGGCGGACGCGCGCAACCGCGCCCTGATGGCCCGCATCCGTTCCGAGGTTTCCGAGGTGGCGCTCGATTACGACCGCGACGTGGCGTCCTTGTCGCCCGGCGGATGCCCCACGGAACGGCACCTCGTGCGCGCCTATCGCCGGCGCGCCGAGACCGTCTTCCCCGAGCCTGTCGCGCGGCGCGCGTTCTGGGCCCGGCGGCTTGGCCTGGCGCCCGACGCCGTTGCCGCCCTGGAAGCGGATGCCGCGGCCATGGAAGAGCGTATCCGCGCGCGCTTCGTCAAGCGCGGCGGGATCGGCTACGAACAGCCGACCGCCGCGACCTTTCCGCCGGCCGACGTCTTCGCGGCCTGGGTGCGCGCGTGCCGGGCCATGCCGATGATGGCTTGGCTGGACGGCACCAGCCCCGGCGAACAGGATGCCGGAATGCTCCTCGACCGCATGGCGGCGCTCGGCGTGTGCGCCCTCAACATCATCCCGGACCGCAACCATAACGTGCGCGATCCCGCCGACCGCGCCCGCAAACTGGCCTGTCTGGACGCCATCGTTCGGCGCGCCGATGACCGGCAGTTGCCCGTCAATATCGGCACCGAAATGAACAAGGACGGCCAGCCGTTCCTCGACGACCTGGCCGGCGCCGCCTTGCGCCCATACCTGCCGGTATTCCTGCGCGGCGCCCGCATCGTCGTCGGCCAAAGCCTGCTGGCCCGCTATACCCCCCTGGCGTACGTCGGACCGGAAGCCGCGGCCGAGTTTGGGACCGACCGGCGCCGTCAGAACGAGGTGTTCGAGGCGGTCGGCCGCCTGCCTCCGCTGACGGAATCCCGGGCCGCCCGCCTGCTCGACGCGGGATTGGAACGGGCCCATGCCGTGCTGCGCGACGCCGCACGCCGCGGGACGTGGGATGCGACGTGACCGACTGGCGGGAGCGCGGGCATCTTGCCCGCCGTCCTCATTCTGGGGGTGCAGGCAACAACCATCCCCTATTGGATGGGTGATTTGAATGACCGGCGGTCTGCATGGCGCCCGGGTTGAGAGGCAGCCTCGGGAGGCGCCGAGACCGGCAACAACGCCGCGGGCGAACACGCGGCCGACAGGCTGCCGGCGCAAATTTAGCTCCCGAATCCCGTCTCTGGCGGACACCGTTGCGCGCGGTGCGCCCGCGCCCGCCGGGCGCGCGGCCTGGCGAACGCTGGCGACCGCGTGCCTTTTCGGCCTCCTGTCCGTCCCGGGTTCCGGCGCGCCGCCGGGAAACCGGGTTGATCCGGCCGCGCCCGGTGTTCAAACCCAACGGGCGGCCATCGCCGCGGCGCTCAGCCCCACGCTCCTGCAACGGCCGCATCCCTTCCTGGCCTGCACGCCGGAAGAGCTGGACCGGCTGCGCACCGTCCTGCGCGACCGGACGCCCGGCTGCGAGATTCTCGATGGCCGCATTGCCCGGGCGGCCGCTGCCCTCGAGACCCTGCCGGTCTTTCCGCCGCGCGGCGCGCGGCACAACCAGTGGTACCAATGCGACCGCTGCCAGGTGGCGTTGGTCACCGAGACGCCGACGCGTCACCGCTGCCCGACATGCCACGCGGTGTATCAGGGGCCGCCCTACGACGATGTGGTTTTCGCGCGGCAACACGCGAGGAACTTCCAGGCGTTGTTGGACTGTGCCTGGGCCTGGGCGCTGACGGGCGAGCGCCCCTATGCCGACCGCGCCGCGGCGCTGCTGATCGGCTATGGACAGCGCTACCGGGGGTATCCGCACCGCGGGAACACGCGCTGGAACTTCCCGTATGCCTGGATCACGGGCGGACGCCTGTTCGACCAGACGCTGAGCGAAGCGTCCACCATGGTGGTGTCGCTGGCGCCGGCCTACGACCTGGTCCACGATTCCGGGGCCTTATCCAAGGCGGATCACCAAACCGTGCGCGAGGGTCTGTTCGAGCCGATGCTCCGCGGGATCGAACGGAATTTCTTGAACCGCGGGAACTGGCATGCCTGGCACAACGCCGCGCTTCTCTGGGGGGGCGCCATGCTGGGCGATGCCGCGCGCGTCAACCGCTCGATCCGCGACCCGCGGGACGGCTTTTATTATCACCTGGCGTGCAATGTCAGCCCCGAAGGTTTCTGGCGCGAATCCAGTTGGGGATATCATGGGTATGCCCTGCAGGCGCTGACCGCCCAGGCCGAGGGTGCGCGGCGCTTGGATTTGGATCTCTGGAGCGCGCCGCGGCTTAGGGACATGTTCACCCTGCCGGCGGCCTTCGTTATGGCCGACGGGTCCTTGCCGCGGTTCGGCGACGACGTCCGCAGTGTCGCCGTCGGTCACCGAGACCTGGCGGAGGCCGCCTGGCAGGCCACGCGCGACCCGGCTGTCCTGACCCTGCTCCCCGATACCCCGTCGTGGGACTCGCTGCTGCTTGGGCGCCATCCGGGGGTCCGGCCCCCAACCGGCGCCCTCGGCAGCCGGGTATTCCCGCTCTCCGGATACGCGGTGTTGCGCGCCGGCGGGCCCGCCGGCATGACCGCGGCGATGACCTTCGGGCCGGATGGCGGGTTTCATTCGCACTTCGACAAACTCGGTTTTGTCTGGTTTGCCTTCGGGCGCGAGTGCGGGGTGGACCCCGGCCGCGCGACCAGCCAGGCCTATCGCTTGCCGATCCATCACGACTGGTACCGGGCGACCCTCAGCCACAACACGGTCATGGTGGACGGCCGATCGCAGGCGCCGGCCAACGGCGCCTTGGAACGGTTCGCCGGCGGCGACGGATGGACGGCCGTCGCCGCGCGCTGCGACGCGGCCTATCCGGGCGTCCGCCACCGGCGGCTGCTCCTGATGACCGGGGCCTTCCTGCTCGTCGCCGACGACCTGCGCGCCGATCGCCCGCATGCCTTCCAGTGGCTTTGCCATCAGCGCGCGCGGACTGTTGCCTCCCCGGACGCGCCGCGGGCCGGCGCCTGGCCGGAGGCCGGACCGGGCGGCGCATATGTCCGCCAGGTCCGGACCGGCGCCTCGGACGACGGCGTGCGCGCCCGGTTCCACGACCCCGAAGTATCCGTCAACCTGATGTTGGCGGCCGACGGTCACGTTGACGCCATCACGGGGGAGGGGCCGTTCACCTCGGCGGACGACCTTTTGCCGTTCGTCGCCGTCACGCGCCGCGCCGGGTACGCCCGGTTCGCAGCCGTCCTGGAGCCGATACCAGCGGACAGGAATCCCACAGTGACCGGGATCGCCATCGAACCGCAACCCGATCGCCTGCTGGTCCGGATCGAAATGGCAGAGCAACCGACAGCAGAAATTGTTTGGGACTCCACCTCCATCTCGGCGAATCTAAAATCTAAATAGATAAACCATTCAGACACCAGAGACATTATTGCCCTAGTGTTGATCAAAAGGGCCATAATGTCTCTGTTTGTTTTTTTGTTGATATGGCATTTAAGATGTAAATGATTTATTGATAATGATATAAATTATCAACGATGGAATGGCATATATTATGCTTAGCACAGATGGAAATCACAAAAGAAGGAGGTGTACGATGGATGGATCAAGTTACGCAAGATGGCCGGCTGGTCTCTATTATGGGGCCCGCAGTTTGCAGGACGAGTTGAACCGTTGGTTTGACGATCGGGGAGTGGGCACGGCGCCGCTGTATCCTCCGATCAATGCCTGGGTGAGCGACAACGACATCGTGCTGGAAGCCGAGTTGCCGGGTGTGGACCCGGCCAAGGTAGAGATTTCGGTGACGGGCGATGTGGTTACGCTGAGCGGCGAACGGGCGGCGCCGGAGGTGAAAGCCGGCGAGGTCTATCATCGCCAGGAGCGGTTGTTCGGGCGGTTCAGCCGGGTGCTGCAGTTGCCCTTCCGGGTAGATGGGGACAAGGTCGAAGCCCGCTACAAGAGAGGCATACTTTCCGTACGCCTGCCGCGCGC
>CAZEVX010000053.1:0-2074 GCA_964515705.1 uncultured Verrucomicrobiota bacterium | reverse complement strand
AACTTCCTCTCTCTCCGCGAAGGGATTCGCGCGCGAGCGGGACGCGCTCGTCGACCGCGCGCGACGCTTCAACGAGTGGGCGGCCACCGGTCGCGCGAAGGTCGGGCGGCTGGCCAAGGACGCGCGCACGCCGCGCATCGACACCAAGCCGGCCGAGGACCGGGCGCGCAAGATCGTCGTCAAAGCCGGATGACCCCCGCGGGGTCTCAGCAAGGAGGAATGGGCCATGGCGGAATCCAAAGTCGTCGAAGTCAAGCAGCCGGCGGGCGCCGACGTGGAGCGGACGCGCAACCAGCCGGTGTTCGCGCCCGAGGTGGACATCGTCGAGGGGCAAGATGCCGTGACGGTGTTTGCCGACATGCCGGGCGCGGACGAGACCTCCGTCCAGGTGACGCTCGAGAACGGCATCCTGCAGTTGGAGGGCTGGACGCCGGAGGTGCAGCGCGACCGGTATCGGCCGGGTCGCCGCGAGTACGGAACGGGATCCTATGCGCGGTCGTTCGCCATCTCGGAGGATGTGGATGCGAAGGGCATCCAGGCGACGGTGAACAACGGCGTGCTGCGGATCGTGCTGCCGAAAGCCGAGGCCGTCAAGCCGCGCCGGATCGCGGTCAAAGCCGAGTGAGGGAAAGGAGGACGTCATGTTGGGCCGCAAGCAGGTGCCGATCAGGAAACAGGCCGGCGGGACGCCGGCACCGCGCTGGAGCCACCCAGTCCAGGATCTGCAGCGCGAGATCAACGACATGTTCGAGAACTTTTTTTCCGGCCTGGCGCCGTTCGGCGGCGGGCGTCTGGAGTCCGCCTTCGTGCCGCGGGTCAACGTGGTGGAAGGCGACCGGGAGGTCAAGGTGACGGCGGAATTGCCCGGGCTCGAGGAGCAGGACGTCGAGGTATCCGTCAGCCGCGGGCTGTTGACGCTGGCCGGGGAAAAGAAAACCGAGGCCGAGGAACGCGGCAAGAACGTCTACGCCTTCGAGCGCTCGTCGGGGACGTTCCGGCGCGAGATTCCGCTGCCCGAGAGCGTGGACCCGGACAAGGCCCAGGCCGCGTTCAAGAACGGGGTATTGACCGTCTCGTTGCCGAAGCGCGCCGTGTCCATGAAGGAGCGCAAGCAGATTCCGATTCGAAGCGCCTGAACGGAGCGGCCGGCTCGGGGACGGTATCCCAGGCGGGCGGCGGGACGTTGTGGCGGAGGGGGGCGTTGCGGAAGCGCGGTTTGGGCTTCCGCGGCGTCCCACTTGGTTGTAGCATCAGAGCGCTGCGGGCCGCCGCGGCCGGGGAATCGGCCCCCGGGGCCGGAAACGCGGCCGGAAAGGCCAGGCGATGGACTTGAATCAAACGACCCAAAAGGTGCAGGAAGCGTTTCAGGCGTCGCAGGCGCTGGCGCTGCGTTACGGCCACCAGGAAGTGGACGGCGAGCATCTCCTGGCGGCCTTGCTGGCGCCGGAGGACGGCTTGGCGCCGCGGCTGCTCGAGCGTCTCGGGGCGTCGCTCCCGACGCTCCGGGCGCGCTTGGAACAGGATCTCGATCGGCGGCCGCGGGTCCAGGGCGGCGGCGCCGAGGCCGGCAAGGTGTTCATTACCCAGCGCCTCGACCGGCTGCTGCTCAAGGCCGGCGACGAGGCCCGCCGCCTGAAGGACGAGTTTGTTTCCGTCGAGCATCTGCTGCTGGCGCTGATTGACGAAGACCGCGGGTCCGCGGCTGGCCGTCTGCTGCGGGAGGCCGGGGTGACCCCCGAGCGCTTTCTCGAGGCTCTGACGGCGGTGCGGGGCAACCAGCGGATCACCAGCGACCACCCCGAGGGCGCGTACGAGGCCCTCCAGAAATACGGGCTCGACCTGGTAGCCCTGGCGCGCCAGGGCAAACTCGACCCGGTCATCGGCCGCGACCAGGAAATCCGCAGCGTCATCCGCATCCTCTCGCGCAAAACCAAGAACAATCCCGTCCTGATCGGCGAACCGGGCGTCGGCAAGACCGCGATTGTCGAAGGACTGGCGCAGCGCATCGTGCGCGGCGACGTGCCCGAGGGGCTCAAGGACCGCGCCATTTTCGCCCTCGATATGACCGCCCTGA
>CAZEVX010000052.1:0-16110 GCA_964515705.1 uncultured Verrucomicrobiota bacterium | reverse complement strand
CGTTCCCGTGCACGGATCGCGCCGGGAGTGACCGCGGACAAGCGCAACTCCCGCAGTGTTGGGTACCTGGTCGAGCCTTGCGCCCGGGTTGGCAGTCGCCTATGCTGTCGACGTCATGGCGCTCGCCCCCCACACGCGCCGCTGCACGCTTGCCTGGCGCTGGCCCGATCCGCCGCTGCAGGTGGCGCTGATCGAGCCGCAAATCCCGCCCAACACCGGCGTGATCGCCCGGCTCTGCGCGGCTACCGGCGCCCGGCTGCATCTCGTCGGCCCGCTGGGGTTCCGTCTGACCGACGCCGCCCTGCGGCGCGCCGGGCTGGACTACTGGGACGCGGTGGACCTGCGCCGCCACGCGGACACGGAAGCTTTGTTCCGGGAAACCGGGCCGGGTACGACCTATTGCTTCAGCACGGCGGGCGCGCGCGCCTACACGGACGTCCGCTACCGGCCGGGCGACCTGCTGGTGTTCGGCAACGAGACCGGCGGGCTGCCGGAAGCTCTGCTGGCGGCGCATGCCGGGCGGGTGCTGGCGATCCCGCTGATTGCCGACCGCGTGCGCTCGCTGAACCTGGCCACGGCCGTGGGAATCGTGCTCTACGAGGCGCTGCGCCAGGTGCAGCCCGGCGCGCCTGCCCAACCCTAGCGCCGGATTGTCGGTACGCCCGGTGGGGGCACCGGGCCTACAACGGCATTGCTGCTCTTCGGGGGGGAGCAACCAGCGGTTGTCCGTCGGCCGCAGGTCCCGCTGACCGCGTGCGAGCGCCATGCGCCAGTTGCTGCTGTCGCGAGACGACGCCGCGCGCGGCCGGCCGGTCAGGGCCGCGAGTTGCCGCGCCGCCGAGGCACTTGCGGCGCAAGGCCGAAGAGCCGCTCGGCATTGGCGTGGGCCACGCGCTGGAGAACATCGTCCGGCAGGCCGAGCTGCAGGATGCAGCGCGCATGGCAGAGGAACGCCTGCACCTGGTAGGCGTCCGTGCCGCCCGGGGCCAGCGGCGCGTCCGATCCGAACAGGATGCGATCCGGGAATGCCAGCACGAACCGGCGCAGGCGCTCGCGGTCTTCCGGGTACAGCGCATCGGCCCAGCGCACGAAGAAGCCGATGCTGGTATCCACGTAAAGGTTGGGGTGCTCGGTAAAGAGCGCGGCCAGGCGGTCGAGCCCCAGGTACAACTGGTGCGCCCCGACGAACGGCACAGCCGGGTGCCGGCGCGCGAGGTCGAGGAATCCCCGCAGCAAGTCCTCGTTGGTGAAGGTCACGCCCTTGGCCCAGCCGTTTTTCCAGTACGACTCGCCGTCGCCGCCGTGGTAAGGCGAAGCGCTCATGCGCTGGGTGACATGCCAGAGCACCGGGCGGCGGGCTTCGGCCAGCGCCTCGAACACCGCCCGCCAGGCGTCGCTCTGCCAGACGGTTGGCGCCCCCAACCCGCTCATCAGGGGGGCGTTATGCAGTTTCAAGCCGCAGGCGCCGTGGTCAAGCGCCCGGCGCATCAGGGCGTCGTCCGGCTTGTCGCACGACTGCCAGAGAATCCAGGCGAAGCGCGGGTCCTGGGCGGCCAGGTCGCGGTAGGCCTCGAAGCCGTCCGGCCCGTTGCAGATCGCGATCACGCGCCCCAGCCGGTAGGCGTCGAGCGCGCCGAACCATTCCGCCAGCACGCGGTAGATCTCCGGGCGCGTCGCGACCTTGCCCAGGTGGGCGTGGCAATCCACCCAGTAGGACTCGTTCGGCTGGAAATGGAAGCCCCAGCCGCGCGAAAACCCGCCGTCGAGCGTCGCGCGCTGCGCGACGTCGGGCGAATACAGGCGGGGGCCGTCGGGCGCCGCTGCGGTAGAAGCCATGACCATCTCCTGGTGTTCAGAGGACGCTGACACGCCCTTCGTCCGCGACGATCTCGACGACCCGGCGCGCGGCGGCCGCCTGCTGGGCGGCGATCCCGAGCACCGCGCTGTCCCAGCCGGCCTCGACGCCGCTCTCGGGGGCATTGCCCGTGCGCACGCACTCGATGAACGTCCGCAGGGCGCGCTCGTCGCCGACCGGCGGCGTGGTATCGGGCGGGATCAGTTCGACCGTCTTGCTCTTGGCGAGTTCGAGGCGGATTTGCAGGGTGCCGTCCACCGTCCTGGAGGCCAGGATCAGGCCCTCGTCACCCATGACGCCAGTTTCCGTCTCCCGGTCGCTGATGGGGGCGAAATGGCATTCCATGTAGGTGCCCCGCACGCCGCTGGCATACTGGACGGTGACGACGGCGTTGTCAAAGACCGAGGCGCCGGGCGCGTAGACGCACTGGTCGCGCAGGTAGCCGTCCTCCTTTTCGGCGTTCAGGAAGTAGCGCACGTGCCGCTCGCTGGACTTCAGGTCGATGAAGTGCGCGCAATGGTCGGAGCACTCCAGGCAGCGCCGGGGCGCCCCCGGCCGCGGCCGGTGGACGTCCAGCCCGCCGAAGGCCGCCACGTAGCGCGGCCGGCTCAGCGAGTGCCAGTTCATCTGGTCGAGATAATGGCAGCCCTTGTGCACCAGCAACCCGCCGGACTTCTCCTTTTCGCGGTGCCAGCGGTGCCAGTATTTCGCCCCTTCCACGAAGCGGCGCGCCCAGACCATGCGCACGGTCCCGATGCGCCCCGCGCGGATCAGGCGCTGGACCACCACGCCCACCCCGCCGAAACGCACGTTGTGGCCGGCGAAGAACAGGCCCTTGGACCGACTGGCCGCCGCCGCGATGGCGTTGCAGTCGTCCACCGTGGTCGCCATCGGCTTTTCGCAGTAGACGTGCTTGTTCGCCGCCAGGGCTTCCAGCACGATCGGGGCATGGGTGCAGTCCGGCGTCATCACGAACACGGCGTCCAGCCCCGGGGTCTCGAGCAGCTTGCGGTAATCCCGGTAGGCCACGCGCGCCTCCAGGTCCTTGCGGCCTTCCTCGGCCCGCACGGTGTTGCGGTCGGCCACCCCGATCACCTCGGCCGTGCCCTCCTCGCGCAGCTTCCCGAAGGTGCCCTTCAGGTACCCGATCGCCCGGTCCCCGGTCCCGATCACGCCCAACCCGATCATGGTCATGGCTCCTTAGGGTTTTCCGCCGCCCGCCGGTCAAGGGCTTCAGCGCCGCACGCGCGCGTTGCCTTTCCAGATGCTCCAGACCTGCTCTTCGTCGGCCGGCTGGCCGTAATCCGTCAGCAGCGTCGTCGCCAGGGCGCCGGAGGCCCAGCCGAACTGGACCCACTGGTCCGCCGGCCAGCCCTTCAGGATGGCGTAGAGCAGCCCGCCGACAAACCCGTCGCCGCCGCCGATGCGGTCGAGGACGGCGATCTCGCGCGGCTCGATCACGTGCCAGTCTCCGCCGGCGGCCATGATGGCGCCCCAGAGGTGGCGGTTGGCGCTGAGGACCTCGCGCAGGGTGGTGGCGAAAACGCGCGCCTGCGGGTAGGCCTTCTGGACGCGGCCGATCATGCCCTTGAAGCTCTCGATCTTGCCGGCCAGCCCGGTCCCCCCGGCTTCCGGCCCCTCGATCCCGAGGCACAACTGGAAGTCTTCCTCGTTGCCGGCGAGGATGTCGCTGACCCCGGCAATCTCGGCGAAAATCCCGCGCAAGTCGGCCTCGCGCCCTTTCCAGAACGACGCCCGGTAGTTCAGGTCGAACGAGATGCGGGTGCCGTGCTTCTTGGCGGCCCGCGCCAGTTCGAGGCAGAAGGCGCCGGTGTCCGGGGAGAGCGCCGCGATCAAGCCCGAGAGGTGCACGATTTGCACCCCCTCGCGCCCGAAGAGCCGTTCGAGGTCGAAATCCTTGACGTTCAGCGTGCGGCCGACTTCGCCGGCGCGGTCGTTATGCACCCGCGGGCCGCGCGCGCCGACGCCGCTATCGGCGATGTTGAACTGGTGGCGGTAGCCCCAGGGGCCGCCCTGCGGCACGTCCTTGCCCTCGACGGCCATGTGGCGGCCGGCGAGGTTGTCCTTGATCAGGCGGGCGATCGGGCTGTCCTTCACAAAGGTCGTCAGCACCTTGACCGGCAACCCGAGGAAGGACGACACGCTGGCGACGTTGGTCTCGGCGCTGGTGACCTGCAGGGTATAGGCGCCGCTGCAATGGACCGGCTGGCCGTCCAGCGGCGTGATGCGCACGCCCATGCTCGTGGGCACGACCAGCGACCAGGCGCACTTCGGACGCAGTTCGATATGCATGCCATACTCCCGCGGGTTGATGGGTTGGCGCCCGCCGCCAGGGCGGCGCATGACAGGCTATTGAGTTTTTCACGATGACCGGGAATGTCAAGCCTTGATTGGCGCCCGTCATTCGCGGGCCAGGACGGCGGATGCCCGGCCGTCCGCCGGCGGCCGGCGGGCGCGGTGCCGCGCGATTTCCTGACGGTCCGCGCCTGGGCATGCCTATGGGCTGCGGCACATCCGGATGACAAGGTATTCCAGGGCGAGGGTCTCGTGCAGCGTGGCCGAGACCATGCGGCGGCGCGTCTCCAGAATCCAGGCCCGGCGCTCGACGATCTCGGACAGGGTATAGGGAACCGCCTGGGCGGCGAGCCTGGCCTTCTGGAAGGGATGCAGCGAGGCCCCTTTGTCGCCTGCCAGCGCCTGCCGATATGCGTCGGACTCCGGGTCGCGCTCCCCGGTCTCGACGAGCACCGGTCCGCGGCTGCCGGGCGCCACCCGGATCCATCCCTGATCGAGGGCCTCGCGGAACAGCAGCAGGTAGCGGAAGCGGGTTTCCAGCCCGGTGATCAGCCGGATGGGATGCTCGCGCTGGAACAGCAGGCGGCGCAACCGGGTCAGCGCCGTTGCCAGGTTGCGCTCGGCGACGGCGTCCTCGAACTCGAACCAGAACACCTCGCGCGAGGCCGAGGTGATCGCCGCGATGTCGGCCGGCGTCACCGTGGTCCGGTCGCCAAGGTAGGTCGCCAGCTTCGCGATTTCCTGGTGCAACTGGCGGGGATCGGTCCCGACGCGTTCCACGAAGGACTGGAGCGCGTCTCCGGCGATCGCGAGTCCCGCCTTGCGGAATGCCTGCGCCGCCTCGCCCTGGGCGTCGCGCATGCGGTTCCAGGGTTTTTCCGCCAGCGCGAACTCCCGGAGTTCGCCATGCCGCTGGCAGGCCTTGAAGAACACCGTGCGCTGGTCGACGCCGGGCGCCGTGATCAGCAGGTGGTGGCCGGGCGGCAGCCCGCCATCGATGGACGCCGCCAGCGTCCGCACGGCCTCCAGGACCTCCTGGTTACGGCCGGCGATCGTGGCCGTGAGAAAACTCACGTCGCGCCACCAGACCACCTTGCGGCCGCCGAGAAACCCGACCGTCCGCACGGCCTCCAGGCAGCGGCGCACGCTGAGCAGCGCGTCCGCGACCAGCTCCACCCGCCCGTCCACGATTTCCAGGCCCAGGGCCTGGTCGGCGGGCGGCACCTGGCCGTCCACCCATGCGCGCGCCGCCGCGGTCGTCCGAAAATCGTCGCCGACCAGCAGCAGCACCTGCGCCGCCGCTCGCGCCGCCGCTCCGGATGATTCGCGCTTGGCGGTCACCGCCGGACGCCTCCGGCCGGCCGGCCGGCGGCCGACCCCGCCTGATTCCGCAAGCGCATCGCTGTTGCCCTTGAATCCGTCCCGCGCATCGCTGCCGCCGCGCAACATGCTGCGCGCTGTTCTGTCGGGTTGCCGGCGGCCGGCCCGACCCGCCGCGGCCGCGCGCGGCCCGGCCCGGCAAATCGCGCTTGCCGGGCCGCGCATGGCCGTGGTATACATACGCCGGGCATGACGCCAAGTCAACGGCATCCTGCGCCGCGAAAGGACCTGCGCATGCAACGCTTGTGGGCGCCCTGGCGCATGGACTACATCGGCCAGAGCCGCCGGCGGGGCTGTTTCCTCTGCCGGACCTTCCGGGCGGACCCGGACCGCGACCGCGCGCACCTGGTGCTGCAGCGGGGCGCCACCTGCGCCCTGATCATGAACCGCTATCCCTATAACAACGGGCATCTCATGGCGGCGCCCTACCGTCACGTTGCCGTGCTCGAGGCCCTGCGGCCGCGGGAATCGGCCGAGTTACTCGCGCTGGCCGCCCGCGCCTGCCGGCGGCTCCGCGCCGCGATGCGGGCGGAGGGCTTCAACCTCGGCCTGAACATCGGGGCGGCCGCCGGCGCGGGCCTGAAAGAGCACCTCCACCTGCACGTCGTCCCACGCTGGAACGGCGACACCAACTTCATGCCGGTACTGGCCGATTTGAAAGTCATTCCCCAAGCCCTGCTGGATCTCTACGACCGCTTGCGGCTTGCCCTGCGCTGACTGGACCGGCGCCGGGCGCGCGTTGCCCCGAGGTTCGCCATGCGACGTCCGCTCTACCATCCCGAGACCGCCCGCCTGGTGTACGGCATCCGCGAGATCGTCGAGGTCGCCGCGCGCCTGGCGGCGCTCGATCCCGGCTTCCGCTTCATCGGCGAAAACATCGGGGACCCGGTCGCCAAGGGCTGGGACGTTCCGCCGTTCATTCGGCCGATCCTGACCGAGATCATCCGCGCGCGGCCCGGGACCGTCTACGGCTACACCCATTCGCGCGGGCGCATGGACGCGCGCCGCTGGGTGGCGGACTATTCCCGGCGGTTCGCCCCCGCCAGCCGGCTGGACGCCGATCACGTGGTCTTCACCAACGGCCTGGGCGCGGCCATCAGCCTCTTCTACCGGATGCTCCGGCCGGGCGCCCGGATTCTCCAGCCGCGGCCGGGCTATCCGGCCCACGCCTCGACGGAACAGTATTACGCCCGCGCGCCTTCCCTCGGCTATCGCTGCGATCCGGACCGCGGCTGGGCCCCGGACCTCGACGACCTCGAACGCCTGGTGCGGCGGCACCCGGACGTCGCCGGCATCCTGCTGATCAACCCCAACAATCCGACCGGCGCGGTCTACGACGCCGCGACCCTCGCGGCGGTCGTCCGCCTGGCCGAGCGCTACCGGCTGCTGCTGGTCTCGGACGAAGTGTATTTCCGGCTGGTGTTCCCGCCCGCCCGCTTCGTGCAGATCACCGAGCTCGCCGCCGGCCGCGTGCCGCTGGTCGTGCTGCGCGGCCTCTCGAAGGACGTGCCCTGGCCGGGCGCGCGCTGCGGCTGGATGGAGTTCCACAACACCGACCGCGACGCCGAGTACCGCCGGTTCTTCGACAGCCTGATGCGGCCGCTGATGCTCGAGGTCTGCGCCACGGCCCTGCCCCAGGCAGCGCTGCCCCGGATTTACGATCACCCGGGCTACGAGCCGTGGCGAACCCGCTACACGGCCGAACTGGCCCGCAACGCCGCGGCGATCGCCGCCATTCTCGGCCAGACGCCCGGCCTGCGGGTGACCCCGGTGCAGGGCGCCTTCTACATGACGGTGCGCTTCGCCCCGGGCGCGCTGCGCCCGGGCCAATCGCTGCCGATCCGCCATCCCGCCGCGCGCGCCTTCGTCCGGCAAGCCGTGGCGCGGCGCGGCCTTCCGCCCGATAAGCGCTTCGCCTACTATCTGCTCGGCGCCACCGGCATCTGCGTCGTGCCCGCCAGCGATTTCTACGCGCGCGAGCCCGGATTCCGGGTCACGACGCTCGACCGCGACCCGCGGCGCCGCGACCGCGTGTTCCATACCCTCCGGCAGGCCGTTAGCCGCTACCTGGCCTCGGCGTGACGGCCGGCCGCCGGCGCCGGCAATTCCTGTTCCCCGCCATGCACTCCTTCACGCGCATCCTGCGGCTGCTGCTGCGACCTCCGCGCAAACGGCTGCGGTCCGCCGGCGCCGCGCCGGCGCGCGGCGTGCAGGCCTTGCTCCAGCGCCCGGGCGCGGCCGGCATCTACTGGACACTCGTCTGGCTGTCGGCCTTCCTGCTGTGCCTGGCCGAGCCCGCGAGTTCCCCGCCGCCCGCGGCCGCCGCGGCCTTCCCGCACAACACCCCCGCCGCCGAAGCCGCGGCCGCCCGCGGCGCACGCCCGGCAAGCCGCCCAACCCGCCTGGCGCACCTCGCCAGCAGCCGGGCGCCGCCGGATGCCGCGCGGCGCGCCCAGGACACGGACTCCCGCGAGCCGGGGCCGCTGACCGATCGCCTGGTCGCCCTGGCCGGCGCCGGCATGCTCCTGGCCCTGGTCCTGGCGGCCGGCGCCGTCTTGTTCCGGTTCGCGCACCCGATGCCGGTCTCGCGGCCGTCCATGATCCTGCTGTTCCTGCTGGTATCGCTCGCCAGCCTGGCGCCGTCCCGCTGGCTCTTCCTCTGGGCGCCGGAACGTTTCGCCTGGCTGCCGGCGGCGGCGCCGTTCCTCGCCCCGCTGGCGCTGGCCCCCCTGCTGATGTCGCTGCTGGCCGGGCCGCTGGCCGCCTGGTCGGCCGGGGTTTGGGTCAGCGGCGCCGCCGCCGTCCTGGCGGGCGGCCGCTTCAGCGTCTTCCTGACCGGCCTGCTGGCGACGGCCGTCACGGCGCGCGCGACCCGGGCGGTGCGGTCGCGCGCCGGCCTGTTCCGGGTCGGCCTCTGGGCCGGGATAGCCGGTGCGGCCGCCGCCATCGGCCTGGCAACGCTGTCACGCCCAGGCTATGCCATCCTCTACCCGCAGTGCCTGGCAGGATTGGCCGGCGGCGTGGTCTCGGCGCTGGCAGCCATGCTATTGCTGCCGCTGCTGGAACTGATGTTCGGCATTTCGACCGACATCTCGCTCCTGGAACTGTCCGACCTCGAGCACCCGCTGCTCAAGCGCCTGGCGATCGAGGCGCCCGGCACGTACCACCACAGTTTGATGGTCGCCAACTTGACCCAGGCCGCCGTCAGCGCCATCCGCGGCAACGCCCTGCGCGCCGGCATCTGCGCCTACTTCCACGACATCGGCAAGCTGGTCAAGCCGTCCTTCTTCGCCGAGAACATCCAGGTCGGCCAGAACCCCCACGACGACCTCGCCCCGCGCATGAGCACCCTGGTGATCGTCTCGCACGTCAAGGAGGGCGTCAACCTGGCCCTGCGCCACCGGCTGCCGCGGGTGGTGACCGAGGCCATCGAGCAGCACCACGGCACCGGGCTGGTCTATTTCTTCTACCACAAGGCCTGCCAGCAGGGCGACCCGCAGGCCAGCGCCCAGCCCGGCGCGGCGGCGGCCGTCAAGGAGGAGGAGTTCCGCTACCCGGGGCCGCGCCCGCGGACGCGCGAAATCGCCGTCCTCAGCCTGGCGGACGCCGTCGAGGCGGCCTCGCGGTCGCTCGAACGCATCACCCCGGGACACGTCGAGGACCTGGTGCGCGAGGCGATCGCCTCCAAGCTGCGCGACGGCCAGCTCGACGCCTGCCCCCTGACGCTGGCGGAACTCGCCGCCGTTCAGCGCGCGCTGGCCTGCACCCTGACGACCATGTTGCACGGGCGCATCGCCTATCCCGCTGCCACCCATGATCATCTCCGTTCACAACCGGCAGCGCCTGCGCCGGGTTGACCCATCGGCGCTGGCGCGGCTGGCGCGCTTTCTGATGGGCTGCGCCCTGCCCGCGCGCCGCGGCGACGGCGGCTGGGCCGCGCTCGGCATCGCCCTCGTCGACGACGAGGGCATCGCCGCCTGCAACCGCACCTACCTCGACCACCCCCGCGCCACCGACGTCATCGCCTTCACCCTGCCGCCGGCGCCGGGACGCCGCGGCCCGAGCGGCGACCTCCTGGTCAACCTCGAGCGCGCTCTCGCGCGCACGCGCGGCCCGGCGGCCGCGGCGCGCGAACTGGCCCTCTACCTCGCCCACGGGTGCGACCATCTCGCCGGCGGCCGCGACAACACCCCCGCCGCCCGGCGCCGCATGCTCCGCCGGAACGCTCGCTGGGTCCGCCTGGCGGTCGCGCGCGGGCTCGTCCCGGCGCTTGACCGCCGCCCCGCGCGCCGATAGCCTATGGTCCATGCGGCGCCCGCCCGCGCGGGACCGCTCTTGAGGGGAGCCGTTGCCGCCATGCCCAGCCGCCTGGTCCGCTCCATCCGCGCCAACGTTCTCATCGGCCTCTTCCTGACCGGGCCGATCGCCGGCACCCTGCTGGTCGTCAACTTCATCGTCAAACTGCTGACCAACCTGGTGATGCCGTCGGTCTGGCTGGCCAGCCGCTATGGGTTCCTCTACCGGCTGGCGGCGCTCGGGCTGGTGCTGGTGTTGCTCTACCTGGTCGGGCTTCTGGCGCGCAATGTCGTCGGTCGCGGCCTGTACCGGCTGGGCGACCGCCTGCTCGGGCGCATCCCGGTGATCAGCGGGATTTACACGACCATCCGGCAGATTGGCGAGTCGCTGATCAGTTCGCGCACCAACACGATGTTCAAGGCCGTCGTGGCCGTGCCGTTTCCGGGCCCGGGGATGTGGTCGATCGGCTTCGTGACCTCCCACGGGGCGCCGCTGGCGGACACGGCGTCGACGCCCGACCTGGTGACGGTATTCGTGCCGACGGCGCCGAATCCGACCACCGGCTTCCTGCTGCTGGTGCCGCGGGCGACGCTGCGGCCGGTGACCCTGAGCGTGACGGACGCCATGAAGATGGTGATGTCGGCCGGCGCCGTCACCCCGGGCGTGCCGGGCACGCGGCGGTCGAGTCTGCTCGAGCAACTTGAATCCTGGCTGCGCGGCGGCGAGCCCGGGCCGGACCTCCCGCCGGCGCCGCCGGCCGCGCCTTCGGATGCGGCATGATTGTCTCGACCCAGGCGATCGTCGCTCGCATGCTGCCGTTCTCGGAGACCTCGCGCGTGGTCATCTGGCTGACGCGCGACTACGGCCGGATCGCGACGCTGATCAAGGGCGCCGACCGCCGCCGCAGCGCCTTTCGCGGGCAGTTCGACCTCTTCTACACCTGCGAACTGCTGTTCTATCACCGGACGGTCCAGGGGCTGCACATCGCCCGGGAGTGCGCGCCGCTCAAACCGCGCTCGGCCCTGCGGAACGGCTGGCGGGGCATGGCCGGCGCCTCGTATGTCACCGGCCTGACGGCGCGGGTATGTCTCGACCAGGCGCCGCACGCGGGGCTCTTCGACCTGCTGGACGAGGGCCTGGACGCCTTTGCCGGACTGACGGCGCTGGAGCCGGCGCTGTACTGGTACGAGTTGCGGCTGATGGCGATGCTGGGCCAGGCGCCGCATCTCGGGCACTGCGTCGCCTGTCGGCCGGCCCCGGGCGCGCGGGGAGCGTGGCCGCTGGTGTTCTGCAGCGCGCGCGGCGGGCTGCTGTGCCAGCGCTGCGCCGCGGGCGTGACCGCGCCCGTTCTGCCGCTCTCGGCGCCGGCGCTCGGGTTGCTGCGCTACTGGCAGCAGGCGCACGCCTGGGAGACGGCGCGGCGCGCCACGGGCGCGCCCGCGCAGTTCCGGGACATCGACCGCGTGCTCGAGGCGTTTCTCGCCTACCACCTCGAACTCAGCCCGCCGGGCCGGCGGATTGCCCTCGACCTGCTGCGCCTGCCGGCGGCGCCGCCGGCGGCCTAGCCCTGGAAGATCACGTGCTTGCGCACGACGTAGTTGATCAGCACGGAGGCGACGGCCTGGGCGCCGAAGGCCGCCGTGGTGGTCATCCCGAACAGCCGTATCAGCATCCCCATCAGGACCGTACCGGCAGCGATGGCGATGGCCGAGACGGCGTAGAACAGCGCAATTTCCACAACGCGGTGCGCCCCCCCGCAGTCGCCCGGCCGCGCGGCCAGGCCCAGCCCGGCCAGCGCCCGGTCGACCAGCGGATAACGGCGGCCGGCCCGGAACACCCAGAGGATGTTGAGCAGGTAGGCGACCAGATTGGAGGGCAGGAAGGCCAGGACATTGTTGACCATGGCGTGTTGCGCGCGGAGAGCGTCGGGAATCGCGGCCGGGGCCAGGCCCAGAACCCGCACCGCCAGGTCGTCCGGGCCAAGCGCCGGGATGACCAGCCAGGACAGCAGGAAAAAAAACACGGCGTTCGCGGCCGTGGCGGCGGTGCCGCAGAGCGCGTACTTGATGAACTGCACCGCGGGCGAGGCCTCCCGCGTTGTCATCTGGGTCCAGAGGCTGGCCATCGCGGTATCTCCCGGTCGCTCGCGCGGAACGCGCCACATGCGCCTATGGGTTGCGCGGCTCGACGGCCGGTTCCGGGCCGCAAATCCAGGCCCGGATATCCTCCGGCAATGGGGCGACGGTTTCGAGCGTCGCGAGTTCGCCGCCGTCCGGGCCGGGAATCGTCACGCGCTCGCCCGGCCGCCGGCCGGCCAGGGCCTGCGCCAGGCGGGACTGCGAGGCAATGATCCCCAGCGCCTCGTCGCTGTCCCATTCCCCGAGAATGTGGTAGGCGGCCGCCGAACCGTCGGCCCGGCGCAGGGTCACGCGTGTTCCCGGCCCGGCGGCGTCGGTCGGCGCGCCGGCGAACTCGGTGGCAGCCACGGCGGCCAACTGGGTTTCCAACTCGCCGCGGCGCCGCAAGAGCATGCCCTGCTGATCCTTGGCCGCCTTGTACTCGAAGTTCTCCCGCAGGTCCCCGTACCCGCGGGCGACGGCGATCTCGCGGCTGTTCCGCGGAATCTCCTCGCGGATCAGGCGGTCGAGCTGCGCCTGCCGTTCCCGATAGGAGCGCCGGGACGTCAACCGCGCCGCCGGCGCTAGCGCCGGCGCGCGCTCTTCTTGCAGGGCGTCGGCCAGCGTGGGATCGAGTTTCAGCAGGCGCGCCAGGATCGCGTTGCGGTCCACCTCCGTCCAGGCGGACGACAGGCGGAACCGGCGCACGAATACGCGCCGCTCGCCGGCGTCCTGCGCCGCGAGCACCGTGCGCAGCCAGTCGGGCTGCTCGAACATGGCGCGCAGCGCGTGCCGCGCCTTCAGCCGTTCGCCGGCGGCCTCCTGGCCGTCGAGCACGGCCAGCGCCTCCAGCGCCAGGCGGCCGGGGTCCGCCAGCCCATGCGCGGCGGCGATCTCCGGGCGCCGGCACAGCCAGGCCACGATTTCGGCGGTCGCCCGGCCGGTGCCCAGCAGCGTCTTGAGGGTCGCCATGGCCTGCGAAGCGCGCCCGCCTTCCAGGAGGTGATCGAGCGCCGCGCCCAGGGCGGTGGCGGCCATGTCCGGCAGCACGCGCAGGCCGAGCGCCGGCAGCGCGTCGCCGGCGCGCGCTTCGAGGAACGCGAGATAGGCGCGCAGGCGCCGCGCCGGCAGTTGCCGGAGCGTCTCCAGGAAGACCGTGTCGGCCAGCAGGCGCCGCACCAGGTCCGCGGGATCGGGTCCCCGCCAGCCCAGCCCGAGCTCATGGGCCAGCAGGAAGGCCTGCGCCGCCTGCCCCCAGTGATGCCCTTCGGCGCCGGCCTCCGTGAACGCCAGGCGGTCCGCCAGGGCGTCCCGCAGCGCCGCGCTCATGGCGGCGGGCGGCACGGCCGCCTTGACGGCCTCCGCCTGCTCGAGAATCCGGTCGAAATCGCGCTCGCCGCGGAAGCGCGCCGCCCAGGCATCGTCGTAGGCCAGGGCGCGTTCCCGCAGGCGCAGGGGATCGGAACGCCGCGGCGGGACGTCGACCAGAGGATCGTCCTTCAAGACCTTGCGGGCGGCATCCCAGAAGCGTTTCCAGGACGCGGGCGGCAAGGACGCCGCCAGCATCCGTTCCTGCAGTTGCGCGGCGGTCAGCGGCCCGAAACTCCGCAGGGCGCATTTGACCGCGCCGGCCGGGTCGCGCTCCAGCCAGGCGGCATAGGCCGCGGGATCGCGGTGCCGGCGGGCCAGCAGGTGATCGTCCGCCAGGAGGTCGAGGGTTTCGGCGGCATAGGCCAACGCCATGCGGTGCGCCTTGCGGCGCTCGAAATCCACGACGACCTGCTGGCGGTAATCGTCGAGTTCGGCCACGATCCCGAACCCCCAGGTCTTCTCGTAGCACAACACGCCCGGCCGCAGCCCGCGCAGCACGCCGAACCGGCGCAGCGCCTCGGCGGCCGCGATGCCCTGGGCGAATCCGGCCGGCGCGACCAGGGCGGCCGCCGCGCGGTCGTTCTCGAATAACCGGGTCAGCAGCGCCTGGCAGGCCGCGGCGTCCATGGGTTGAGCCGGCGGCCGGCGGACGCGCCACGCCAACAGGGCCAGCAGCCCGGCCTCGTCGCGCCGCGCCAGGTAGGCGTCGGCCAGCAGGTCGCCGGCGCTGACCGCGCGCGCGGCTTCGCCGGCCTCCGCCAGGCAGTCGAGGATTGCCGCCATCGCTGGCCAGGGCGTCGCGGCATCCTCGATCCGCGCCAGCAGCCATTCCTCCTGGGCGTCGAGCCCGGCGTCGGGCGGTAAGGGCGCCGGCGCCGCGGCCGGCGAGCTCGGCGGAGCCGCGGGGAAGGCCGCCGCGCCTGTGGCCACCAACGGGGTACGGTTGTCCAACGGTATTGTCATGTCGCTCAACTCCCGGTCACGCCCCTTCACCAGGCCAGCCGCACCGGCAGCCCGGTCGCGCGCAGCGCCTCCTTGATCTGGGCAATCGTCCAGTCGCCCTTGTGGATCATGCCGGCCACGATCGCGCCGTCCGCCAGGCCTTCGGTGAACGCCGCCGCGACGTGCGCCGGCGCCCCCGCCCCGCCGGAGGCGATCACCGGCACGCCGACGGCCTCGGCGATCATGCGCGTCAACGCCAGGTCGTAGCCCTGGCGAGTGCCGTCGGCATCCACGCTGTTGACGACGATCTCCCCAACGCCCAGCGTTTCGGCGCGGCGCGCCCACGCCAGCGCGTCAAGGCCGGTCCGCCGGCGGAACCCCTCGCTGGTCACCTCGTACCCGCTCGGGAAGCGCGGATCGCCCGCCGCCCGCACGGGGTCCATCCCCAGCACGATGCACTGCGATCCGAAGGCCCGCGCCCCGGCGGCGATCAGGTCCGGATCGCGGATCGCCAGCGAGTTGACCGAGACCTTCTCCGCGCCCGCCAGCAGCACGCGCTCCATGTCGGCCAGCCCGGCGATCCCGCCGCCGACGGCAAACGGGATATGAATGGCGCGCGCGACGGCTGCCACCATGCCGAGGTCGATTGGCCGGCGCTCGGCCGAGGCGGTAATGTCGTAGACCACCAGTTCGTCGCAACCGCCGGCGCTGTAGGCCGCCGCCAGCGCCACCGGGTCGCCCAGATCCACGTTGTTCTGGAACCGCACGCCCTTGGTCACCTTGCCGCGGCGCACGTCCAGGCACGGAATGACGCGTTTGGTCAGCATGGCATCCGCCGGGGCGACGGCGCCCGCCTCGCCGCCGCTTCACTGTCACCAGGCACTCTAAACTTCCGCTGAAAAACCCTCATCGGCTCGGCACAGCCTCGCCCTCCATGAGCGGGTGCCTTGGCATAATCGCCATCTCTTTGGAGGTCGACCCTCTGGTTGCGGGCAGGGTCACCCCTTCCACGCGGCAAAATTTTGCAGCAGTTGCAGGCCGATCCGCCCCGATTTCTCGGGATGGAACTGGGTGGCCGCCAGCCGGCCCCGCCCGATCACCGACGCGAAGCGCACGCCGGCATACTCGGTCTCGCCCAGGACGCCGGCGGGATCGGCCGGCACCGGGTAATAGGAATGCACGAAATAAAAATCGCTGTCGTCCGCGATCCCCGCGAACAGCGGGTGCGACTGGCGGAAGCGGACGGCATTCCAGCCGATCTGCGGGACCTTGTCGGCGCGCCGCGCGGGGCGGAACCGCCGGACGTCGCCCGCCAGCAGGCCCAGGCCGGCCACGCCGCCGTCCTCCGCGCTCGCGTCGCAAATGATCTGGGCGCCCAGGCAGATGCCCAGAAAGGGCGTGCCGCGGCGAACCACCTCGCGCAGGACGTCCGCCAGGCCGAGCGCCGCCAGGTGCCCCATGGCCGCGCCGGCCGACCCGACCCCCGGGAACACCACGCGGTCGGCCCGCAGGATGTCGGCCGCCTGGTTCGTCACTAGGGCCTCCAGGCCCAGGTGCTCGAACGCCAGCCGCACGCTGGTCAGGTTCCCGGCGCGGTAATCCACGATCGCAATCATGCCCCCGTATCCTTGCCGGTCCGCGCGCGCGGGTAGCCCGGCGTAAATCCGGTTTTATAACACGCGACCCCCCGCCCCGTCCATGTTTTGCTTTCCGCGGCAACCCCCACGCGGGCCGGCTATGTTCCCGACACCGTCCTTCCCGCCCAGCGGGCCGGTACGGGTGGCCGTCACACGCCTCAGGAGGCGGGACAGCGGCGGCGGGACAAGGCTGTCC
>CAZEVX010000051.1:0-16329 GCA_964515705.1 uncultured Verrucomicrobiota bacterium | reverse complement strand
GCGTTCCTTGACGACTCCCCGTGGAGGGCGAAGCTGCGCTGAGCCGTTCCCGTGCACGGATCGCGCCGGGAGTGACCGCGGACAAGCGCAACTCCCGCACATCGGGGCCATCACAAACACGTTGCCATCAGGCGTGGGTTTGTATATAGTGATAGTGGCATGGCACGGGTTTCACCGCCTGCCAGCCGGTCGGGATTTAGGAGGCGGCATCAGCCGCGGGAGGGGGGGGGCGTGAAAACAGTCGCGCTGCGGAAGACGCGTTGGGGGCTTTGCCTGGCGGGGGCGATCGCCGGCCTGGCGCACGGCGCCGAGCTGACGCTGGACTTCGAGTTTCCGGCCGACCGCGTGTCCTTCGCGGATGCCGCGGATGGCACGCGCGTCGCCTTGGACGGCGGCGTCCCGTCCGACCTGCCGCCGGGAACCCCGGACCTGCCCTCCTCCATGGCCACGGTCCTGGTGCCGTCGGGCGCGACCGTCAGGCGGGTCGAGGCCGAGGGGGACGAGGTCCTGCTCCGCGCCGGCATCCGCGTGGCGCCCGCGCAGCCTCCCCAGCCGCTGAGCGAGCCGAAGCGCGCGCATGTGCTTCCGGACACGGCCGCCTATGCGGAGGCGGCCTTGACCCCGCCGGTCCGCGCCCGCCTGGAAGGCGTCTATACGGTCCGCGGCTATAGCCTGGCGGCGCTGCGCCTCCACCCGCTGCGGTACCGCCCGGCCACCCGCGACCTGTATCTCGCACCGCACCTGAAGGTCACCCTGACCTACGACGCGCCCGATCAGCCGCAACGGGCGCCGCCACGGCACGACCGACTGACCCGCGACACGCTGCGCGGCCTGGTGGCCAATCCCCAGATGCTGGAAGCCAAGGCCGCCTGGGGCCCCGTGCCGCGCGCGGTGACGCCGGCAGCCGGCGCCGCCGCGGCCGGGACCGACCCGGTGGACAATCTGATCATCACCAGCGCCGCGCTGACCAATGCGTTCCAGGCGTTGGCCAGCCACCGCGCGCGGTTTCCCGGGCTGCGGACGCGGGTGCTGTCGCTGACCGACCTTTACGCCGCCTATCCGGGCGCGGACAACCCGATGAAAATCCGGACCTGCATCAGCAACTATGTCGCCGAGCGCGGCCTGCTGTTCGTGACCTTGGGCGGGGACAATACCGTGGTGCCGGTCCGCAATTGCCGGGTGTCCGCGAGCAGCTACGTCGTGGACATGCCGACCGATCTCTACTACTCCGGCCTGGACGGGACCTGGAATGCCGACGGCGATTCCCTCTACGGCGAACCGGTAGACAACCCCGACTTGGGATGGGATGTCATCGTCGGCCGCATCACCGTGCGGGACGAGGTCCAGGCGGCGGCGTACATCGCCAAGCTGATCGCCTACGAGCGCGACGTGCCCCCGTCCAACACCAATCGGATGTTGCTGATGGGGCGCTACTTGTGGGATGACTACCAGGGCGACAAACGGCCGACCGCCGATGTCACGGGCGACGGCCACCTCGGCTTCCGCGATCCGGCGCATCCCAAGGTGTCGGACGCGGAGTTTTTCGTGCGGATCCAGTTCCGCGACTCGATCCAGCCGTTCTGGAAGCCCCGCGGCACGCATTACATGTTCGACACCTTGACCTCGTGGGACCCGACCGTTCCTGGAAGTTTTCCGATGGTGCCGACCAACCTGGTGTCCGTCTTCGACCTGGGATGGTATTACGCCTACATGTTCACTCACGGCTCCTACGGAACATGGGGCATGGAGAGCGTGGCGTTCGCCACCAACAACGCCGACGCCATCACCAACGTGACGGCGGTCATCGCAACCTGCGCCTGTTACGTCGGCGGATTCGACTCCAGCACGGACCCCTGCCTGACCGAGGCGTTTTTGCGCAATGTTCAGGGCGGGGCGTTGACCATCTTCGCCAGCGCCCGGTATGGCTGGGGCGGATCGAGTCCATATTACATGGATCGCTTTTCGCGCCGGCTGTTCCAGACCAACGGGGTCGGCGTCGGCTGGGCGTTCGCCATGCACAAGCTGGATTGCGCGCCCTCGTCGCTCAGCGACGGCTCGATGCGCTGGCTGCAGTTCGGCCATAACCTGCAGGGCGATCCGGTTTTCGGGCTGCCCTGGCAGGTCCCGCCGGCGCCGCCGGAAGCGCTGCAGGCCAGCAAGGGCGACCCGGCCAACGCCATCCGCGTCCGCTGGGCGCCGATGCTGGGGGCCGCGCCGCCCGACACGGCCTATCGCCTGTATCGCAGCCGGACCAACGACGCGGCCGGCGCCGCGTTGCTGGCCGTCACCAGCGCCACCCAGTATCTGGATACCGGCGTCGCGCCGGGCGAGACCTACTATTACTGGGTCAAATCCTGGCACGCGCTTCCGGGCGAAGGGGCGTTCAGCGCGGGCGACGGCGCCGCCAACGCCGGCGGCACGCCGCCGTTGCCGCCGGCCGATCTCGCGGCCAGCACGGCGACGGCCTGGCAGGTGGACCTAACCTGGAGCGCCACGCCGGGCGCAGCCGAGTATCATGTGTATCGCGCTCCGAACGGCGTGCTGCCGGAGACGCCGGTCTGCGTCACTAACGGCGTCTCCGTGCGCGACACGGCGGTCGCTCCCGGGACGACCTACTGCTATTGGGTGCGGGCCGTCAATGCCTACGGAACGAGCGCCGTCAGCGGGCCGGTCGTCGGCCGCGGCGTCAAACGCGACCAGCACATCGTGTTCGCGCCGATTCCGGACCTGCCCGCGACCAGCGTCGTGGTCCTGAGCGCGGAAGTCTCGTCGGGGTTGCCGGTGGCCTTGGCGGTGGCGGCGGGACCGGGAATCCTGGACGGCACGCTCCTGCGGTTTGAGGGGCCGGGCCTGGTCACGGTGGCGGCCTCGCAGGCCGGCGACGCTTTTTGGAACCCGGCGCCGCCGGTCACCCAGTCCTGCGCGGCGGGCCTTACGACGCAAGAACCCCTGCGGATCGAGACCGCCCAGCCGCTGGTGTTCCATTCCACCAATGCCATCTCGGTCTCCGGGGGATCGGGAACCGGGGCGGTGACCCTGGCGGTCGTCTCCGGGCCGGGCTGCCTGCTGGACGCCTCGAACCTCTGGGTCACGGCCGGATACGGCGCCATTGTGCTGTCCGCCTCGAAGGCGGGCGACGCGCACTACGCCGCGCGTACCGCCGGGCAGACCGCGGCGGTCGCGCGCGCCGAGCAGCGCATCGCCTGGCCGGCGATCCCCGACCAGGTGGCCACCGCCCGGCTGACCCTCGCGGCGACGGCCGGGTCGGGATTGCCGGTGGCGTTCCACGCGGTGACCGGACCCGGCATCGTGGAAGGCGCTGGCCTCGACTTTACCGGGGCGGGCGCCGCGGTGCTGGCCGCGAGCCAGCCGGGCAACGCCGACTGGCTGCCGGCCCCGACGCTGACGTGCACGATCCGCGTCTCGCGGGCAACCGCCCTGGTCCTGCTGGGGAACCTCGACCAGTACTACGACGGCACGCCGCGCGCGGCGACCGCCGCGTCGCTCCCGCTCCTGCCGGACCTCCAGATCACCTACAATGGCCGGGCAACCCCGCCGATCAACGCGGGACGATACACTGTCCTGGCGCAGGTCACGGACCCGCGGTACGAGGGGGCGGCCACGGGCATCCTGACGGTGGCAAAATCCTGCCAATACATCCTCTTCCCGCCCCTGCCCGACCAGGTCGAAACGGCGCGGGTCACCCTGGCGGCGACTGCGTCCTCCGGCTTGCCGGTGCGATTCGGCATCCGGTCGGGTCCGGGCATGCTGGACGGCGGCGCCGGCCTGCGGTTTACGGCGCCCGGGACCGTGATCGTGGCGGCCAGCCAGGACGGAAACGCGAATTGGGACGCCGCGCCGGAGGAACTCCGGTCGGTGCGGGTACTGCCCGACTCGCCGCGGCTGTCGGGCATCCGCGGCGCCGACTTTGACGGGGACGGCCGGGCCGATCCGGCAGTCTATGAGGCGCGGACGGGAACCTGGACAGCGTTGTTGTCCGGCGCCGGGTACGCGCGCCGGGTCTGGGAAGCCCTGCTGGGCGAGCCGGGCTGGGCGCCGGCGGCGGGGGATTACGACGGCGACCGATTGTGCGACAAGGGCGTTTATCAGGAGACGTCGGGCAGTTGGAAGGTGGTGTTGTCCGGCAGCGCCTCGGGCGCGCAGGTGCGCGCGGGCTATCTCGGCGGGCCGGGCTGGGCGCCGGCGGCCGCGGATTACGACGGCGACTGCCGGGCCGATTACGGCGTCTACCGGGAAGCCGACGGGGCATGGCACGTTCGGCTGTCGTCGGGCGGGGACGCACCCCTGCGCCTGGCGGGGTTATTGGGCGGGCCGGGGCGGATGGCGGCGCCGGGCGATTTCGACGGGGACCGGCGCGCCGATCCCACCGTCTACGCGCGGGCGGACGGATCGTGGATAATCTTGCTGTCCGGGTCGGGGTATGCTCCGCTTGCGCTGCCGGGATTCCTCGGCGGCGCGGACTGGGAGCCGGTGCCGGGCGATTTCGACGGGGACGGCCGCGCCGATCCCGCCGTGCGCCGCGGCGACGGCCAAGTCTGGCGGGTGCGGCTCTCGGGAAGCGGCTATGTCCCGATCGAGGTGCGGTTGGGGTTGTGAGGGAAGGCGCCACTCCCGTTCCGACCCGGACCTTCGACGGATTTCTGGGCGGTGCCGGGGTTGGATCGGCGCGCCCTTCCTGCCAATTCGGGGACCATGGCATGGGCATGCCCATCGATCCTGGCGGGCGGCGGCGCCCGGCACGGCGGGCGCGAACCTTGCTGGCCGGAATCCTGCTGGCGGTCGCCGCGGCCGCCGGCGCCGGCTATGCCGCACCGACCTTCAGCGACGCCGACTGGATGAGCAGCGGCGAGAACTACGGGTTGCTCGGCGGAAACGTCTACGCCCTAACCCGCGACGCCGCCGGCAACCTCTACGCCGGCGGCACCTTCACGACGGCCGGCGGGCGCAGCGCCAGCTACATCGCCCGCTGGGACGGCGTGGCCTGGACCAACCTCGGCAGCGGCTGCAACAACGCCGTCTACGCCCTGGCCTGTGACGCCGCCGGCGTCCTCTATGCTGGCGGCAACTTCACGGCGGCCGGCGGGCGCAGCGCCGGCTATGTCGCCCGCTGGGACGGCGTGGCCTGGACCAACCTCGGCAGCGGCTGCAATGCCTTGGTCAATGCCCTGGCTTGCGATGGAGCCGGCAATCTCTTCGCCGGCGGCAACTTCACGAACGCGGGCGGGCGCAGCGCCGGCTACATCGCCCGCTGGGACGGCGTGGCCTGGACCAACCTCGGCAGCGGCTGCAATGCCTCGGTCAATGCCCTGGCTTGCGACGGAGCCGGCAACCTCTTCGCCGGCGGCATGTTTACCATGGCCGGGGGCGTGAGCGCTTCGCGTCTCGCCTGCTGGGACGGCGCCGCCTGGACCAACCTCGGCACGAACGCGATCAACGGGTATGTCCTGGCGCTGGCCGTCCGCCCGGACAACAGCTATGTCTATGCCGGCGGCTCGTTCACCACCAACAGCAGCACGAACAATCTGTCCGTCAACTATGTGATGCGCTGGAACGTCAGCGCCCGGTCCTGGAGCGCGATGGGGTCGGGCATGGACGCGCTGGTCCGCGCCCTGGTGTGCGACGCGTCCGGCAACGTCTATGCCGGCGGACAGTTCTCCGAGGCGAACGGCCTGGTCCGGAACCGGCTAGCCCGCTGGACGGGGTCCTCCTGGGCCGACGTCGGGAACGGGGTCAACAACATGGTCTACGCGCTGGCGCGCGGCAGCGGCGGCACGATCTATGCCGGCGGCGCGTTCACCGTGGCCGGCGCCATCGGCGCCTCGAGCATCGCGGCCTGGACCGGGTCGGCCTGGACCACGGTGGGGGCCGCCCACGGGTTGAATGGGAACGTGTCCGCGCTGGCCTGCGATGCCGCCGGCAATCTGTATGTCGGCGGCAGTTTTCCGCTGGCGGGCCAGACGAACGGGACGTGGGTCAACTCGCCCTATGTGGTGCGCCGGAACGGCACGACATGGCTGGACATGGGCGGCGGCAAGGACAGGATGGTCTATGCCCTGGCTTGCGACGGCCTCGGACGCGTGTTCGCCGGCGGAGATTTTCAAGACGGCAACCGCGTCGGGTGCTGGACTGGCACCAACTGGAATCCCCTCGGGAACGGACTGAACTCCACCGTCTATGCCCTGGCGTGCGATGGCGCCGGCAACCTGTATGCCGGGGGCGGCTTCAGCTATTCCTATTGGTGGGATATTGCGCTGAACCGCGTGGCGCGCTGGGACGGCGCCGCCTGGACCAACCTCGGCAGCGGCCTCAACAGCACGGCCTATGCGCTGCTGTGCGATCCGGACGGGAATCTGTATGCCGGGGGCGACTTCACGAACGCCGGCGACCTCGCCGCCAACCGCGTGGCGCGCTGGGACGGCGCCGCCTGGACCAACCTCGGCGCCGGCCTCAACAACACCGTCCGCGCGTTGGCACGCGATAGCGCCGGGAATCTGTATGCCGGGGGCGACTTCACGACCGCCGGCGGCCTCGCCGCCAACCGCGTGGCGCGCTGGAACGGGGTCGCCTGGACCAACCTCGGCAGCGGCATGAACAGCACCGTCTATGCCCTGGCGCTGGATGCGGACGACAATCTGTATGCCGCCGGCAACTTCACGACGGCCGGCGGCCGGAGCGCCAACCGGATCGCCTGCTGGGATGGCGCCGCCTGGACCAACGCGGGCAGCGGCGCCAACAGCACGATCATGGCGCTGGCTAGCGACCAGGCCTGCCGGCTGTATGCCGGCGGCACGTTCACCGCCGCCGGGGGAAGCCAGTCGCTGTACCTGGCCAGCCTGCGCCTCGGCGAGAGCAGCCCCGCGTTCCGCGGCACCAATGGCGCCGCGCTCGCATCCGGCGAACCGGCGTCCTCGGCAAAAGGAACCGATTTTGGCCTGGTCCCGTGGGGTCTTCCCGCCGTCCATACCCTCAGCCTCTCCAACGGGGGCACGGGCCCGCTGACCATCTACACCGCCGCCGTATCCGGCGCCGGCAGCAACGCCTTTGCGCTGGCCCGCCCCGACCGGGTGGCGCCCGGCACGGCCTCGAACCTGACCGTCGCCTTCCAGGCGCCGGCCGTCGGCACCTGGACGGCCATGGTCGCCCTGGCCCACAACGCCACCTCGAGCCCGTTCCGCTTGTGCCTGGCGGGCGCCGGCACGAAACGCGATCAAACCATGATGTTTCCGGCGCTTTCCAACACGGTCACCACGGCGCGGGTCGCGCTGTGCGCCACCGCGGCGTCCGGCCTGCCGGTCAGCTTTGCCGTGGCGGGCGGGCCCGCCGCGCTCGACACCGCGACCACCCTGACATTCAGCGCCTCGGGCACGGTCACGGTGGCTGCCAGCCAATCGGGCAATGCCTCCTGGAACCCCGCGCCGGCGGTCACCCAGCAGTTCCAGGTTGCGCTCGCGGAGCAGGCGCCGCTGGTCTTTGATCCCCCCAGCCCGCTGGCCTATCGCTCCACCACCCCGCTGGCCGCCTGCCTCACCGGCGGATCGGGCACCGGAGTCTTGAGTTTCGCCGTGCTGGACGGGCCGGGCCAGATCGCGGACGGCGCGACCCTCTGGGTGAGCGCCGGGACCGGCATGATCCGCATGGCTGCCACCAAGGCCGGCGACGCGCGCTTTTACGCCGCGAGCGTGACCGCCTTGGTGGCGGCCGGCCGCTCCCCGCAGTCGCTCGCCTTCGATCCCCTGGCGCCGGCGCGCGCCACGGATATCGTCCCGCTGGCGGCCGCGGCGGAATCCGGCCTGCCGATTGTGTTCGCCGTTGCGGAAGGCCCCGGACAGATTCAGGGCGCCACCACCCTCACGTTCACGGCCGCGGGTACCGTGCGCGTGGCCGCCCGGCAGGAAGGCAACGCCGATTGGCAGCCGGCCGGCACCACCCAGTCCGTCACGGTCACCAAGACACCCGCCGGCGTGACATTGGGCGCCTTGAGCCAACCCTATACCGGCGCGCCGCGGCCAGCCACGGCAACCACCGCGCCGCCGGGCCTGACGGTGTCCCTAACCTACAACGGCAGCCCGGACGTTCCCGTGTGCGCCGGGGTGTTCGAGGTCGTCGGCGTCGTGGACGATCCGCGCTACCAGGGAGCGGCCACCGGCACGCTCGAGGTGCTCCGCGCTGACCAGACCCTGGTCTTTCCGCCGATCCCGGACCAACACGCGACCAGCGTGGTCCGGCTGGCCGCCAGCGCCGTTTCGGGGTTGCCCGTGGTTTATGCCGTGCGCGCCGGGCCGGGTGTCATCTCGGGCGGCGCCTGGCCGGACTATATCGGGTCCAACCTCTCGTTCACCGGCACCGGCCGCGTCGTGGTGACCGCCAGCCAGGCCGGCGACGCCAACTGGAACCCCGCGCCGACCCAGACCAACACGTTCATCATCACCAAGGCGCCGGCCTCGGTCACGCTCCACAACTTGAGCCAGACCTATAATGGCGCCCCGCGCGTGGTCACCGCCACGACGGCGCCGGCGGGCCTGCCGGTGGCGATCGCCTACAACGGTTCGGCCACGGCGCCGGTCAATGCCGGGAATTACACCGTGGTCGGGACGGTCAACCACGCCAAGTACCAGGGCGGCAAGACCGGCACGCTGGCGGTGGCCAAGGCCGGCCAGGTCATTTCGTTCCCGGCCATCCCGGACCAGGTGATGACCTCCGTCGTGACGCTGGCGGCGACGGCTTCCTCGGGCCTGCCGGTGGCCTTTGCCAAAGCCTCCGGTCCCGGGACGGTCACGGGTGGGAACAAACTCTCGTTCACCGGGACGGGGACCGTGGTGGTGGCGGCCAACCAGGCCGGCAATGCCAACTGGAACCCGGCGGCCGCCGTGCTGCGGTCGGTCAAGGTGACCCTGGCGCGCCCGCCGGTGGTGGGCATGCTGAAGGACTTTGACGGCGACGGCCAGGCCGACCCGGGGACCTACGACGAGCTCACGGGGACCTGGCGGGTCAAGCTCTCGACGGCCGGCTACATGACCTTCAGCTTCGCGGCGCTGCTGGGCGGCCCGGGCTGGCAGACGGGCGCGGCCGACTATGACGGGGACGGCCTGGCCGACCCGGCAGTCTACCAGGAGACGACCGGCAACTGGAAGGTGATGCAGTCGGGCAGCGGGTACGCGCCGCTGGCGCGCAACGCCTTCCTGGGCGCCGCCGGCTGGGCGCCGATCTCGGAGGACTTTGACGGCGACGGCCAGGCCGACTACGGGGTCTACCAGGAGACCACCGGGACCTGGAAGATCAAGCTGTCGAGCGGCGGGTATTTTCTTCTAACCCTGACATCATTCCTGGGCGGGCCGGGCAAAACGGCGCTGGCCGGGGACTTCGACGGCGACGGCCTGGCCGACCCGGCGGTCTACACGCGCGCCGACGGCACCTGGCAGGTGCTGATGTCGAGCGGCGGCTACGTGGCGGTCACCGTGCCGCGGCTGCTGGGCGGGACCGGCTGGGATGCTGTGCCGGGGGATTACGACGGGGACAGCCTGGCTGATCCCGCCATCCGCAAATCCGCCAGCGCCGTCTGGCGCATCCTGCGCTCCGGCAGCGGCTATGCGCTCGCGGAGGTCCCGGGGCCTTGACCCGGGCCAGGGGCGGGCGCCACGAGCCGGCGCAGGTCGGCCGGCGGCCGCAGCACCCTGCCCGCGGGCGACACGCAGGCGTGGACGGTATACCCCGTGGCCAGGATGTCGTCCCCGCGCGCGAGGTCGTAGTCCACCCGCAGGCGGGGTCCCGCGAGCGCGCAGCGGCTGGCGACCGTCAGTTCGTCGTCAAACCGCGCGGGCGCCTTGTAGACGCAGTGCGCCTCGATCACCGGCAGGATGACGCCGCGCCGCTCGAGGTCGCCGTAGGGCAGGCCGATCTCGCGCATCATCGCCGCGCGGGCCATCTCGAAATACACCAGGTAGTTGGCGTAATAGACCACGCGCATCTGGTCGGTATGCGCGTAGGGCACGCGCAGCGCGAATCGGAATGTCCGGGCGGGCTCGGGCATCATGGGGAAAATCCTCTCGTTCGCGCGCCGGGGCGGCAGGCGGCCCGTCCCAACGCACGGCCTACGGTACCCGCGGGGCGGGCGGGTGTCAACCCGGTCAACGATGAGGGACAGCCCTTAAATATTAAATTAGTCATGGCGAGGGTGGCGCCGGGATAAGCGCGGTTGCATCGGGTCCAGGACGGCGCGGCATCACCCTCATTGCCGTTCCGGAGGCATGACGCACCGCGAAGGCCGGCGGCTTGCCCGGAGGGCTCGCCCCACCCATGACGCAGGCATCCTGGGTGGGGCGACGCCTCCGGCGGAGCCGTTTGCTGTTTCGCGTCAATCCGGCAGGAAGCTCCCCCGAGTTGCGGGAGTTGCGCTTGTCCGCGGTCACTCCCGGCGCGATCCGTGCACGGGAACGGCTCAGCGCAGCTTCGCCCTCCAGGTGGAGTTGTCATGGAACGCCTGCACGCTGACCGACGGGAGGACGCGGAGGGCGAGGCGCCCGCCTACGCGGCGCGTCAAGCCGCCGCTACGGCGCGCAGGGTGCCGAGCCGCAGACGCACGGTCTGGCGCCTGACTGGGGAAAAAGGGGCTGGCGCAACTCCCGCAGTGTTGGGAAGCTCCGGCATGACAATGACCTTGCGGGGGGGGGTCTTCTGTCGCGGTATACGCTTGCTCTGCCGCAGGTGTTTTGGCAATATGAACAATCGAATAGCACCATTCAGGAGGATGCATCATGGCCCGGATCGATTTCGGCGGCGTCAAGGAAACGGTGGTCACCCGCGGAGAGTTCACAATGGCGCACGCCCGGCGGGCGCTGCGCGACGAGACGATCGCTGTCATCGGGTACGGCGTGCAGGGGCCGGCCCAGGCGCTGAACCTCAAGGACAACGGGTTCCGCGTGCTCGTCGGGCAGTCGCCAAAATTCCCGCGCGACTGGGAGCGCGCCCGGCGCGACGGCTGGGTCCCCGGCAAGACGCTGTTCGACATCGAGGAGGCGGCGCGCCGCGGCACGATCCTCCAGTACCTGGTGTCCGACGCCGCCCAGAAAGCCATCTGGCCGGCGCTCCGCAAGCACTTGACCGCCGGCAAGGCGCTGTATTTTTCCCACGGGTTCTCGATCGTGTTCCGGAACCAGACGGGCGTCGTGCCGCCCAAGGACGTGGACGTCATCATGGTGGCGCCCAAGGGGTCGGGGACGTCCGTGCGCCGCAACTTCCTGACGGGCGCCGGGATCAACTCCAGTTTCGCCGTTTTCCAAGACGCCACCGGCCGCGCCCGTGAGCGCTGCCTGGCGCTCGGCATCGGGATCGGCTCGGGCTATCTCTTCCCAACCACCTTCGAGCACGAGACCGTCAGCGACCTGACCGGCGAGCGCGGCGTGCTGATGGGCGCCCTGGCCGGGATCATGGAGGCCCAGTACGACGTCCTGCGCCGCCACGGACACACGCCCAGCGAAGCGTTCAACGAGACCGTCGAGGAACTGACGCAGAGCCTGATCCGGCTGGTGGACGAGAACGGTATGGACTGGATGTTCTCAAACTGCTCGGCCACCGCCCAGCGCGGGGCGCTGGACTGGATGCCGCGGTTCAAGGCCGCCGTCCTGCCGGTGTTCGAGACGCTCTACCGCTCGGTCACCTCGGGGCGCGAGACCCGGCGCGTGCTGTCCGTCTGCGGGCGGCCCGACTATCCGGCGCGCGTGGCCCGCGAGCTGCACGCCCTCGGCACGTCGGAAATGTGGCGTGCCGGGCGCGCCGTGCGGACCCTGCGGCCCAAGGCGCCGGCGCGCGCCATCGCCAAGGGCACCAAGGGCGTCGCCGGTCGCGGCGCCTGACGGAGCCGCCGGCCGAGCGGCGGCCGTTTCCGCGGCGAGCGGGGAAGCGCGCCGCCCACGCCGCTGTCTGTTCCGGTCCGCGGCCGGGCGGACGCGCGGCGGCGGCCCCGCCATGGGCTCGGTCGACATCCCGCCGCGCGCCAGACGCCATGCACACCACACTGCAAATCCGCCTGGACAACGCGCCGCCGGTGCGCTGCCGTCCCTATCTTCCCGTGCAGGCGCTGGCCCGGCCGCCGGCCGGGCGTGGCGCCCTGCCGCCGATCGGCGCCCGCGTCAACAACGACATCGTCTCGCTGACCTACCCGCTGGACGTCGATGCCGACGTGCGTTGGCTGACGATGGCCGACCCGCACGGCATGCGCATCTACCGCCAGACCCTGATGTTTTTGCTGGCGAAAACCGCCGCCGCCTGCTGCCCCGGTCAGCGCCTACGGATCGAGCATTCGTTGGGCACGGGGCTTTTCTGCCAGTTCGAGCGGCCGGGCGCGGCGATCCACCGGCGCCAGGTCGCCGCCCTCGAGACGGCCCTGCGCGCGCTGGTGGCGCGCAACGTTCCGATCCGGCGGCTCAAGCTAGCCTACGCCGACGCCCTGGCGCGTCTTCTGGCCGACGGCGCCGAGGACCAGGCCGGCTGGCTGCGCTTCCGCAACCCGCCCAAGGTGGTGCTGTTCGAGTGCGAGGGCTTCGCCGACCTGGCGCACGGCCCGCTGGCGCCGGCCACCGGCGCCCTGCGCTGGTTCCGCTTGATTCCGTATCCGCCCGGCCTGGTCCTGCAGTTGCCGACCCGCGAGACGCCGACCCGCGTGGCGCCCTTCCGCGACCAGCCGCAGCTCGTCCGCATCTTCAAGGAGCACAAGCGCTGGGGCCGCATCCTGCGCGTGTCGAACGTCGGCCAGCTCAACGCGCGCATCGCCGCCGGCGGTGCGGCGGATTTCATCCGCATTGCCGAGGCGCTGCACGAGAAGAAGATCGCCGGCATCGCCGACCGCATCGCCGCCCGCCGCCAGGTCCGCCTGATCCTGATCTCCGGTCCCTCGGCCGCCGGCAAGACAACCTTCGCCAAGCGCCTGCGGGTCCAGCTGGCGGTCAACGGCCTGGACCCCCTGCTGCTCTCGCTGGACGACTACTACCGCGACGATGCCGACACGCCCCGCGACGCCGACGGCCGGCCGGATTACGAGTCGATCGACGCCCTCGACCTCGCGACCTTCCGCCGCCACCTGCTCGACCTGTTCGCCGGGCGGGCTGTCCGGCTGCCGCGCTTCGATTTTGACCGCAAGCGGCGCGCGCCCGGCGGCCCGGCGCGGCGGCTCGGGCCGGGCCAGGTCGTGATCGCCGAAGGCATCCACGCGCTGAACCCGCGCCTGACCGCGCAGCTCCCGGCGCGCTGCCGCTTCGGGATTTACGTCAGCGCCCTGACCCAACTGGCACTGGACGCCAACAATCGCATCTCGACCACCGACAACCGCCTGATGCGGCGCCTGGTGCGCGACCGCGCCTTTCGCGGCAATCCGCCGCTGACGACCCTACGGATGTGGCCGTCGGTGCGGCGCGGGGAAAAGCGCTGGGTATTTCCGTTCCAGGCGCGCGCCCAGGCCACCTTCAACTCGGCCCTGGACTACGAGCTGGCGGTCCTCAAGCCGCTGGTCGAGCCGCTGCTGCTCGAGATCAAGCCGTCCGACCCCGAGTACGCCGAGGCTCGACGGCTGCAGGAGTTTCTGTTACCTTTCCTGCCCATCGTGAAGCACGAGGTGCCCGCCACGTCGATCCTGCGGGAGTATATCGGCGCGAGCGGCTTTCAGTACTAACCGGAGAGCGCGCATGCATTCGTTTCACCTGGACCTGAACAGCTGCCCGCCCGACCTGCGGCGCGGCTTGAGCGAGATCGTGGCCGATTATCCCCACCGCTTCGCGGCGAGCCGGTCGCAGCTGGTCCGCTTCCTGCCGGACCCCGACCTGGCGCCCGCCGGCCTGCTGGTGCGCAAGTTGGATGGGGAGGCGACCGTGCGCTACGCCCGCAAGACCGACGCCTTCCGCGCGCTCGGCCGCCTGCTGGGCGAGCAGGGCGCCGCCGCGCTGCGGGCCGACTTCCGCGAGACCCCGCACTTCGACCGGCAGGGCCTGATGCTGGACTGCTCGCGCAACGGTGTCGTGCGGCCGGAGACCCTCAAGACGCTCCTGCGCCGCTGCGCGCTGATGGGCCTGAACCAGTGCATGCTCTACACCGAGGACACCTACGAGGTTCCCGAGGAGCCGTTGTTCGGCTACCTGCGCGGCCGCTACACCTGGGACGAACTCAAGGACCTCGACGGCTATGCCGACGCTCTCGGGATCGAGATGATCCCCTGTATCCAGACGCTCGGGCACCTCGAGCAGGTCCTCCAGTGGCCGCCCTACGCCGCCTACCGCGACACCGCCGGCGTCATCCTGGCGAACGACGAAAAAACCTACGCGCTCCTGGAAAAGATGATCGCCGCCGCCCTGGCGCCCTTCCGCACCCGCCGCATCCACGTCGGCATGGACGAGGCCCACGGGATCGGCACCGGCCGCTTCCGCGAGCTGTTCGGCGAGCAGGCGCCGTTCGAGATCATCGCCCGCCACCTCAAGCGCGTCCGCGGCCTGTGCCGCAAGCTCGGCGCGCGGCCGATGATCTGGAGCGACATGTATTTCCGGCTCGGCTCCAAGACCGGGGCCTACTACGACCTCGCCAGCAAAATTCCCAAGAAAATCGCCGATGCCATCCCCGAGGACGTCGACCTGGTCTACTGGGACTACTACCACACCGACCCGGCCTTCTACGAGGCCTTCATCGAGCGCCACCGCGCCCTCGGCTCGGAGCCGATCATGGCGGGCGGCGTCTGGACCTGGAACCATTTCTGGGCCAACCTGCCCTTCGCCCTCACCGTCACCGAGGCCTGCATGCGCGCCTGCAAGCGCCAGCGGCTGCGCCAGGTCTTCACCACGCTCTGGGGCGACGACGGCATGGAGTGCGACCTCTTTTCCGCCCTGCCGGCGCTGCAGTGTTTCGCCGAGCACGGGTACGCCGAGCGCGTGGATGAGGACCTGCTGCGCGCCAACTTCCGCGGAATTTGCGGCTCGGAGTTCGACACCTGGGTGCGCGCCAGCGACCTCGACCGCATCCCCGAGATCGGCGACCCCAAGGAGAGCCACGGGAACCCCTCCAAGTGGCTGCTGTGGCAGGACCCGCTCCTCAGCCTGGGCGATCCGCTGATCAAGAACCCGGTCGCGCTGGCCGCCCATTACGGGCGCCTGGCCGATACCCTCGCCCGCGCCGCCCGCCGCCCGACCGACCGCCGGCTGCAGTTCCCGGCCCTGCTGGCCCGCGTGCTGTCCATGAAGTGCACGCTGCGCCGCGAGTTGGCCGTCGCCTACCGGGCGGACAACCGCACGCGCCTGCGCCAGCTGACCCACGAAGTGCTGGCCTTGCGCCAGGCGGCGGCCAAGCTGCGCGACGAACACAGCGCCCTCTGGCTCAACCTCTACAAACCCTTCGGCCTCGAAGTCCTCGAAGGCCGCTACGGCGGGCTGCTCGCCCGGCTGGACGGCCTGGCCGCCCGGCTCGACCTGTACCTCAAGGGGCGCCTGCGCGACATTCCCGAGCTGACTGTCAAGCTCGAACCCCTCAGCACCCTGCCGGCCGGCGATTGCCGGTTCAACCACGCGCGGGTCGCGACGCCCAGCGTCATCAAGTGATCCCCGGCGGCCGGCCGCGCCCGCCGGCGCGCTCCGGCCCCTGCCCGAGGAGGCGGTATGTTGCTCGACATCCACGGCCATGCCTACCGCAAGGCCTGCCCGTTCCCCAATCGGTTCGCCACGCTCGAGGAACTGCTGGCGCTCTACGACCGCGACGGGATCGACCGCGCCTGCCTGCTGCCGCTGGTCGGCCCCGAAACCTACCTGCCCCAGTCCAACGACGACATCCTCGAGATGGCCGAGCGCCATCCCGGCCGCCTGATCCCGTTCTGCAACGTGGACCCGCGCGCCCTGACGAACTCGGCCGACGCCCCGCTCGGCGACCTCCTGCGCTACTACCGCGACCGCGGCGCCAAGGGGTTCGGCGAGTGCATGCCGAACCTGCCGTTCCTCGACCCGCTCGTGCAGAACCTCTTCCGCCACGTCCAGGACGTCGGCTTCCCCCTGTGCTTCGACTCGCGCACGACCATCGGTTACGGCTACGGCCTCTACGACGATCCCGGCCTGCCGCAGCTCGAGCGCTGCCTGCAGCGCTTCCCGCGCCTGGTGTTCCTGGGGCACGGGCCGCCGTTCTGGGCGGAAATCGCGCGCCTCGAGACCCCCGGCGAACGCGCCGGCTACCCGCGCACCCCCGTCCGCCAGGAGGGCGCCGTTCCGCTGCTGATGCGCCGCTACCCCAACCTCTACGGCGACGCACGCGGCGGCGGACAGCCCGGCGCGCGACACGCTGTATCGCTATTAC
>CAZEVX010000050.1:15030-16458 GCA_964515705.1 uncultured Verrucomicrobiota bacterium | reverse complement strand
CCGCGAGGAGGCGCTCAAGGCCATCCAGCGCGCTTTCGCCCGCGACAACGACGACTACGGCCGCAAACTGTACCTGATCGAGAACTGCCTCTACGGCGTGGACATCCAACCCGTCGCCGTGCAGATCGCCAAACTCCGATTCTTCATTTCCCTGGTTGTGGACCAGAGCATTGACCCCCAAGAGGAGAACTACGGCATCCTGCCGCTGCCGAACCTCGAAACCAAGGTCGTTGCCGCCAACACGCTGCTGGGCCTGCATCGCGGCCAACTGCTGCTGGGCTCCAACGAGGTCAAGCGCCTGGAGGGCGAACTTCAGAAGGTCCGGCACGACTACTTCACGGCCCGCAGCTACAAGCGCAAGAAGGAACTCCGCAAGGAAGACAAGCGGCTCTGCGACGAACTCGCCCTGGCGCTGGAAGCCAGCGGCGAGTGTACGCCCTACGACGCCAAGCGCTTGGCCGGCTGGAACCCCTACGACACCAACACCCACGCCCCGTTCTTCGATCCCGGCTGGATGTTCGGACTGGCCAAGAAAAAGGTGGCACAGGCATTCCTGCCTGTGCGGGAAGACGACAGACAAGAATGTCTGTCTCGCCTTGAAGATGGCGGCCCGTTCGACGTGGTCATCGGCAACCCGCCCTACGTCCGGCAGGAAGAACTGAAGAACCAGAGCGTCATCGGCAGCGACGGCAAAGAGAAACCCCTGAAGGACGCGCTCAAGGGTCAATACGAGTGTTTCACCGGAACCGCCGACCTCTACGTCTACTTTTTCGAGCGGTCGCTTCAACTCCTGCACCCCGGCGGCGTGTTGAGTTTCATCACCAGCAACAAGTACTTCCGTGCCGCCTACGGCGAACGCCTGCGGACCTACCTGGCCTACGCCACCCGGCCCAGCGTCGTTCTGGATTTCGGCGATGCACCGGTCTTCACGTCCATCGCCTACCCGGCGATCCTCGTCACGCAGAAGACCCGCTCCGTGGAACTGGGACAGTTGCCCAAGAGTAGCACAGGCATTCTTGCCTGTGCCGCACAGACAGGAATGTCTGTGCCACCTTCCGCCCGCGTCATGACTTGGGCGCCGGGCCCTGCCTGCGCCGCGTCCGGCGCGGCAGGCAGGCCCGACATCCGCGAGTTTCCCGACATTTTCGAACGCGACGCCTTCGCGCTGGCACAGGCCGACCTCAAGCCCGACGGTTGGCGCATGGAGAACCCTGGCAGTCTGCGCCTGCTCGACCGCCTGCGCAAAGCCGGCACGCCGCTGGGCGAGTACGTGAAAGGACGGTTCTACTACGGCATCAAGACCGGGCTGAACGAAGCCTTTGTCGTGGACCGCGCCGCCCGCGACCGCCTCATCGCGGAGCACAAGTCGTCGGCGGAGATTCTCAAGCCGTTTCTCCGCGGGCGAGACGTGAAGCGCTGGCGGTGCGA
>CAZEVX010000050.1:0-14930 GCA_964515705.1 uncultured Verrucomicrobiota bacterium | reverse complement strand
CCCATCCCCCCCGCCACTCCCGCTCAGCAATCCCTCTGCGAGCGCCTCGTAGAAGCCCTGATCTGGCTGCATTCGCCCCAAGGTGGCACAGGCATTCCTGCCTGTGCGTCCCATGCTTCACAGACAGGAATGTCTGTGTCACCTTTTCTGGAGCAATGGCTCAACGGTTTGGTGTACGAACTGTTCTTCCCCGGCGAGTTGCACGCGCGGAAACTGAAACTGTTCGACGAGACGGCAAAGTTGAACCCGCCCGACCTGACAAAACTCCGCGCCGCGGACCTGCCTGCCGAAGCGGCGCAGGCAGGCAAACTGGCCGCGTTGCAGGAGTTGCACGCCAAAGCCTACGCCAAGGACGCCGCCTTGCGCGGGATGTTGTTCGACTTGAAGTCGCTGGATGTGGTGCGCGTGATCGAGGACGCGGACGAGACAGCGGGCAAGGCGGAGACGCCGGAGGAGGCGGAGGAATGAGCGTGGGGGGGACATGTCGTTGACTCGCTTCGCTCGCCAACGACGCATTGGCAAGCGAAGCGAGTCAATGCCGCAACGTGGAGGGCCGAGCCATGAAGAGCCCCATGCTCGCGGCCGACCACCAAGCCGCCGTGCGGCGGGCACTGGCCTTGGGACGCACGGGCGAGCCGGCTGCCCTGCCCGAACTCATTGCGATGCTGGCCTTGCCCTCGAATGAGGTGCAGCGGCTGGCGGCCTCCGCCATTGGCAAGTTGGCGGAGTTTGGCGCCAACGCGGAAGCGGCAGTGGCCGCATTGGCGCCCTTGGCGTTGAAAGCTCGCCATCCGCAGACGCAGCAGTATGCCATCCGTGCGCTCAAGGGATACGGGGCGGCGGCGCGGGCGCATGTGCCGGACCTGCGCGATCTGGCCCGCAACCCAGCACACAGCGACTACGTGCGCGCGGCGGCAGCCACTGTGGCGAACGCCATTGAGCAGGCGACGGCCGACGCCAGGGCGAGCGTGAAGTGCCGTTGCCAACGCTGCAACGCGTTGGTTGCGGCGGACGAATTTGCCCGCTCCGATCAGGCGTTCCAGCGCGTATTCTGCGACCGGTGCTTCGACGAGGTTTTCTTGGAACGGCGCAACTTCGAGACGCAGGTGGAACTGAACAAGACCATTGAGGCGCGGGACGGCACGGTGGTGCAGTCCGAAGGCGAACGGGGCATTGCCGAGTGGCTCACGAGCCACGGCATCGCCTACCGCTATGACGCTAAGTTCCGTATCATTGGCGAGTTCCAAATTCGGCCTGACTTCTACCTGCCGGAACTCGACGTGTACATCGAGTATTGGGGCCTCGACACTCCCCAGTACAAGATGAGCATGTACAAGAAGCAGACGCTGTATCAGCCGGAAGGCAAACGGTTGATCTCGGTCTATCCCGCCGACGTGCCGCGGTTGGGTCCGTTGTTGGCTTCGAAACTGAGGGTATTCGGGTAACGGTCGGCATTGCAGAGCGATAGAACGCACAATAATGCGCCTACCGGCACATAGAATGAGCATTGCGCATGTTCGTGCGCCTAGTAGTTGACTACTCGATGGGGGATGTGTTACGGTTATGCCCATGAAGACCGAAACCTTGAGCGACAGTGCGGTGCTGGGCGAGATCGGGCGACGACTGCAGGTTTATCGTCTGAACCTGAACCTTTCGCAGGCGGAGGTTGCGGGAAAGGCGGGGGTTTCACGGCGAGCCTTACAGAAGCTTGAAGGCGGGCAATCCTGCACGCTGGCCCTGCTGGTGCGCGCACTGCGCGCTTTGGGCCGGCTGGATGCCCTGGATGCCTTTCTGCCGGAACCGGGCTTGAGTCCCATCCAGTTAGCCAAACTCAAGGGGCGCGAGCGTAAGCGGGCGGGCGGACGCCGGAAACGGACGCCGGCCGGGGAGACCTGACGAATGGCGAGAACGCATAGAGTGGACGTGGCGACCGTCCGGTTGTGGGACCGGGACGTGGGCGCGGTGGCGTGGAATGCCGAACGCGGCATGGGCGAGTTCGAATACGATCCGGGTTTTGTTCGCCAAGGACCGCCGATCGCGCCCCTGACGATGCCATTGCGCACGGGCATTTTCTCGTTTCCGGCGCTGAAGCGGGAAACATTCCACGGCTTGCCGGGTCTGCTTGCGGATGCCCTGCCGGACCGGTTCGGCAATCGCATTATTGACGCCTGGCTGGCAAAACAAGGACGAAGTTCGGCGGGTTTCACCCCGGTGGAGCGGCTTTGCTACATGGGCGTACGGGGTATGGGGGCATTGGAATTCAAACCGGCCATCGGTCTAAAGGCAACGAAGGCGGTTCCGATTGAGGTGGATGAACTCACGAAACTCGTGGCCGACATCTTTCGGCATCGAACGGAATGGGTCGTCAACCTGAAAGGCAGTCGGGCCGAGGCGTTGAACACCATCATTCGCGTGGGCACATCGGCGGGCGGCAACCGAGCCAAGGCTGTGATCGCATGGAATCCGAAGACGCATGAAGTTCGCTCGGGGCAGGCGGCCACACCCGCGGGCTTCGAACCGTGGATTCTGAAGTTTGACGGCGTGGCGGACAGCGCGTTGGGGGACCCGAAGGGGTTCGGGCGGGTGGAATACGCCTATCACAAGATGGCGCTGGCGGCAGGAATCGCCATGAGTCCGTGTCGGTTACTGGAGGAGAGCGGCCGCGCGCACTTCATGACCCGTCGTTTTGACCGGGACAACACGGGCGGCAAGATTCATGTGCAATCGCTCTGCGCGCTGGCCCACTACGATTTCAACGCGGCCGGCGAATACAGTTACGAACAGGCGTTTTCGACGATTCAACGTCTCAACCTCGGGCATCCGGCGTTGCCGGAAATGTTCCGGCGCATGGCGTTCAATGTCGTGGCGCGCAATCAGGACGACCACACGCGCAATATCGCCTTCCTGATGGACCGCCGGGGCGGGTGGAGCCTGGCTCCCGCGTTCGACGTCGTGTGGGCGTACAACTCGCAAGGCGCATGGACGAATCGCCATCAGATGACGATCAATGGAACGCGCGACGGCTTCGAGCGCTCCGACCTTTTGACGGTTGCCGGCCAATACGGCATCAAAGGGGCGTCGGACATTCTGGATCAAGTCGTGCAAGCGGTCGCCGATTGGTCCCGGTATGCCGATGAATGCCGGGTGGAGGGCTCCTTGAAGAGGAAAATCGCCGCAACGCACAGACTCTCCTTGGCCCGAAAGTAGGTTGGGATGCCAACCCATGACATCATAGACAATCGTTCCGAGAAGCTGGTTGACCACCTGGCACAGATGCTCGGGTCGAGCGAACGCGCCCGGTTTGCGGTGGGCTACCTGTTCCTGTCCGGCCTGACCAGCGTTGCAAAACGCCTTCTGAACCTGAAGGAACTGCGGCTTCTCATCGGCAATACGACAAACCGCGAGACGGTCGAAATGCTGGCCGAAGGCTACCGCCGGCTGGACCTGGCGGCGGAGGAGGTCGAGAAGCAGGTCTATCCGAAGCGCACCGAATCCGCGAAAATGGCGCTAGAAACGGCCGGGAATCTGCGAAACTCCGTCGAGTTGATGGACCAGACGGACGAAGCGCAGGCCCTCATCGCCGGTCTGATCCGCATGGTGGAAGAGAAGCGGCTCAAGGTCCGGGTCTTTACCAAGGGCCGCCTCCATGCGAAGGCATACATCTGCGACTACGGCAAGGTCTTCGATCTCGTCGGCAAGGAGATCGAGCGGCACGAGAAGGGCATCGCCGTTGTGGGTTCGTCCAACCTGACGCTGGCCGGCCTGACCCACAACACGGAGTTGAACGTCGTTGTCCAGGGGAACCAGAACCACGCGGAGCTTGTCCGCTGGTTCGACGATCTCTGGAAGGAGGCCCAAGAGTTCGACGAGACCCTGATGACGGAACTCAAGGAGTCATGGGCGGCGGCCCAAGTTCGCCCCTATGACATCTACATGAAGACGCTCTATGCCCTTGTCCGGGATCGTCTGGAGACCGAGGACGAGGCGGAGTTGCTTTGGGATGACGACATCTTCCGCAAACTGGCGAGCTTCCAGAAGGTGGCCGTCCGGCAGGCGGTTCAGATGGTCCGAGATTTCGGCGGCGCGTTCGTGTCGGACGTGGTAGGGCTGGGCAAGAGCTATATCGGCGCGGCGATTGTGAAGCACTTCGAGCGCACCGACCACGCCCGGCCGCTGATTGTCTGCCCGGCGCCGTTGACGGAGATGTGGGAGCGGTACAACGAGGTGTACCAACTCAACGCCCGCGTGCTCTCAATGGGGTTCCTGCGGGAAGACGACGATGCGGGCGTGACCCGGCTGTTGAACGACGTGAAGTTCAAGGACCGGGACTTCGTTCTCGTGGACGAGAGCCACAATCTCCGCCACCCGGACACTCAGCGTTACAAGGTCGTTCAGACGTTCCTGTCCACCGGGCGGCGCTGCTGTTTTCTGACGGCCACGCCCCGGAACAAGAGCGCCTGGGATGTTTACCACCAGATCAAACTATTTCACCAGGACGACCGCACCGACTTGCCCGTAGACCCGCCGAATCTGAAGGACTACTTCAAACTCATCGACAAGACCGAACGGAAACTCCCGGACCTGCTGGCGCATATCCTCGTTCGCCGGACCCGGCAGCACATTCTGCGCTGGTATGGGTTCGACGCCGAAACCCACGAACCGGTTGACCCGAACCGGTTTCAGGACTACTTGCAGGGCAAGCGCAAGGCATACGTTCTGGTCGCCGGGAAGCACCAGTTTTTTCCGAAGCGCGACCTTGAGACCATCGAGTACAGCATAGAGGACACGTACCAAGGGCTTTATCAGGAGTTGCGCGCCTACCTCGGCAAGGGGGGCACAGGCATTCCTGCCTGTGCAGGAGAAACACAGACAGGAATGTCCGTGTCACCTTGCCTCACCTACGCCCGCTACGGTCTCTGGCACTACGTCGCGCCGGAAAAGCAGAAGAAGGAACCCTACACGAGCTTGCAACGGGCTGGGGCGAATCTGCGCGGCCTGATGCGCATACTACTGTTCAAGCGGTTCGAGTCCAGTGTCTACGCCTCCCGGGAGACGGTCAAACGCCTGCTGCGGATGCACCAGGCGTTTATCACGTCGCTGGATCAAGGATTCGTGCCAGCGGGCGAAGACGCGCAGTACATCCTCTACGAAAGCGATGCGCTGGAAGAAGCCGACCTGGTTGATGCTTTGCGCGTGGTTTCCAGGCGCTACGAGGCCGGCGACTTCGACTTGAAGACACTGCGGGCGCACATCGAGCATGACATCGAACTGCTTGAGAAGATTCTGAAACTGGTCTCTCCCATCACGGCCGAGAAGGACGCCAAACTCCAGACACTCAAGAAACGACTGGCGGAGAAGCCGTTGGCGGGCGCCAAGCGGCTGATCTTCACGCAGTACGCGGACACCGCGAAGTACCTGTTTGCCAACCTGAAAGAAGGTGCCACGGGCATTCCTGCCTGTGCAGGAGGCGCACAGACAGGAATGTCTGTGCCACCTTCCCCGGAGATCGAGGTCATTTTCAGCGGCGACAAGAGCAAGGAGAAGATCGTCGGCCGCTTCGCGCCGAAGGCGAACCCGGAGTACCGTTTTGGCAAGGACGAGGCGGAACTCATGACCGTGATTGCCACCGATGTTCTCGCCGAAGGTCTGAACCTCCAGGACTGTGACAACATCATCAACTACGACCTGCACTGGAACCCGGTACGCCTGATCCAACGATTCGGCCGCATTGACCGTATCGGCTCCGAGCACGAGCGCATTTTCGGCTTCAATTTCCTACCGGAGACAGGCATCGAGGCCAACCTGAAGTTGCACGAGAGACTGGAACGCCGCATTCAGGAAATCCACGACACGATCGGCGAGGATTCCGAGATTCTGGACCGGACCGAGAAGCTGAATCCCGAAGCCATGTACGCCATCTACGAGACCCGCGGCGGCGCACCGGTCCAACTGGACCTGTGGGGCGGCGCGGACGTCGAGTTCCTCGATCTGAACGAAGCCGAGGAAATCCTACGGCAGTTACGGAAGGACAACCCCGGAGAGTACGAGCGCATCGCCAACTTGCGTGACGGCATCCGAACGGCCCGGCCATCCCTTCAACGCGGCGTGTACGTCTTCTGCCAAGCGGGGCGATTCCAGCAACTGTTCCTGCTCGACGACAAAGGGGCGGTTATCTCCCACGACGTGCCGAAGGTGGTCGGCGCGGTCAAGTGCGCCCCCGACGCCAAGGCCGCGCCGTTGCCGGAGGGCTACAACAAGGCGGTCATGGCGATTCAACGCCAGTTCGCGGAGGATGTCCGGCACCGCGAGGCCGAGCGCACTTACACGGCGAATCTGGCCCACGGCCAGCTTTACGTTTTGCGGGAACTGCGAATCCTGTTTGAAGCCACGCAAGACGAGGACATCAAACAGAATGTCAACGTTTTGGAGAAGGTCTTCCGGGGGCCACTCACCGGCGCGGTGAAACGCGAACTGAACCAATTGCGCCGGAACTCCGTTACGGGCGAAGGGCTCCTCAAGAACTTAATCCGCATGTACGACCAGCACAACCTGAAGGACGCTGCCGCCCAACGCAGTCTCGCCATGTCCGACAGAGTGATTCCCAGGATCATCTGCAGCGAGGCGTTCGTGTAGCGAGTCACACCGGAGGCGCCTGCCTTCGCCTTCCTGGTAAAGCTCGCCCACGCCTGCCGGTCACAGGACCCGCGGAAAGAGAAGGGGGAGAAGGAGTCAACCCGCACGCCGCCAACCCCTCATGCAGCCATGCCGCCGCCTACGCGTTGTGAACCCGTGTCTCTTCTCCCCCATACGTCTCCATCCGCCGGTGGCGGCGGGCCGGCGCGCCGCGCCATTTTGGGCTTCCCTGTGACCGCTGCCCTGATAAGATGGGTATCCATGAAGCCGAGAACCGCCCGGGTCGCGCGCCGCACGCGTGAAACACAGATCGAATTGGCCCTCACCCTCGACGGCCGCGGCCGCGCCGCCGTGGACACCGGGCTGCCCTTTCTGAACCACATGCTCGAACTGCTCGCCCGGCATGCGCTGATTGACCTGCGCCTGCGCGCCCGCGGCGACCTGGCCGTGGATTACCACCACACCGTCGAGGACCTCGGCCTCTGCCTCGGCCAGGCGCTCGACGAGGCGCTCGGCGACCGGCGCGGCATCCGGCGCTACGGCTGCGCCACGATTCCGATGGACGACGCGCTCAGCCGCGTGGCGCTCGATTTGGGCGGCCGGCCATTCCTGGTCTGCGACTTCGCCACCCGCCGGCGCAGGATCGGGGATTTTGACCTCGGGCTGATCCCGGAATTTTTACGGGCCTTCAGCGACCGCGGCCGCCTCAACCTGCACGTCACCCAGTGTTACGGGCGCGAGCCCCACCACGCCTGCGAATCGGTCTTCAAGGCGCTGGCGCGCGCCCTGCGCGAGGCCGTCGCCCGCGACCCGCGCGAGGCCGGCGTCCCGTCCAGCAAGGGCGTGCTGTAAGTCCCCTGCCATGATCATTTTCCCGGCCATCGATCTCAAGGGCGGCCGCTGCGTGCGGCTGCGCCAGGGCCGGGCCGACGAGGAGACCGTCTTCTCGGACGACCCGGTCCGGATGGCGCAGTCCTGGGAAGCCCAGGGCGCGGCCTGGCTGCATGTCGTCGACCTGGACGGCGCCTTCGCCGGGCGGCCGGCGCACACCGAGTTGATCCGCCGCCTAATCGCCGCCGTGCGCATCCCGGTGCAGGTTGGCGGCGGCTTGCGCACGGATGCCGACCTCGACGGCCTTTTCCGGGCCGGGGCCGCGCGCGCCGTGCTCGGCACGCGGGCCTGGTCGGACCCGGAGGGCCTGGCGCGCCTGCTGGAACGGCACGGGGAGCGCCTGGCCGTGGGCCTGGACGCCCGCGGCGGACGCCTGACGGTACGCGGCTGGACCGAAACCACCGGCAGCGATGTCCTCGACCTGGCGGCGCGCCTCGACCGGCTGGGCGCACGGACCCTGATCTATACCGACGTCGCCGGGGACGGCATGCTGCGCGGGCCGAACCTGGCGGCCACGGCCGCCCTCTGCGAGCGCGTCGCCGGCGCCGTGATCGCGTCCGGCGGCGTGGCCTCGGCGGCCGATGTCGCCGCCCTGGCCGCCCTCGCCAAGCCGAACCTGGCCGGGGTCATCGTCGGCCGGGCGCTCTACGAGCGCGCCGCCACCCTGGCCGACCTGCGGCGCGCGGCGGGAGCATGCCCATGATCCTCGACACCGCCGTCACCCGCCTGCCGAACGGCCTGCGCGTGGCCACCGCCGCGATCGACCGCGCCGAAAGCGTGGCCCTGGGCATCTGGATCGGGGTTGGCGGCCGCCACGAACGGCGGGCGGCGTCCGGCATCAGCCATTTCATCGAGCATCTCCTTTTCAAGGGCACCCGCACCCGCTCGGCGCGCGACATTTCCCAGGCGATCGAGGGCCGCGGGGGCTATTGCAACGCCTTCACCCAGGAGGAGGCCACCTGCTATTATGCCCGCATTGCCCGCGCCCATGCCTGGGAGGCGCTCGACGTCCTGGCCGACATGGTCCGCCGCCCGCGCTTCGATCCCGTCGAGATCGAGAAAGAACGCGGCGTGATCATCGAGGAAATCCGCATGGGGCGCGACCAGCCAGAACAGGTGGTCCAGGACATGCTCGGCGGCATCCTCTGGAAGCATCATCCCCTCGGGCGTCCGCTGGCCGGCAGCCCGGGCACCATCCGCGCCCTGACGCGCGCCGAGATCCTGGCCTTCAAGACCGGCGCCTACGTGCCGGCCAACACCTGCGTCGTTCTGGCCGGCCGCCTGTCCCACGCCGACGCCGTCGCCCGCGTGGCGGCCGCCACTCGCGGATTGCGGCCGCGGCCGCCGCCGGTCGGCCGGCCGGTCACCGGGCGCGTGCCGCAGGAGCGCCTGGCGCTGCAGGCCAAGCCCATCGAACAGACCCACGCCGCCCTCGGATTCCGCACCTTCGGCCGCACCGACCGCCGGCGTTACGCTCTCAAACTCCTCAACGTCATCCTGGGCGAAAACATGAGTTCCCGGTTGTTCCAGGTGGTCCGCGAACAGCACGGGCTGGCCTACGCCATCCATTCTGGCGCCCAGTTGTTTGCCGAGACCGGTGTCCTGGCAATCAGCGCCGGCCTCGACCGCCGCCGCCATTTCCGGGCGCTCGCCCTGATCATCCGCGAGGCGCGCCGCCTGAAGGCGTCGCTGGTGTCCCGGTCCGAACTCGACCGGGCCAAGGAGTTCGCCACCGGCCAGTTGCGCCTGGCCCTCGAAAGCCCGTCCGGACACCTGATGTGGACGGGCGAACACCTCCTGCATGTCGGCACGATCCTGGCGCCGGAAACGGCCATCCGCGGCCTCGAGGCGGTCCGGCCGGAGGCACTGCGGCAACTGGCCAACACCCTCTTCCGGCAGCGCGCGGCCAGCCTCGCCTGGCTGGCGCCGGCCATCGACCGCGGGGATGAACGGCGTATCCGCGCGCTGCTGGCGGCGTTGTGAACCGCCGCCGCGATGCAGGGAGGCACGCATGAAACGATGGATTGTCGCCGCCGTCCTGCTGGCGGCGGCCGCGGTCGTCGGGCTGCAGGTTTTCCTGGCCGTCGGTCTCACCGACACCCTGCGCCGCTATGTCCTTCCCCAGGCGCGCGAACGCTGCGCCCTCGACCTGGCTCTGCGGCGGTCAAGCGTGAATCTGGCCGGCGGCTCGCTGACCCTCTATGGCGTGCACGCCGCCAATCCCCCGGGATTCGATCCGGCCGGGCTGGCCGACATTCCGCGCTTCAAGCTCAAGGTCGGCCCGCTGGCTCTGCTGCGCGGGCGTGTCGGCGCCATCCGCCAGATCGCCGTCCGCGGCGGGGTGCTGCGCCTCGAACGCGACCGTTATGGGCGCTGGAACACGGCCGCGATCTTCCAGGCTCTCGGACTGGCCCCCGCCCAGTCGGGCGGGGCATCGGCCGCGGTCGGCGCGCAGGCGCCCGTGGACGCCGGACGGACGCCGCGCGGCCTCGCCACGTTCGTCGTTGACCGCCTGGACCTGGACACCCGGATCGACCTTGCCGATCACACGCTGGACACCCCGCCCTTCCGGCTGCGCGTTGAACTCCACGGACGTCTCGTGCAACTGGCCAGCCACGGGCGGACCGACGCGCTCGACGGCGCCGTCAACCTCCTCGGCGCCATCGTGGCGGGCGGCCGGCGTTCGGCCTTTGACATCAAGGGCCGCGTCGGCCCGCTGGGCGACCCTGCGCGCTTGTCCTGCGACCTGACGGCCTCGATCCAGCCGGTCGACCTGGCCGCCATCCGGCCCCTGGTCGACGGGCTCGGCCTGCGGTCCGGCACCGTCGGCGGCACGATCACGCTGCAGTGCCGGGAAGGCGTATTCGTCGCGGGGCGCTCGGTCCTGCGCCTGGCGTTCCGGGAGGCCGCCTTCGGCTCCGGCGACAACGATCGCTTCGCGGGGTTGCCGCTGCCCGACACGTTTTCGCTGACCATCCCCATCACGGGAACCGTGACCGATCCGCAGGTTGACATCCCCGCCGCGCTGGTCAAGACGTTGGCCAGCAAGGATGCCTTCGACCAGATTCTCGAAGGCGTACTGCGGGCCAAGGGACAGGGCAGAGGACAGACGCCGGACACCAGCCGCCAGACACCGGACGACCGAGGCCGGACTCGCCCAGGCGGGCAAGCGCCAACGGCATCGCCTGCCAGATGACGGGCCGGACGCATCATGAACACCGCACCTCCCATCCCCTCCCGGGCGCCGCGGCTGCCGGCGTGCGTCTGGCCGCTGTTGACGCTCGCCGCCTGGGCGGCCGCGCTGGGGCTGGCGGCCGCCAACCTGTGGCTGGGCGACCTGAACCAGGACGAAGGCTGGTACCTCTACGCCGCCCGAATGGTGACCCATGGCTGCCTGCCCTACCGCGATTTCGCCTTCACGCAGGGGCCGGTCATGCCCCTGGTCTACGCCGCCTTCGAGCCGCTGGTGCGGGTCGCCGGGCTGGCGGGCGGCCGCCTGGCCACCGCCGTGCTGGGTCTGGCCGCCGCGGCGCTCGCCGCCCGCCTGGCGCGCCGGCTGGCGCCGAACGGGACCCGCGCCGCCGCGGCGCTGGCGGCCTTCGCCCTGGCGGCGGTCAATGTCTACCAGAGCTATTTCTTCACCGTGGTCAAGACCTACGCGCTGACCGCGCTGCTGCTGCTGGCCGGGTTCCTGCTCCTGGCGCACGGGTGGCGGCGCGCCCGCGCCTGGCCGTGGCTGCTGGCCGGCGCCTGCCTGGCGCTGGCCGCGGCCACCCGATCCTCCGCCGGGATCGTCCTGCCGATCGTCGTCGCCGGCCTGTGGGTTGCGCGCCGCCGACAAGCCCCGCCCCGCGCCTGGTGGCTGACCGGGCTGGGCGCCGCGGCGGCCGGCGCCCTGGTGGTCCTGCCGTTCCTGGTCATGGCGCCGCGGGCGTTCCTGTTTTTTGTCGTCGGCTTCCACACGCTGCGGGACGGCGGATCGGGCGCCCTGGCGCTGGCGTACAAGCTCGGGTTCTGTTCGCGCCTGGTTCAGGCGTATTTTGTCGCCATCGCGGTCGGCCTCGGCGCCGCCATCGCGGCCGTCGCCCGGCGGGCTACGGCCGCGCCGGGGTCCGCCGCTCGGGCGCCGGACCCCGCGGCGGCGATCCTGCAGCCGCTCGCCTGGTTGAGCGGCGCGGCGGTGACCCTGGTGCATCTCATGGCGCCGTTCCCGTATGACGATTACCAGGCATTCATTATGCCGCTGCTGGCGGCCGTTCTGGCGGCCGTTCTGGCGGCGACGGCCGCGCGGTTGGCCGGCGAGCGCGCCGCCGCCTGGGTGGCCGCGGGCGTGCTGCTGCTGTCGATGGCCGCCTCGGTGTCGTCACCCCTGAACCAGGACTGGTTCATCCAGGGCCGCGACCGCATCTGGTGGCGGGTGAAGGACCGCTCCCCGCTCGCCGCCCTGCGGGATGTCGCCGCCCGCATCCGGCGCGAGACCCGGCCCGGCGATGTGCTCCTGACCCAGGACCCCTACCTGGCGGTGGAAAGCGGCCGGCGATTGCCGCCAGGCCTTGAAATGGGACAATTCAGCTACTTCCCGGACCTGACCGACGCCACGGCCGAGACCCTGCATGTGCTGAATCGCGCCGGGTTCGAGCGCCTGCTGCGGACCACGGAGGCCCCGATGGCCGCGCTGAGCGGGTACGCGCTGGCCATCGCCGCGCCGGCGGTCGTTCCGGTGAGCGCGGCTGACACGGCTCGTTTCCGCGCCATCCTCCGGGAGCGCTTCGATCTCGCGGACCGCATCCCGCGGTTCGGCCAGGCCTACACCACGCTCGAACTCTACCGCCGCCGCTCCGCGGCGACCGCCCCTGCATCACCATGAAAATCGCACTGCTCGGTCTGCCCCAGTCAGGCAAGAAAACGTTCTTCAGTCTGCTCACCGGCCGCGGCCGGGGCGGGGCGTTTCCGGCGCTCAAGCCCGGCGAGAGCCTCGAGGGGATCGCCCCGATCCGCGATCCGCGGGTGGATGCGCTCTCCGCCCTATTCCGGCCCGAAAAAACCCGCTATGCCGAGAACGTCATCGTCTATTGTCCGGACATCGCGCCCGGCGACGCCAAGCGGGACTGGCTCGAGGCCGCCCGCCGCTGCGACCTGCTCTGCCTGGTGGCGCGCGCCTTCACGGCCCCCGAGGTCTACCATCCCGCCGGGTCCGTCGACCCGGCGCGCGATCGGGCGACGCTCGAAGCCGAATTGCTGCTGGCGGACCTGGAACTGGCCGAACGCCGACTCGAACGCCTCGCCAAGGAGAAACGCGCCGGCCAGACTCCCGCCCAAGCCCGCGAGGAGGCCGCCGTCCAGACGGTCAAGGAAACCATCGAGCGCCACATGCAGTGGGCCGCTCCGCCGCTCGACCCGCCGGCGCTGGACGCCGTCCGCAGCCTGAACTTCCTGGTGCTCAAGCCGCTGCTCTGGGCCTACAACGTGGACGAGAACCGCTTGACGAACAACCTTGGCCGGCCGGGTGACCGCTCGTTCGCCGTCTCGTGCCGCATCGAGCAGGAAATCATGGACCTCGAGCCCGCGGAACGGGAGACGTATCTCCAGACGCTGGGCCTGAACGCCTCGGGGCTCGACCGCTTGAACCAGGCGGCCTACGACGCGCTCGGCCTGATGTCCTTCTACACCGTGGGCAAGGACGAGGTGCGCGCCTGGACGATCCGCAAGGGATCCAACGCCCCCACCGCCGCCGGCAAGGTGCACAGCGACATGGAACGCGGGTTCATCCGGGTCGAGGTGATCGCCTTCGATGACCTCATGGCGGCCGGCGGCGAGGCCCAGGCCAAGGCCCAAGGGCGCATGCAGGTCAAGGGCCGCGACTACCAGCTCGCCGACGGCGATATCTGCCACTTCCGGTTCAACGTCTGAACCGGAGCGGCGCGCCCCCCGCTCACTGACCTTTCGGCGCCGCGGGCGCCGACTCGGACACGGGCTTGGATTCCTGGACCGCGTCCTTTCCGGCATCGGGCTGGCCGGCGGGCGCCGGCGCGGCGTCGCGGGCGGCGGGCGGCGTCTTCGGGGCTGTCCCGGAGTCGGCGTCGACCTCGGGCTCGCCGAAATCCCCCAGCGGCTTGATCGGTTCGGCGCCGTTGAGATACTCGATCTTGGCCTTCTCGCGCAGCCCCTTGATGAACGGGGCCGCTTGTTCCTGCAGGCGGCGCCCCCGGATCTGCAGGGCGATCTGCTGCCGGACCTCTTCCAGCGGCACGGTCCGGGCCTCCTGGTGTTCCAGGGCCTGGATGACGTGATACCCGAAGTCCGTCTCGACTACCGGGCTGATCTCGTTCGTCTGCAACGCGAAAGCCGCCTTCTCGAACGCCGCGACCATCTGGCCCTTGCGGAACTCGCCCAGGTCGCCGCCCCGCGCCTTGCTCGGGCAATCCGAGTTCGCGCGCGCCAGGGTCTCAAACTCCGCGCCCTTGGAATCCACGACCTGCTGCCGCAGCGTCTCGGCCTTCGCCTTCTTGACGGCCTTCTCGGCGGCGCTGTTGGTCGCCTGCACGGCGATCAGGATGTGGCGTGCACGCACGCTCTCCGGCTTGCTGAATCTGGCTTCGTGCTCGGTGTAATAGGCCTTCACGTCGTCGGCGGTCGGCTCCGGCACCGCCAGCAGCTTGCCCAGCTTGATCTGCTCGGCGACATCCTCGCGGAACGTCTTGTCGCTGACGCCGTTGACCTTCAAGACGTCCTCGAGCGTCTTGTCCTTCGGCAGCGTGGCCTTGATCCTGTCAATCTCGGCGGCGATGTCGGCATCCGACACCGTCAACTGGCGGCGGTCGAACTCCGCCTGCAGCAGCGTGCGCACCACCAAGCTGTCCAGAATCTGGGGCGTGATCGTCGGCAGCATCATCGCCAACTGGTCGGCCGACCGGCCGCCGCGGGTTTCCATCATCCGCTTCAGGTCGTCAAGTTCGGCGTTGACGTCAGCCTGGGTGACGGTTTTGTCGTTGATTCTGACCAGGATCGTCCCGGGAGGGTTCGTGATCGCTGCCGGGGCCGACGGCATCGCCGGCAGCGTGAACACCGGCGCCGGGGACGCTTCCGTCCCGGCGGCAGGCGTCTGCTCCTCCGCGGCGGACAGCCCCTGGACCAGGCACGCCGCCATCGCCAACCCCAATCGCCAACTCCGTGCGCGCTTCATGGAATCCTTCCTGTCTGACGGACCGCCCCGGACCTCGCCGGCGCGGCCATCGGGCCGTACAACACCGGGGCGAAGGGTGGACCTGTTCGCGCCGTCTGTCAACAACAAAGGTTCTTCCCCGATTTGCGGGAGTTGCGCTTGTCCGCGGTCACTCCCGGCGCGATCCGTGCACGGGAACGGCTCCGCGTCATGCGCGCCGTAGCGGCGGCTTGACGCGCCGCGT
>CAZEVX010000049.1:11748-16481 GCA_964515705.1 uncultured Verrucomicrobiota bacterium | reverse complement strand
TCCCGGAACCGACTCATTCCCTCGATCGCCTTTACTGGGAGCAGTGGGTAACGGGTTTCTATTGGGACGAGCACGAGGTCCCAAAGAAAGGCAGACCGTCGATCCCGGATCGCTTACGGCCTCGTATTCAACGGCTTGCTTCCGAGTTCACCCTTTTCCAACCGTCTTGCAAGCGATGCCGAACAGTACGGGACGCGCTTGCGGGACTGCCAGACCCAAGAGACAGACGCCACACCGTGCCGAATCACGAATACAGGGACGGCGCGCGCCCCTATCCTGGGCATACCGGTAGTCTATTGGACGAACCATCGAAGGCCTTGAAAGCCGGAGATCACGGCGTACCAGGCGGAGAGAACATGATGGCGCTTCCCGACGGAACATGCCGGTACTACACGGTGCGCGAGAGTGCGCGCATGCAGACGTTCCCGGATGATTACGTTTTTAGCGGATCGTGGACCGAGGCCATGCGGCAAATCGGAAATGCCGTCCCTGTGAACCTTGCCGTTGCCGTCGGCGAAAGCGTGATGAGGCAAGTCGCATGAATGCAAAGCCACGACACTCAACAGGGGGCAGGTGCCGCAGCATGACCAAGAGCACAGTGAACCACGCATTCGTGCGGGCAGTGGTGAAGCAGATAGAGACGCTCCGGCAAGCACTTCAGGATTTCAAGGAACCGAACGAGCGGGCAAAGCCACCAAGCGCGTTGTCACGCCGCTTTGTCGCCGAAGCTGGGTCCTTGATCGGGGAGTTGCGGCATGCCCGCGAACTCATTTCTCCGATCCATTTTGGCGCGATCGGCATCACCCTTGGCCGATCCGATAGCATCGCCAAGTTCTTTGCATTCAGCTTCACCAACCAGGACAAACGACCACTGCACGCGCTCGCGGACACGCCTTTCTTTGGTTCTGGCGTCTACGCCATCTACTACCACGGCAAGAGTGAGAAGGCCTACCTCCCACTGTCCGGGAGCGAAACCCCAATCTATGTCGGCAAAGCCGATCCAAGGAACCCACAGGCTGAAACCGTTGAGGAGCAAGGGCAGTCGCTCTATCTCCGCCTCAAGGAGCATGCCAAGAATATCGCGAAGGCTGATCTGTCGTTGTTGGACTTCTTCTACCGAGCTTCGCCGATCCAAACCGGCATGCAGGCTGCGGTCGAAGATTTCATGATCCGCTTGTTCCGCCCCATCTGGAACAAGGAAGTGAAGATCTGCTTTGGTATCGGCAAGCACGGGGACAGCGCGACAACGCGGAGAAACAAGCGATCCCCGTGGGACACAATGCATCCGGGTCGGAAGTGGGCGGCAGCCACCGAGTCCGATCAATTGAGCCGCAAACAGATTGAAGAAAGGATTGCCAATCATTTCGTGAAACATCCCGTCATTCCCGACCGGGATCACCTCTTCAAATTGCTGTCCCTTGAGTGAAGCGAGGAGATCGCAAAAAGGCCCAACAAGAGCATCCAGAACTAAAAATGGGCCGCGCGGTTGCGGCCCATTTTGAGTCTGATGCTCGGCGCGAAGATGCAGGACATCCTTCGCACTACATAGGGGCACTTGTGCATTGGGGTGTGCATTGGGGCCGGACCATAGCAAGTGATTGCGATGGAGATGGATAGGTATTGTTGAGCGGCTCAAAACGGGTGTTAGGAGTGATTTTTGGTATCATTTTTTGGCTGTAAGGCGCAAATACAGGCAGTTCAGGACGGATAACCATAGATATTCCGCGCAACGGCGTCCGATGGCTGCCCCCTTGACCATGCGTTCGTTTGCCACCGCCGCGGAGTTCGAACAGGCCGCCATCGCCGCGGCAGCGGATGGGGCCTTGATCCTATGCGCTACCCCGCGCCTGGCCCGCCGGCTGCTGCACGCCGTCCGGCGGGAGCGCCTCGCCCGGGGCGCCGCGGGCTGGGAAACCCCTGCCATCCATTCCCTGCGGGGCTGGTTGTACCAGGCCTTTCTCGGGCTGTGGCCGGCCAGCCGGCCAGTCACCCCGGTTCTCGCGCTGCGGCTCTGGCACGAGGGACTCGCGCAGGTCCGCCTGCCCGATGGGTTGACCGCCGGCCCGGCGCTCTATCACCAGTTGCAGGAGTCGCTCGATATCCTGCTGGACGCCGGCCTCGATCCGCTGGGCGGCGATGAGGACCATGCCTTGGCCTGGGTCCGGCGCCGGGCGACAGCCGTCTATCTCGACCTGGCCGCGCGCGCCGGGGTGGTCTTGCGCCATGATCTGGTCGCTACCGTGGCCGCGGCCGCCGGGACGCTCGCCCTGCCCCGGCGCGTGTGCCTGGCGGGGTTCGACGAACTGACCCCGCTGGACGCCCGGATCGCCGCGGCGCTCGCGGCGCACAGCGCGCTGGAACAGTGGATGGTCGCCGCGCCTCCGCGACCGGACGTCACCATGCGCCTGTTCGCGGCGCCAAACCAGGAATGCCGCGCCGTGTGCGCCGAGGCGCTCGATGCCTGGAATTGCGGCGTGCGCCACGCGGCCATCGTGTTCGCCGATCGCGCCTGGTTCCCCCTCCTGAAACGCTGCCTCGACGATCTGGCCGGCACCGCGGTCCCGGATTTCGAACGCGCCATCCGCTACAACCTCACGGAGGGACTGCCGCTTCGCGAACATCCGCTTTTTCAAGTCGCCCAAATTCCGCTGCGCCTGGCCGGCGATCCGGCGCCGGCGCGGCTCTTGACGGATCTGCTGCTCGCGCCCTACGCCCGCGCCGCCGCGCCCGGCGCCGCCGACCCGCTGCGCGACGCGCTCTGGGAGCCCGACCGCCTGCTGTCGCCCGTCGAAGCTCTCGACGCCCTGGAACGGCACGGATTTGCCATGGCGCCTTTGCGCCGTCTCGTGGACCGCCGCACGGCCCCGCTGGCGGTGTGGGTGGCCGACCTGCAGGCGGCCCTGGAGGCCCTGGGGTTCGTGCGGTTCGACGGCCAGCACCGTGCCGCCGACGTGCTGGCCCGGCAGCATGTGGACGAGACGCTCCAGGCGCTGGCCGCGGAAGCCGGCGACGTCGTCACGACCGCCAGCGAGGCCCTGGGCTGGCTGCGGGCCGCCGCCGAACGCAAGGTCGTGTCCGTCAAGACTCCGGAAATCGCGGGGCTCCAGGTGCTCAGCCCCGCCGAGGCACACGGCTTGGCCTTCGCGCGGGTCTGGGTCGTCGGGGCGCACGGCGGCGCACTGCCCGCGCCCGCCCGGGAATGGCCGTTCCTCGATCCCAACGAGCAGCGGCGCCTGCCCGGCTTCACGCTCGAACAGCAGTGGGAACGCGGCCGACGCCAGTGCGCCGCGTTGCTCGCCGCGGCGCCCGCCGTGCGGTTCAGCCGCGCCGCGGCCGGCGACGAAGATACGCCCTACGCGCCCTGTCCCCTGATCCCCGACGCCGCCGGGCCCGGCGGCCAACCCCTCCGCGAAACGTATGCGCTCTGGGATGCGCCGTCCCCGGCCTGGATGCGGGCCCGCTGGTTGCGCGGCGCGCTGACGGCCGTTGACTCGCCGCCGCCCGGCCCCCCGCCGCCGACGTCCCCGCTTCCCGCCGCCTGCAGTGTCACGGCGCTCCAGGATTTGGCCGCCTGCCCATTCCTCTTCCTCTGCCGACAGGTGCTGCGCCTGAAGCCGCTCGAACTGCCGGAGGCCGGCATCGACCCGCGCGCCCGCGGCCAGGCGCTGCACGCCGTGCTGCGGACGTTTGCCGAGGGACTTGCCGCCCAGGCGCCGGATTGGCCCGAAGACGACCGCGCCGCGCGCGCCTGGCTCGACCGCGTCGTGCGGCGCGAGTTCGCGCCGCGGCGCCATTCGCTCTTCTGGCGCGTCGAGGAAGCCCGCCTGCTGGGCAGCGGCGACCTGCCGGGATTGCTGCCGGCCTGGCTCGATCAGGAACGGGACCGGGCGCGCGCCGGGTGGCGGTTCGCCCGCACCGAGATCGCGTTTTCCGGGCTGCAAGCCGCCGGCCTCGCGCTCCATGGACGGGTGGACCGCCTCGATGTTCATCCGGCCGAAGGGTGGGCTGTCTGGGATTACAAGAGCGGCGCGCCCCCGTCCGCGGCCTCGGTCATCGGGCGCGTCGAGGACGTCCAGTTGCCGGCGTACCTGCTCGCCCTCCTGCGCGGCGCCCTCGACGATCTCCCGGCAACGATCCCGCCGCCGACGCCACCGGGACGCGGGCCGCCGGTCCCTGTTCAAGCCGGGTATATCGCGCTCCGACGGGCCGCCGAGGTCAAGATCGCCCCGTTGACCGACCGGCGGACACCGGTTGACTGGCCGCGCGTGCTCCCGGAATGGGAACAGGCCTTGCGCCAGCGCCTCGACGAGCCGCGCCGCGGCCGCTACCCGGCCGCCCCACGCCCCGGCGGCCCGGCTCTGTTCCATGCGCGTTCCGGCGCCTGCGAGTATTGCGAATTCTTCAACCTCTGCGGGTTCTTCGACGCCCCGATGCCATCGCCACAGGACGAGCCGGACGAGCAGGGATGATGCAAGTTGCGCAACGGGACATCGCGTGCCGCTTTGAGTCACGCATCCGGAACAATCGGACGATGAATCATGGCCTCCATGCCAACGGGATCATGATGGTCCCCACGCCCCAAGCGACAGGCGAGGCATCCGCCGGAGCGCAAGCGACAGGCGAGGCATCCGCCGGAGCGCGGGCGACGGGCGAGGCATCCGCCGGAGCGCAAGCGACAGGCGAGGCATCCGCCGGAGCGCAAGCGACAGGCGAGGCATCCGCCGGAGCGCAAG
>CAZEVX010000049.1:10936-11648 GCA_964515705.1 uncultured Verrucomicrobiota bacterium | reverse complement strand
ACAGGCGAGGCATCCGCCGGAGCGCAAGCGACAGGCGAGGCATCCGCCGGAGCGCGGGCATCTTGCCCGCCATCCAATTCTCTGATGTCCCGGCTGCCCCGCAACTGGCATTCCCGCGGTTACCTCCCGCATTTCGATCGTCCCGGCCTGGTGCAGTTCATCACGTTCCGCCTGGCGGACAGTATCCCAACCGATATTCTGACGCGCTGGAAACAGGAAGTAGCACTGGCTGAGGTGTCCGGCCGCGATACCGTCGCCATCGGATCGCTACGGGAATATCATCGGCGTGTCGAAGCCTGCCTCGATGCTGGTCACGGAGCCTGCCACTTACGCTTGCCGGCGAACGCCTGCATCGTCGAGGATGCCTTGCTCTGTTTTGATGCGATCCGCTATCGCCTGCTGGAATGGGTCGTCATGCCCAACCATGTGCATGTGCTTGTCGAGCAGGTTTCGGGATATCGTCTGGAAGACATCCTCCATTCCTGGAAATCGTTTTCCGCCAAGCAAATCAACCGTATGCTCAGCCGCAAAGGGCAACTGTGGCAGGAGGAATATTTCGACCGGTATATTCGCGATCGCCGGCATTTACACGAGGTCATCGACTACATTCGCCGTAACCCGGTAGACGCCGGATTGGTCCCCTCTCCGGAGGCGTGGTCGTTTGGGAGCGCGGGCATAACGCCAGGACGAACTCAGGCTTTCTAGGAAGGAG
>CAZEVX010000049.1:0-10836 GCA_964515705.1 uncultured Verrucomicrobiota bacterium | reverse complement strand
CGGGCAAGATGCCCGCGCTCCGGCAGGAAGGAGCGGGCAAGATGCCCGCGCTCCGGCAGGAAGGAGCGGGCAAGATGCCCGCGCTCCGACAGGCGCCACCACCATGAGCACAGAGCCGCCGCCCATGAAAGCCCCCGATCAGGAGGTGCGCGACCAGGCACTCGACCGCCGGCAGAGTCTCATCCTCGAGGCGCCCGCCGGCTCCGGGAAAACCGGCCTGCTGACGGCGCGGTTCCTGGCGCTCCTGGCCGACGTCCGCCACCCGCGCCAAATTCTGGCCGTGACCTTCACCCGCAAGGCGGCCGCCGAAATGGCCGACCGGATCACCGGCACGCTCCGGCAGGCGCTCGCGGAACACCCGGCGCCGCCGGCCACTCCATGGGATGCCTTGCTGCTGGACCTCGCCCGCGCCGCCTTGCGCGCGCATCCCGACTGGACGCTCCTGATGCGCAGCCCGGACGCTTTTTTCGTCGATACTTTTCACGGATTCTGCGCCCGCATCGCCCGCCAGTGGCCGCTCGAATCCGAGGTCCCGCCGGGATTTGCGCTGCTCGACGACCTTGGCCAGCAGGCGCTGCTCGACACGGCCGTCCGCGAGTATATCCAGGCCGCGGCCGCCGGCGAGTCGGCGCTCGACCCGTACGAGGCGCAGGCCTTCCAGCGCCGACTGGCCGCCGCCAATAACAATGTCCGGGCGCTGGGCGGGCAACTCGCCGATCTGCTCGCCCGCCGCGACCGCCTAGACGGATTGATCGCGGTCTTTCGCCAGGCGCAGCCGCGCGCCGAGCTGGAATCCCGGGCGGAGCGCCTGGCCGGCCTCGGTCTCGCTCCCTTGCGGGCCTATTTCGCCGGCCAGGCCGACGCCTGGCGCGAACTGGCCGCGCGTTTGCACGCCGCTAGCGGGGTCTTCGCCGACCGCCTCGCCCCCGAGCCGCCGGGCATGGCGCTGCAAGACGCGCCCGCTTGGCGGGCGGCCGCCGAGGTGTTTCTGACCAAGACGGGCACGCCGCGCCGGCAGTTCCGGCCGGCCGAGTTCGGGCCGCAGTTCGGGAAAGGACCGCTGGCCGACTGGATCGCCGGGCTGCCGCCGGATATCGCCGAGCGGCTTGCCGAACTCCGCGGGTGGCCGGACATTGCGGACCCGGTCGGATATGAGGCGCTGCGCGATTTCGTGCTCATCGCCCGGGGCGTTTTGGCGCGCTTCGCGGCCCTCCTGCGGGCGCGCGGCCTGGATTTCATGGAGCTCGAACTGGCGGCGTTGCGGGCCTTCAGCCGCGTGGACCGGCCTGGCGAAAGCCTCGTGTTCTTCCATGAACACTTGCGCCATGTCCTGGTGGATGAGGCCCAGGACATGAACGATACCCAGGTCCGAATCCTCGGCGCCCTGGCCGAAGGATGGGAAGCGGACGACGGCCGCACGGTGTTCGTGGTCGGCGACCCGAAACAATCCATTTTCCGGTTCCGGCGCGCGGACGTCAGCCTGTTCGAGTCGCTCAAGGCCGGTGGCCTGCCGCGGCGCGGCGAGGCCCCCCTGCCGCTGCGCCCCCTGGCGCTGCGCGCCAATTTCCGGTCGCGCCCGCACCTGGTGGCCTTCGCCAATGCCGCCTTCGCGCACATCCTCGGAACGCCGCGCCCGGAGTTCGACGAGGTCGCCTTCCAACCGGCCGCGCCGGCCCGCGCGTCGGCCCCGGTCCCCGCGCCGGTCACGCTGGCGGTGTTCTCCTGCCGGACGGGGCGAACCGCGGCGGCGTCGTCCGGGTTGCCGTCCGGCGAGGCCCGTATCGTGGAAGCCCGCTACGTGGCCGACCGGATCGCCGCGCTCCACCGCGAGCGGCCGGACGATACGATCGCCGTCCTAATGCCGGCGCGAACTCACCTGACGCCCTATGTCCGGGCGCTGGCGGCGTACGCGCTGCCGGTGCGCCTGATGGAGGGCGTCCCGATGCCCGATTGTCCCGAGGTGCGCCACCTCCTCAATCTCTTCCGCGCCCTCGTGCGGCCGCACGACGATGTCGCTTGGGCGGCCGTGTTGCGCGCCCCCTGGTGCCGCGTTCCAGAAGCGGTCCTCGAACGGATCGCCGCCGCGCCGGGCCTGGCGCGTTGGTCGGACCGCATCGCCGGCCCCTGCCGCGATGCGCACCCGGACCTGGCCCGTTTCCAGGCGGCCTGGGACCGCCTGCGTCCGGACGTCGGGCGCGAACCCTACGCGGTCAGCCTGCAACGCCTGTGGGAGGACCTCGACGGGCCGGCGGCCGTCGTTCGCCGGTACGGTTCGGCGGGCCTGGCCGGCGCCCTTCAGGCTCTCGAACTCCTCGGACGCTGCCCGCCTGGCACGGCCGAAGACACGCTCGAGGCCTTCGAACGCCTGGTGGCCCATGCCTATACGCCGCCCGACCCGCGCGCCGCCTTCTCGCCAATTGCCGTGATGACAATCCACCGGGCCAAAGGGCTCGAGTTTGATCACGTCTTCGCGGTCGGCCTCGACCGCCGGCCGGGCGGCCGGACCCGCGGCGAATGGCAGACGGCGTTTCTGCTCGATCGCCTGCCGGTCTCCGGACGGCCGTTCCTGGCGGCGGCCGGCGGCGATCGGCGCACCGAGGCGCGGCCGCTGGCCCACGTCCTGCTGCAGGCGCTCGGGCGCCGACGCGATGCCGCGGAATACCGGCGCCTGGTCTACGTGGCCGCCACCCGCGCCCGCGAGTCGCTCACGCTCAGCGGCCTGTGGAAAGCCCGGCCGTCCGACCCCGACGGCGAGGAGGACGCCGCCGCCGCCGCGGCCGAATCGCCGATCGCCTGGTTCGAGGCATTGGCGCGGCAGCGAGCGTTCGAGGGACTGCCCGTGCGCCTGCTGCGCGATCCGCGGCCGGACGCGCCCGTCCCGGCCGCGGCTGCGGCGCCCGTCCGGCTTCCCGACCCGGCGCCTTTCGACCCCGCGCCGTTGCCGTACCGCATCGAGACCCCCTCCGCCCTGGAGGACGCCACGGCCATGGTGGCGCTGCCGGGAACCGACGAGCCGGACCCCGAAGCCCGCGCGCGGGGGGTGGTTATGCACCGGGTCTTCGACACCCTCGCGCGCGGCAGCCCGGCGCCGGATACCGCGGCCGTGGAGGCGGCGCTGGCGGCCGAGGGCGTCGTGCCGGCGGGGCGCCCGGACCTGGCGCGCGCGGCACTTGTGGAATGCCGGCGCGCCTGGGACCTGCCGGCCTTCGCCAGCCTCCGCCAGGCGGCATCCGCGGTGCTCTGCGAGTGGGCGCTGGAAGACGCCCCCGCACCGGGCCGCCTGCGCGTCGGGCGCGTGGACCTGCTCCTCAAAACCGGGGAGGGCGCCGTGCTCGTGGATTTCAAGACCGGCCGGCCGGGACCCCGCGCCGATCCCGGCGACTGGCTCGTCCGGGAAACGGCGCGCTACCGGCCGCAACTCGATGCCTACCGGGAGATGGCCGCCCGCGTGCTCGGCCTCGAGCCCGGCCGCGTCCGACGAGCCCTGCTCTTCACGGCCCTGCCGCAATGGGTCGAGGTGCCCTGAATGCGGTGGCGCCCTGCCGGCTTGTCCGGCAGGAGCCAAAATGTCAGCGTCCCGCGGCGCAAGGCCCGGGGACGCCTCGGGGCTACTATCCCCCGCGTTTTGCCGTTGCCTTGGCCCGGCCGCCGCCCCATAATGCGACGCATGGGTTTGGATCCGGCCGTGCAAGGAGACATGTGCCATGGATGTGTCCGTCGTCGTGCCGGTGTATAACGAGGTAGACAATGTCGCCCGGCTCTGCGAACGGCTCCACGCCGCGCTCTCACGACTCGGACGCCGCTACGAACTGATTCTGGTGGACGACGGCAGCCGGGACGGCACCTGGGCGGCGCTGCGGGACCAGACGGCCCGTATCCCCTGCCTGCGTCTCATCCGCCTGCGCCGCAATTTCGGCCAGACGGCCGCCATGAGCGCCGGCATCGAGGCCGCCCGGGGCAACGTCGTCGTCATGCTCGACGCCGACCTCCAGAACGATCCCGACGACATCCCGCTGCTCCTTGAACGCATGGACCGCGGGGCCGACGTCGTCAGCGGATGGCGCAAGGACCGCCAGGATCCCTTCCTCCACCGGCGATTGCCATCGATCCTGGCCAACGGCCTCATCAGCCGGGTCACGGGCGTGCCCATCCATGATTTCGGATGCACCCTCAAGGCCTATCGGCGCGACATCCTCAAGGACGTGCGGCTCTATGGCGAGATGCACCGCTTCATCCCGGCACTCGCCAGCTGGGTCGGCGGCACGGTCGAGGAAGTCGTCGTGCGCCATCACCCGCGCCAGTTCGGCAAGTCCAAGTACGGCCTGTCGCGCATCGTGCGCGTGGTGCTCGACCTCTTCACGGTGTCGTTCCTGATGCGCTACAGCCGCAGCCCGATCCAGATCTTCGGGCGGCTGGGCCTGCTGCTGGGAGTCCCCGGCCTGCTCCTGCTGCTCGGCATGGCGCTGGCCAACGGGTCCTATCATGCCTTCGGCACCCAGTTTGCCGCCGACTTGATCAAGCGCCCCTTCTGGATCATGACCTCTTTCATGCTGGTGTTTTTCGGCCTGCAGTTCATCAGCATGGGGATTCTCGCCGAACTCCAGATTCGGACGTACCACGAGTCCCAGGGCAAGCCGATCTACGTGATCCGGGAAACTGTCGAACCGGCCGCCTGAACGCAACCGCGGGAGCCTGTCCTGCCGCGACCTGGCCGCCGCGCGCGGCCTTCCGTTGCTGCCCACCATGAATGGCCTGGTATCCAACAGGGTGTCGTTCCTCGCCGGCATGGCCGATCCGAAGCCAGTCTCCGGCCTGCTGCTCCTCCTGGTTGCCGGTTATCTGTTGCTGATGCTGGCGGGCGCCGGCCTGGATGTGCTGCTGCTGCCGCGGGTCCTGCGCCGGCCCGATGCCTGGGCGCGCCGTGCCGCCCGGATCCGCGTCCGACCCTGGACCTTGCGCTCGGCCCTCTGCGTGGCCCTGCTCCTCGTGGGCGTCCAGGTCATCGCCGTCGGCCTGTGGAAGACCCTCGCGGCGTTCGGCAGTGTCCCGGACCCGGGCGACGCCGATACTGGGCGGGTGTTTGCCCAGGGCCTGGTCTTTCATGGCGCGGCACTGTTGCTTTTGATGGGCATGCTGCGCGCCCGCCGCTGGTCGTGGGGACGGGCCTTCGGCCTTCGCACGCCCGGGCTGGCCCGGCGCGCGGGAATGGCCCTGACGTGCTACGCCGGAGTCCTGCCGGCCTTTATGACCGCGGCGATGGTATCGCAACTGGTGATGCTGCTGTTCGGACGCCCGCTCACCATCCAGGATTTCGTGCTGATCTTCATGAAGCCGCAGTCCGCCTGGACGCTCATGGGGCTTCTTAGCCTGGCGCTGGTGCTGGCGCCCTTGGCCGAGGAGGCGCTCTTCCGCGGCGTGCTGCTCCCGGCCCTCATGAAGCGTATGGGAACCGGCCCGGCGGTGGTGCTGTCGTCGCTGCTCTTTGCCGCCGTCCATGTCCATGCGCCCTCGTTCCTGCCGCTGTTTGTGCTCGCCGTCGGCCTGGCGCTGGCCTACATTCAGTCCGGCTCGCTGTGGGTGCCGGCGATCATGCACGCCGTCTTCAACGGCCTCAATCTGGCCTTGCTGCTGGCCGCGTCGCCCTGAGGCGCGGCGCGGGTTGGCCACGCGTTCCAAAACATTCCCATGAGACCTATCCAGACGATCGCCTGGGTCCCCGACCGGCCGGGATGTCCGCTGCCCGGCCGCATCCGCATGGTGGACCAGACCCGGCTGCCCGGCACCCTGCGCTACCTCGACACCAATGACGTGCGCGCGGTCTGGAAGGCGATCCGGACGTTGCAGGTGCGCGGCGCGCCGGCGATCGGGATCGCCGCCGCCATGGGTGTGGTGGCCGCCGTCCAAGCCTGCCGTGCCGCCACGGGCCCAGATCTCCGCCGGGCCGTGGCGCGCGCGGCCGCCTTCCTCGCCACGGCCCGCCCGACGGCGGTCAACCTCTTCTGGTCCCTGGACCGCATGACCGCCTGCGCCGCGCGCGGCGCGGCCCTGTCCCCCGACCGCCTCAAGCACCGCTTGGCCCGCGAAGCGCTCGCCATCTGGCGCGAAGACCTCGCCACGGGCCGGGCCATCGGCCGGCACGGCGCGCGCCTGCTGCGCGACGGCGAAACCATCCTGACCCACTGCAACGCCGGCGGCCTGGCTACCGCGCGCTACGGCACGGCCCTGGCGCCGATCTACCTGGCCCGCGAACAGGGCAAGCGCCTGCGCGTCTTCGCCGACGAGACCCGGCCGCTGCTCCAGGGCGCGCGACTGACAGCCTGGGAACTGATGCGCGCCGGCGTCGACGTGACCCTGATCTGCGATAATATGGCCGCCCAGGTCATGAAAGAAGGCCGCGTGCACCGCGTGCTCGTCGGAGCCGACCGCATCGCCGCCAACGGCGACAGTGCCAATAAAATCGGAACCTACGGACTCGCCGTCTTGGCCCGCGCCCATCATGTCCCCTTCTATGTGCTGGCCCCGACCTCGACTTTCGATCCCACCCTGGCCACGGGGGCCGGGATCCCGATCGAGCAGCGCGGCGCCGACGAAATTACCCGCGGCTTCGGCGCGCGTACGGCGCCGGAGGGCGTCAAGGTCTACGCCCCGGCCTTCGATGTCACCCCGGCGCGCCTGATCACCGCCATCGTCTGCGAACACGGCGTGCTGCGGCCGCCGTTCGATCGCGCCATCCGGCGCGCCCTGGCGGCCGGACGCCCTCGGGATGACCTCGCGAAACGGACATCATGAGCCCCCGCCGCCAATCACTGGCCGCCCGGGGGGAACGGGCGCTCATCCGTCAATGGATCCATCGCCTTCCGGGGCGACCCGATGTCGCGCTTGGCCCGGGCGACGATTGCGCCGTCGTCCGGCCGGAGCCCGGCGGACGCTGGGATTGGCTGCTCAAGTCCGACCCGGTGATCGAAGGCGTCCATTTCCGACGCGCCACCCCCGGGGGCGCCGTCGGCCATAAGGCGCTCGCGCGCGTATTGAGCGACCTGGCGGCCATGGGCGGCGAGCCGCTCTGGGCGCTCGTCAATGTGGTGGCGCCGCCCGCGACGCCCCCGCAGCGCGTGGCCGCGGCCTATGCCGGCATGGCGCAGCTTGCGCGCCGGTGGCGCGTGGCGATCGTCGGCGGCGACGTCGCCCGGGGACCCCGCCTGGAATTGCATGTCTTCGCCGTCGGCCGTGTCCCGCGCGGCCGCGCCGTCCAGCGATCGGGAGCCCGGCCGGGCGACGGCCTCTTCGTCACCGGCTGCCTCGGCGGCAGCCGCGCCGGGCGGCACTTGGCGTTCGAACCACGCCTGGCCGAGGGCCGCTGGCTGCGGGCCGGCCGCTGGGCGACGGCCATGATCGACCTCAGTGACGGCCTGGCCGTTGACCTCGCGCATCTCGCGCGGGCGGGCGGCGTCGGCGCCGCGGTTCGACTCGCCGCCCTGCCCCTGGCGCCGTCCATCGCCGGTCTGCCCCGGCTTCAGGCCTGGCGCCGCGCCTGCGGCGACGGCGAGGATTACGAATTGTTGTTCACAGTGCCCGCCGCCCGCGCCGCGGCTTTGGCACGGTCCTGGCCGCCGTCCCTGGCGCCCTGCCGCTGCATCGGAAATGTCACCGCGCGCCGCGGCCGCCTCGCGTTCCTCGACGAGCATGGCCGGCCAGTGCGGCTGGGCGCGGTCGGCTACGAGCATTTCCGGTCATGAGCCCCCAGCCAACCATGTCTTATAGCCCGGCGGAAACCCGTGCCCTGGCAGCCGCCCTCGCGGCAACCCTCCGGCCAGGCGCCGTGCTGGCGCTGCATGGCGACCTGGGTAGCGGTAAAACGTGTTTTGTCCAGGGATTGGCCCGCGCCCTCGGGGTGCGCCAGGCGGTCACCAGCCCCACCTTCGTCCTGGTCCAAATCTACGACGGCCCGTTGCCGCTTGTGCACGTGGACCTCTACCGCCTGCATGGCTTGGACGACCTCGCCAGCCTCGGCCTCGACGACCTTCTCGAAACCCGCGGCATCGTGGTCATCGAATGGGCGGAACGCGCCCGCGACTGGCTGCCGCCGCAGACCATCCACATCACGTTCGAACCCGGGACCACCCCCGGCGAACGCCAGATCACAATCGCCGCGGATCAAGCCCAGACTATGCCCCATAACCCGCCCGTCGCTCTGCCCCATGACCGCCAAGGGCCTATGCCATTATGACTGCTTGCCGACCAACCATTGCACATATGTACGGACTGACCCCTTTTCTGACCACTTTTTGCCTGATGCTGGCGGTGGCGACGGCCGGGCTGGGCGCCGACCCGCGGACGCCGGCGGACGCCAAGGAACCATTCCCCGCCGACAGCGCCGGCCGTGTCGCGCTCGGGCCGGTGCCGCGGGGCCGCGGGATCGAACTGCGGTCGGGTTACCGCCTTGACCCCAGTTCCCATTACCGGAACGGCAGCGATGTCACGGTCCAGCGGGTCAGTGGCGGCGCCGCCGTGCGGCGGCCGATCTTCGACGCCGTCGTGGCGGCGCTCGAAGCGGATACCGATTATGCCGATTATTCCTTCAACCGGCGCGATGACACGCCCTTCGGCGCCAGCGGCTTCATGCACGACGCCGTCAGTTTCCGGCTTGGCACGATGCTCGTCGGGCCGCTCAAGGGCGCCTGGACCTGGCAGGCGGGCGGCTCGGTCTCGGTCGCCGGAGAGACCCGCGCCGACCTCTGGGAAGCCTTCAACGGCAGCGCCCTGGCCGGGGTCGGCTACCTCGTCTCGACGAACCTGCGACTGACCCTCTCGACGGTGGTCTTCGGGTTCGAAAGCACGGTTCCCGTGCTGCCGGTCCCCGGCGTCGACTGGACGATCAACCCGGCCTGGCGGCTGCTGACGCCCGGCCCCGGTCTGGACCTGGTGCGGACGCTCGGGCCGGCCTCCAAGCTGACGCTGCGCGGCCGCTGGGAATACCGGCAGTACCGGCTGGATGACGATCCGCCGGCGCCGGGCGGGATGTTCTACGACCAGCGCGTGCGAATGGGCCTGGAATGGTCGCGGCGGTTCTTCCATGTGGTCGAGGCGGCCGTCGAAGGCGGCGCCTACGTCTACCAGCAACTGCAACTCCGTAACCGGTTCGACAGCAAGGTGGCCAACACCGACGGCGGCCCGTCCGCTTACGCGGCCGTGCGCCTCGGCGTGAGGCTGTAACGCCATCAACGCGCGGCACGCAGGAGCAGTAGTCGATGACCTTTCCCGATGGCTTCTTGTGGGGCGCGGCGACGGCGGCCTACCAGATCGAAGGCGCCTGGAACGAGGACGGCAAGGGTCTTTCGGTCTGGGATATGACGACCCGTATCCCGGGCAAGATCTACGGCGGGCATACCGGCAACACGGCGTGTGACCATTACCACCGCTACCGCGGGGACGTCGCGCTGATGCAGGCCATCGGGCTGACGGCCTACCGCTTTTCCGTCTCCTGGCCGCGCGTCCTGCCGGCGGGCGTCGGCGCGGTCAATGAGCGCGGGCTGGATTTTTACCGGCGTCTGACGGACGCCCTTGTCGAGGCCGGCATCACGCCGATCCTGACGCTGTTTCACTGGGATTATCCCTACGAGCTGTTCTGCCGCGGCGGCTGGCTCCATCCCGACAGCCCGCGCTGGTTCGGCGACTACGCCGCAGTGCTGGCCGAGGCGCTCGGGGACCGCGTGCCGATCTGGCTGACGCTCAACGAGCCCTCGAACGCCGTCACCCATCATCCGCACGATGACCGGGCGCCTTGCATGAGTTACGGCTGGGCGGAGCAGTTGCGCATGACCCACCACCTGCTGCTGGGGCACGGGCTGGCCGTGCAGGCGGTGCGCGCGCACGCCGGCCGGCCGGTGCGGCTCGGCTGGGCGCCGGTGGCCCACGTGCGCTGCCCGGCCGCCGACCGGCCGGAGGACCTCGAGGCGGCGCGCCGGGCGCTGTTCGCCGCCCCGCGCACGGTGCATGCCGTCGCCTGGTGGCTCGACCCGGTCTACCGCGGCCGCTACCCGGACGACGGCGTGGCCGCCAGCGGCGACGCCATGCCGCGGGTGCAGGCGGGCGACCTCGAGACCATCGCCCAGCCGCTGGACGTCTTCGGCCTCAATGTCTACGGCGGCGTGCGCGGGCGCGCCGGGCCCGACGGGCAATTCGTCGAGGAGCCCGAGCCGGTCGGCGGCCCGATCAGCGGGATCAACTGGCGCGTCCTGCCGGAAGCGCTCTACTGGGGACCGCGCTTCTGCCACGAGCGCTACCGCCTGCCGATCCTGATCACCGAGAACGGGACCTCGATGCCCGACTGGGTTGACAGCGACGGCCTGGTGCGCGACGGGGCGCGCGTGGATTTCCTGACCCGCTACCTGACCGCCCTGCACCGCGCCCACGCCGAAGGCGTACCGCTCGCCGGCTACTGCCACTGGAGTCTGATGGATAACTTCGAGTGGTTCTCGGGGTACCGGCCGCGCTTCGGTCTGGCGCATGTGGACTACGCCACGCAACAGCGTACGCTCAAGCAGTCGGCCCTCTGGTACCGCGAGATCATCCGCTCCAATGGCGCCGCGCTCGCTGGACCGCGCCCGGGCGCATGAACGCGGAAGCCCCGGAGGGCCGCGCTCCGGCGCGGCCGTTCCGCCGCCGGCATTCAGCCTTCGGGCGTTCATAGGGGCCGGACCATAGCCAGTAATGGCGATGGAGATCGTTGGGTATTGTGGTGAGAAGGGGTCAGTCCGAGATAATAGGTATTGATGTATTGACAGGCGGCGGGTGCGGGGCGTAAAAGGCAGGCATGGCCAGGAAACCGAGAGTGGA